>QZJT01000040.1 GCA_003597935.1 Phycisphaerales bacterium | reverse complement strand
ATGGCTCGGGCTGCAACGCATGCGCGACTTCGCCGTCTGCTGGCTGCAGTTCGGCCCCGGCAGCCGGGCAGCCCCGCAGCTTGTGTAGAACAACGAGGCCCAACAGCCGGGTGGACCTCGGGGGCGGCGTCGTCGAACTGACCGAGCTGTCGGTCGAGATCAGGAGCCTCGTCTCCGGCGGCCACTTCATCAAGTACCGGCCCCTCAAGGTGGCGGAGTTTGCCAACCTTTCCGAGCTGACCACCATCAGCCCGCACCCCTTCGAGGTCGGCAGCGACATGGTGATCGCCGGCACCTATCACTGGCAGGGGGGCGAGTTGCGCGGCCCCAACGGGCAGACCGGCGCCAACGGTCCCATCCTGATGACTTCGCTCACCAACAAGGTCGTCACCGGCCGCACGCTGGTGTGCAACGGTCCCGTCTTATGGATGGACACCGGCAATATCCGCCTTGACGAGGGGGCGGTGCTGGACAGCCGCGTCTCTTTTGCTTTCAAAAACAATCAGGTACTCGGCGGCAACGGTGGCACCTTCATCAACCGCGGGCCCTTTCGCAAGTTCGACAGCCAGGGCCAAACACTGCTGGTTCAGGCACTCTACTTTGAAAACACCGATTCGGGTTCGATCATCGTCGAGACCGGCCTGCTGCGCATCGACGGACCCGGCGAAAGCCGCGGGGCCGTCTCCGTCTCCGACGGCGCCACGATTCGATTCAGCGGCGCGTCCAATGCGCCGTTCTCGTTCCGCACCTTCACCGACATCGGAGGCGAAGGGCTGATCTGGTCGAGCGGCCAGAACCTGACGGCGGACGTCAATGGCATCGTGGCCATGAAAAACCTCCTGGTGACGGGTCGCCTGCGCGGACCGGGCAACTTCCTGCCGCGCAACATGACCTGGACCAGCGGCACGCTGGACGACGCGGGCACGACGGAGGTGGCGGAAATCCTGACGATTTCAGGCGCCCTGACCAAGGTGATTTCCAATCACAACCTGTTCAACGACGGCGAGGCGACGTGGACCGGCGCCGGAACGCTGTCGATTCAGAACGGCGGCGCCTTGATCAACACGTCGACCCTGACGATACAGGACGAGACTAAGGGGTTGGGGTTCGATAACGACCCGCAGAGCCGTCTGGTCAACTCCGGCGGCGATTCCCTGCTGAGCATCCGGGCGAATACCAACCTTGTGGCGACCGGCAGCGGCCCCCGCGTCGAGAACGGTGGAACCATCGACATCACCAATAACGCGACCGCCGACTTCCAGGTTGCGCTGAAGCAGGACGGCCGGGTCAACGTCACCGACGGGCTGGCGATCATCCGCGGCGGTGGCGAGAACTCGGGCGTCTTCGACGTCAGCGCGGACGGCCTGCTGGATTTCCGCAGCGGCACGTACACGCTGAAGGAGGGCTCCACCTTCAGTGGTGACGGTCTGGTGGGCGTCAGTGGCGGCGCCACGGTGGTGGCGATCGAGGCGGCGGAGGTGGATATCCCGAAACTCGAGCTGATCGGCGGCCAGATCGCCGGCCCCGGGACACTGAGGGTGACGGACGTGTTCGGCTGGACCGGGGGAAAGTTCGCCGGACCGGGCATCACGGAAAGCCGCGGCCGGATGTCCATCTCCAGCAACTCGAGCAAGTCGCTTTCTGACTGTTTCGTGTCCAACGTGGGAGAGGCGACCTGGACGGACAACGGGTCGATCGCGCTGAGCAACGAGGCCGTGCTGGTCAATGAGGGCGGCTTCGACATCCAGAACAACGCCACCGTCCAGGTGACCGGGCTGGGCAACAGGATCCTCAACCTCGGGACGATTCGCAAGTCGGCCGGGGGGGGCGAGACGCACGTTCAGGCGGAGCTGGCGAACACCGGGACCATCGACGTGACCAGCGGCAGCCTGAGGCTGACCGGGGGCGGCACGAGCACGGGCACGTTTCAGGTGGAGGCCGGCTCCGTCGTCCTGATCGCCGCCAGGGCCTACTCGTTCGAGCAGGGCGCGAAGATGATCGGGGCTGGCGCAACGCGTGTGAGCAGCGGCGCGGCCGTCATCAACGGGCAGACGGTGGAAGCGGAGAACTTCGAGTTCGCCGGAGGAACGTTGCAAGGTCCGGGCGGCCTGGCCGTCAATGGTGTGCTGAAGTGGTCCGGAGGCACCATGAGCGACGCGGGCAACACGCTGATCCGGAAGGGCGGAGCGATGCCGATCACCGGGAATACGCTCAAAGTCTGCTCGCGTCGGACCATCAGGAATGAGGGCTCCGCAAATCTGGCCGGTGGAGATCTGGTGCTGAATGACGGGGCACTCTGGCACAACCTCGGCGCGTTCGACGTGGTCGCGCCGGCAGGGTTCCAGAATCAGAGTGGCGACGATGGATCGTTCCTGAACGAAGGGCAATTCCACAAGACCGGCGGGGAAACCACCGCGTTCACAGCGGGCGCGGTGTTCATCAACCTCGGGAGCGTCGGCGTCGAGGCGGGGTCGCTGAACCTGGCGTCCGGCGGCCGCAACCTGGGACGGGTGACGATTGCTGAGGGGGCCGCGGTGCAGTTTCTTTCTCAGCCCTATACGCTGGACGAAGGGACGCGCATCAGTGGGCCCGGACAGGCGCGCTGCTTGTACGAGGTCGTTCTAGCCGACGAGGATCCGGAAGTCGAGAACTTCCTGCTCAAGGGCACTCTGAAGGGGCCGGGCAATCTCAAGGTCACCGGCGCGTTCGAATGGGAGACCGGCGACATCGCCGGGCCGGCGGGTGCGATTGTCCGAAGCGAGGACGCCTTGAACATCGCCGGCGCCGGGTCGAAGCGCGTGCTGGGGCGCACCTTCGTGAGCGCCGGTGAAGGCAAGGCCGCCGGCGTGTCCGTGGCATTGAACGACGGAGCCGTCTGGGAAAACTCAGGACGCCTGACGCTCGAGGATCACAACGGATTCGCGCGTCAGTTCGGAGACACGGGAACGTTCAACAACACCGGAATCCTGGTGAAAAACAGCCCCGACCGGGCCTCCAGATTCTTCTCAGGCGTGGAGTTCAACAATCTCGCCTCCGGCGTCGTCAACGTCATTGCCGGGGATTTGCAGGTGTCCGGCGGCGGTAGCAGCAAGGGTTCTTTCTTCCTGGCAGATGATCGACGCGTTTTGTTTGATGCGGACTACACCTTCGACGGGGGCTGCCGCTTCGTCGGGGCCGGAGCCCCCTGGGTACAAGACGGAGCGCTTGTCACCCTCGCGGGCCCGGTCGAAGCACAGAATTTCATTCTCACCGGCCGGATGGATGGTCCCGGTGAGTTACGGGTCACCGAAAACCTTGCCTGGAGCAATGGGACGATGTCCGGCAGCGGCGACACCATCGTCGAGGGGGAGTTGACGATGCGCGGCGAGGTGCTGAATCTCAGGCGCACGCTCCGCAGCCTCGGGCGTGCGGACTGGAGTTTCGGCAGCATCAACATGACGGACGTTGCACTCGACAATCGCGGCACGTTTACGGCCAGGCGCGAAGAGTTCGGAGGGCTGCGGTTCACCGGCTTTGGCGTAGCGCAATTCATCAATCGAAATCTGTTCAAGAGCGAACTGAAGAGCCTGGAGCAGAGCGTCGAGATGGACGTGAACTTCGTGAATTCCGGCACGGTCGAAGTCGTGCGGGGGAGGCTGGTCTTCGGAAAAGAGTTCACCCAGACGAGCGGTGCCGTACGAGTCATGCGGGACGGCGTGATCGAGTTCACCCGTCCGGTGCGCTTTGTGGGCGGAACCATCGGCGTCGATTCCGAGATGAACGTGGCCCGGCTGACGAACGAAGGCGGTGTGCTGAAACCGGGCCAGTCGCCGGGCGTCTTCAAGCTGGTCGGCGACTTCGAGCAGCTTGCCGGAGGATCGATCGAGATCGAACTGGCCGGCTACACGCCCGGCGACGAATACGACGTGCTGGCCGTCACCGGCGACGCCATGCTCGGCGGGAAGCTCGATATCCGACTGCTTGACGGCTTCGAGCCGCAGGTGGGCGACACGTTCAACGTAATGACGTACGGCTCGGGCTCGGGCGAGTTTGCGCGTGTGTTGCAGCCGTGCGGATTCGAGTTCGCCGTCCACTACAACGCCAACGACGTGACGCTGCAAGTGACCGGCGTGGGCGTGCCCACCCCCGGCGACCTGGACGGCGACTGCGACGTGGACCTCGACGACTATCGCCGCTTCGCCCCCTGCATCGGCGGGCCGGGCGTCGATGTGCCGCCGCAGGGCTGTGACCCCGACGACTTCGCCGCCGCGGATGCAGACGGCGATCGCGACGTAGACATAGCCGACGCCGCCGCATTTGGAAACCGGTTCACCGGAGATTGAGGACAACGCGGATGTACCATCCAAGTCACGGCACGCGATCATGCAGCACCAGCGAGCCGCGGGCCTCAGCCCGCGCGGAGCCTGCTTCTTCGACACGGGCACGGATCCCGCACGGTGACAGGCAAACTCAATCACCATGCACGATCCAGCGCCGGCAGCGAGCCGCGGGCTTTAGCCCGCGCGGAGTGTCCGACTTCGACCCGGCTGCGAATCGCGCAGGGCCAGCCCGCTTCCGAGCGACAGCGGCGCGGATCTGGCGGGTTGTGGTGATGGCCATGCTGCCGGCGGCGGCCTTCGCGCAGGATTTCGAGTGGAAAGGCGAGTGCGACGCGGAGTGGTTCACGGTTTGCGACGTCGGCCCCTGCCCGACCGACCCCGACAAGCGGCATTACAAGAACAACTGGGGCAAGGAAGGCTGCTCGCCGGAACTGGAGTTCCCCGGCCCGCCCAGCCGCGTGGATCTCAAGGGCGCCAACGTCGAACTGGTCCACGAGAACAACGTCGAGATCAGAAGCCTGGTGTCCGGCGGGCACTTCCTGTTGTCGCGGCCGCTGAACGTCACCGAGTCCGCGCACCTGGGCGACTTCACGCTGGTGGCCCACTCGCTCACGGCCGGCGGCGCCATCACCATCGCTGGCGACTTCAACTGGCGGGGGGGCGACCTGATCGGGACCAGCGACGTCACGGTCCGTAACGCGGTCAACATGACCAGCCTGGGCGCCAAGACGCTGAACGTCCCCAGGCTGGTGTGCGAGGGACCGATCCAGTGGCGCGACACCGGCGACATCCAGCTTTTCGGCGGTGCGGTTCTGGAGAACCGCCTGACCATGACCGTGCGCAACGACGAGTGGATCAGCGGCAACGGCGGAACGCTCCTGAATAACGGTACGTTCAGCAAGCTCGACAGCTTCGCCGCGACGCAGCTCTTCGAGACCATCCGGTTCGTCAACGGCGAGACGGGAGCGATCGACGTGCAGAGCGGGGCGCTGCTGCTGGATGGCGGGGGCGAGAGCCGCGGCGCGATCGGGCTCGCAGCCGATACGACGCTGCAACTCAATGGCCGTGGCGGCAAGCCCTTCATCATCGCGGATGACACCGCGATTGGCGGCGAGGGCCTGGTCTGGATCAGCGGCACCGGTCCGGGGCTGGTCGTGGCGGACCGGAAGGAGTGCTCCGCAAGAAACGTCCTGCTGACCGGCAGTCTGCGGGCCGACGGACCGACCTATTTCGACTCGATGACGTGGCAGGGCGGAACCGTCGAAGGGTCGGCGCCGGTCGAGATCAGCGAAGAACTGCTTCTGCCCGCCGGACTCGCCTGTACGATCAACGGCGGCAAGCTGCGGAACGCGCCCGGCTCGATCGCCGAGTGGTCGGGCAGCGGCGAATTGCGCATCCTGGCCGGCGGCGAGTTCCGCAACGGCGGAACGCTCGCCCTGCTGGGTCCGCAGAAACGCCTGACCTTCGGCAACAGTGGTGAGAAGTTGATCAACGAGGCGGAGGGCGCGCTGATCGTGCAGGCGGACACCATATTCGGCTTCGGCCAGCCGGGAAGCGTGGTCAATGAGGGCGTTTTCAACATTCTTGCCCCGACTGCACAGTGCGAGTTCACCTCGGGCACGCTGCTGGAGAGTTCCCACATCGTCAATCTCGGCGCCGGCACGCTGATGCTTCGGGGGGGGGCGAGCACGGGAGGGCTGATCGACATCTCGCCGGGGACGGTGCTGGTCTTGCAGAGCCAGAGCTTCGCGGTCAGTGATACGCAGTTTCCCGGCACCGGGCTGCTGCGCATCGGCGCGGGCGCGCTGGACGTGAAGACGCCCACCACCATCCCCAACGTGGAACTGGCCAACGCCGCCGGGTCCGTGACCGGCCCCGCCCCGTTGACCGTAACCGGCAAGCTCGACTTCCTGGCCGGGACGATGAACGGCCAGGGTCAGACGGTTAGCCGCGGCGGCATGACGCTGCGGGGCACGTCGGACAAGACGCTCAGCGAACGCACGCTGGTGAACGAACAACAGGCCACGTGGCGGGATTCGGGCCGGATCGTGCTCAGCAACGGCGCCGTGTTCGACAATGACGGTACGTTTCAGGCGGCGTCGGACGCGGTGATCGCACCGGTGAGCGGCGGCGGCACGTTCAACAACGACGGCACGTTCAAGAAGGCCGGCAGCGCAGGCGTGACCAACATACAGACCGTCTTCGACAACGCCGGCACCACGAGTGTCGACAGCGGAACGCTGCGTCTGACCGGCGGCGGAACGAGCGAGGGCAAGTTCACCATCGCCGCCGGCGCCGCCCTGGAAGTCGCCGCCCGCGACTACATTCTGGAAGACGGGGCAGAGTCGACCGGCGCCGGACCGCTGAAGGTTATCAGCGGTTCCGTGACGGCCGCGGAAGGCGCGACCGCACGCGTCGAGTCATTCCGATTGGCCGGCGGCATGGTGAAGGGTCAAGGCAATCTTACGATCACGCGCGCGTTTGAGTGGGTAAGCGGCGACATCGCCGGGCCGGCCCCGGCCGTCGTCCGAAGCGAGGGTACGTTGAACATGGACGGCGCCGGCTCGAAGCGCGTGCTGGCCGGAACCTTCGTCAACGCCGGCGAGGCCACGGCGGACGTGGCCGTCGTGATTCTGAACGAGGGCGCGATCTGGGAGAACTCCGGACGCCTGACCATGAAGGACCACAACGGGTTTTCGCGCCAGTTCGGCGCCACAGGCAAATTCAACAATCGCGGAGTCCTGGAGAAGAACGGCGCCAACCGGGAATCCAAGTTCTTCTCCGGCGTGGAGTTCAACAACCTCGCCTCCGGCGTGGTCAACGTCATCGATGGAGACCTGCTGATTTCCGGAGGCGGCAGCAGCAGGGGTTCGTTCTTCCTCGCGGACGACCGGACGGTCTTCTTCGAAAAGGACTACACTTTCGAGGGGGGCTGCCGCTTTGTCGGGTTGGGGTCGCCGTGGATCATTGATGGGGTGGTTGCCACGCTCGCCGGCCCGGTGGAGGCGCAAAACCTCACTCTGACTGGACGAATCGACGGGCCCGGTGAGCTGAAGGTCGGAACCCTCGGCTGGGGCAATGGGACCATGTCAGGGAGCGGAACGACGATCGTCGAACGGGAGTTGTCGATGGGCGGCGAAGTGCTGAGTCTGCGCCGCAGTCTTCAGAATCTCGGGCGCGCGGTCTGGTCCTTCGGCACCCTCAACATCACGGACGTGGCGTTCGACAATCGCGGCACGTTTGTGGCCTTCCGCGAGAACTTCGGAGAGCTGCGGGTCGAGGGGTTCGGTGTGGCCCAGTTCATCAATCGCGGTCTATTCCAGACACAACGCGGGCTCCCGAATCACGTCGTCTCGATGGACGTCAACTTCGTCAACACCGGGACCGTTGAGGCCATCCGGGGGAAGCTCGTCTTCAAACGCGACTTCACCCAGACCAGCGGCGCCATCCGCGTGATGAAGGAGGGATTGATCGAGTTCGAACGTCCGGTTCGATTCGCCGGCGGCACGATCGGCGCGAACTCCCAGGTGAATGTGACCCGATTGACGAACGAGGGCGGCGTTCTGAAACCGGGCGAATCGCCGGGCATCTTCACACTGGTCGGCGACCTGGAGCAGCTTTCCGAAGGATCGATCGAGATCGAGCTGGCCGGCTACGCACCCGGCGACGAATACGACGTGCTGGTCATCACCGGCGACGCTGCACTCGGCGGCACACTCGACGTGAGGCTGCTCGACGGCTTCGAGCCGCTGGTGGGCGACACGTTCACGGTCATCACGCACGCTTCATCGACGGGCGTGTTAGACAACGTACTCGCTCCGTGCGGCTACGAGTTCGCCGTCCACTACAACCCGACGGACGTGACCCTCGAAGTGACCGCCGTGGGCGTGCCCACGCCCGGCGACCTTGACGGCGACTGCGACGTGGACTTGGCCGACTACCGGCGCTTCTTCGACTGCATCACCGGCCCCGGCGGCGGCGTGCCGCAGGGCTGCGAACCGGCCGACCTGACGAACAACGGTCAAATCGCACTGGACGACGTGGCAGCGTTCCAGCGCGTGTTTACGGGGTCGTGAGGCTGGTAATCGCCCGATGCAGAAGTACCACGCGACATACAGGCGCGACTGCGTCCATCGCGGATCACCGGCTACGGGCAGTCATACGCCCGCCGCTGGCTGGCTTTTTCCAGGCAACCCCAGGTCGCGACGGCTTCGCCTGCGCCGCGCGAGATGCCGCGAAACTTGACCTTGCCGACGCCGCGGTCATTGACCACGCCCTGACTGCTCTCGCCCGAACTGAGTTCGATCAAAAAGCTCGCCCCCGGCACGCTCTTTTTGACCTTGACGGCGAGCACGGTGCCACGATTGCCCATGCGGCAGCGGGGCGGGCGAAGCTTCTCCTCGCCCGAGCAAAAGCAGGCGTCGAGTTCGTAAACGAAAGTAGAACCCGGGTCGAACGGGCTGCCGTTCCAGGATACGGTGTCGTTCTCGACGCCGACGAACAGGCGCCCGCCGTTCATGGCCAGCGCCGAGCCGAAGTAATCGTAAGAGTACGGCTCCGGATTGGGCAGCATCGCCAGCTCACGCCAGCCTTCGCCGTCGTATCTGAACAGGAACGCGGCGCCGGCGCCCTGAGGGTAGCCGATCCTCATCTCCGGGACGCCGACGGCCGCGTGGTCGCCGTAGATGGCGACGCCGCCGTTGAGTCGGACGTTTGGGTCTGAGACCGCCAGCGACGCCTCCTCGTGCCACCGCTGGCCGTCGAACCGGAAAACGGAGATCCTGGGCCTCGAGTGGTAGTCCGTGACGATCATGACGTCGCCGACGAACGAGAGTTCGTCGCCGAAGCGATCGTACGGCTGTGTGTGCTCCGACCAGATGCGCTGCCGCTCGCGCCAAAGCTGACCATCGTGCTCGAAATAGTAGACGGCGCCGCTCTGAGGTCCAACGACATCCTTGCTGTGCGCGCTGATCGCCAGCCGGTCGCCGTCGAGGAACACGTGCTGGCCGAAATCGTCATTCGGTTCGCCGTCGGAGGCTTGCAGCTTCGCCTCCTGTGTCCATTTCCGCCCGTCGAACCGGAACGCGTACGCGGCGCCGATGAATTCGCGATCGGGGTTGCCAACACCGACGACGACCACGTCGCCGTCGATGGCCACCGAGGCTCCGAAACGCAGATCGACCACGGGGTCCGATGCCGTCAGCTTCGCCTCCTCGTTCCACTCACGGCCGTCGAAGCGGAACACGTAGGCCGCCCCGGCGCCCGCAACGGACGCGTAATTCCACCTTGCGCCCACCACGACGACGTCGTCGCCCATCGCCACCGCGCAGCCGAACAAGTCCCCGGTCGCACCGTCGGATGCCGAGAGCTTGGCCTCCTCGATCCAGTCGAAGCCGTTCTGGCGAAAGACGTACGCGGCACCGGGTCCGCGGCCCGTCTCCGTTGCGCCGATGACGGCGGAATCGCCGCGAACACTGACACTGGCGCCGAACTCCGCCCGCACGCGCGCGTCCGACGCCAACAACCGCTGCTCGCACTGGCCCGCCGCCGGCCTGCCGAACAAGGCAAGGCTGGAAATGGCCGCAATCCAGCCGACTACGCGAATCACTTTCGTCATGACAGTACCCTTTCATCCTCGAGTCGTTCGGCCGCTCCCAGCCCACAGCGCAACGCATCGCAACGGCGGCGGGTCGCGCTCACGGACAACTGACGACAGTCTCGATTTCACATCCCTCCGGATCGATCAGCCGGACCAGGTGGTCTCCGGTCAGGCAGCAGAGATCGTGGCGCGCGAGGCGGCCGCGGACGCGTATCTCGGCCTGCAAGCGCTCGCCGACGGCGACCGTGATAAGCTCGCCGTGGCTGCCCTCGTTCTTGAACTTGACGGCGATGCGCACCGTGCCGTCGCCCGTGCATGAGGCCTTGAGTTCCTTCACCCGCGCACACGGACAGGCGTTGCGGCAGGAAACGTCGTCGCCCAGATAGTCGCCGTCGGATGCGTCGCACGCATGGGGCGTCAGCACTTCGCACGTGGCGTCGTTGACGCAGCAGGCGCCGCGGGGACAGCGAAATCCCTCGCACGCCTCGCCTTCGTGGTACGCCCCGCCGGCGTTTTCGCAGAACGGCTGCGCCATTTCACTGCACGTCAAGTCATCGAAACAGCACGCGGCCGGTTGCGAACACGTAAACGTGTCGCACGTCTCTCCCAAGTTGTAGACGCCGCCCAGGTCGGCGCAGCCGGCGAGATCCGTATCCGAGCACGATCCGTCAGACATGCAACAGGCGTTGAACGTCTCGAACCCGCATCCACAGCGCTTCATCGTGGCCTTACAGCCCTTGATGCTCGGAGTGACGCACGCCGATCGCTTTTTGATCTTCGGCTGGCAATCCGCGTGCGAAACACAGGGCATGTCCCGTTGCGGCTCGCACCGGAAATCGCTGAAGGGACAACTCTCCCGGCAGCCCTTCACCTTCTGGCTGTACCAGCAGAAAGTTTGTCCCGTCTCGGCCTCCTGGCCCGGGGCGTTCGCCACAAGCAGCGTCGATGCGATAGTCAGTGGAAACAGCCAAGCCGGCGCTCGAGGTGTCGTGCCTCTCATGGTACGTCTCCCACGCTGAGATTTCTGAATTGCTCGTCCCGACGCCCTGTAGTGTACCCGCGTCGGCCGGCGGTGGCAAATCCGGCGTTCGCACCCTTGCTCGCGCGGCCCGCGCGAGCTGATCGCCCGTCTCGCCCCGCCAGCCATGACCGATCCGCCAAACCCCGCCTGCCTTCCAGGCCGGCGCCACTGTTCGCTCGCTTCCTGTAACCGTTCATGACCACGACGGTTAGGCGGTTGGCCACAATCGCACCTGTTGCCGCTGCCGTGGTGGCCGCGCGACGGCCCTTGAAACGGCCCGTTCGTCGGTTATTTTCACCCGTGGCCCCTCAGAGGAAGGCGTGCGTAACGATGCTCAACGTCGGCACTAGCCCGGAGGCTATGCTGACAAGATCGATTCAGCGGTCCAAAACCGGGCGGTGAGCTTCGCCGGCGACGGCGAGTTCGACGCGTTCGTGCAGCGGGCGACAGGGCGTCCGTCGCCCTGAACCTCCCGCCAACCGTCCGCTGCACGTCACCGAGCGCCGCGTCGGCGTCGTTCTCATCGACCGACCAACATTCACGTGCGTGATCCGCGCCCGCGTGTGGCGGCTTCGTCACGGCCGCGCGGTCCAGACTCTTGCTCAGGAGGCACCGACCATGTCCCGTTGCAGACAGATCAGCAGAGCGCAAATGGCGAGAACGTTCGCGATGGCATTGGCCCTGAGTGCCGGTGTCGGGCTTTTTGACGTCGCCGTCGGACAACCCGGTCCGGGACAAAACTCGCGGAACGAGGTCGAGTACCGTCCCGGCGAGGTTCTGCTCCGTTTCGGCGAAAACGTCAATCCGAGCCGGATCGACGCAATTCGCAACGAGATGGCGGCCATAAAGCTCAAGCGTCACCCGGCCACCGGCATCGAGCACTGGCGCCTGCCGCGTGGCCTCGAGGTGACCGACGCCGTCCGCACGCTGTCGGCCAGGGCTGAGGTCAGGTACGCGGAGCCGAACTACGCCCTCCACGCCTTCGTGATCCCCAACGACCCCCGCATGGCGGAATTGTGGGGCATGTACAAGATCAGCGCGCCGGCAGCGTGGGACATCACAACCGGGACGCAGGAGATCGTGGTGGGGGTCATCGACACCGGGGGTAGATGCGGGAGCAGGAGCAATACTCGCTGGTCTCCTCCCTGACTGCCTCACTCCCTCATCCCTCACTCCCTTCCGACCTATGCTTCGTCGGCTCCCCGACGCGCAACCGCCCACAACCCGAGCATGCCCAGCAGGGCGAGGTCGGGAAAGAGCAGCGGCGCGAAAACCGGGGCGCCATAGACGAAGGCGTCTTTCACGTTGTCGCCGGCCGCTGCCAGGTTGGCGCGGCCGTGGCACCAGAACCCCAGCAGCCCCACGATGATCTGCACGAGCATGACTACGGCACTGAGCCGTATGTACCCGGGTTCCACCCGCGTCCGGCAGGCCATCAGCAACACCGTGATCGCAAACGCGCTGGAGATCACCGGGATCCACTCCGTGAAGTGAAAGAAGCCGTTCTGGGCGTGGTCGGTCAGCCCCAGCACGAAGTTGCCGGCGAACCCGCCCGCGGCCAGCAGCAGCACCCACTGACCCCACTCCCGTTCGCCCGGAGCGACCATGCGCGACATGATCGTCAGCAGGCCCAGCCCGGTGTAGGCCAGCGGGGCGGCGAACGGCGCCGCGTACACCAGGCTCACCAGCGTCTGAGCGGCGAAAAAGTGGCTGCCCAGGTGAAAGACCATGCCCGACACGCCGATGATCACGCCGCCCCAGCCCACGATACGCAGCAGGCGATCGCTGGTCCGCCGATCACGACGGCCCAGGACGAAGGCGACGATCATCACGACGGGCGCCGCCAGCGAATATCCGAACGGGGTCCATTCCGCCGGGTGCTCGAAGTCGTTGACGGAATGGGCCAGGTAGATATCCAGCGCCAGGAAGGCGACGTTGACCAGAATGAACGCGTCGAGCAGCCGCGACGGCGTCCAATCGCGAGCTGACGCTGTTAGAAATGACGGCGTCCCCATAGTCGCTCACTCGCCGTCGGCGTGATCCAGCTCTTCGGCCAGTTCCCTCATTTCGGCGAACGTCGCCAGCAGCTCATAGTTTCCGTGCCACTGGACGAAGTCGGCCCCGCCCATGAAGGCGCCGTGTTTGGCGGTGCGGCCGAAGTAGTGCCACAGGTCGAAGTAGAGGAACTCGATGGGTTCATCGAACGGCGCCGGCGTCAGCAGGTTTCGCTCGCGCAGGGAGTTCATCAGATCGCGCGCCTGGCCGACCTTTTCGTTGGTCGATTCGACCACCGCTTCCGCCTGCGCGTAGTACTCGTCGATCGCCGGCTTCGTGTGGCACTTCAGGCAGACTTCCTTCATCCGCTCCTGCGCCATGGCCTTGCCCGGCCGCTCATCCGAGACGTCGGCGAACAGGAAGTACGACAGCCGCTCGGTGGTGTCGTGCGTAACGCCCAGTCCGTCCAGGCCGGACATGTGACAGGTCGCGCAGGTGGGCACGAACATGTCGGCGGTCGTCAGGTGTTTCGGATCGGCGGCCAGGTTCAACTGCGCTCGCTGGGCGTTGAACATGACGCCGTGCTTGGACTCGTGGTAGATCTCGATCTGGGAGTGGTCCGGCCCCATGTGGCATTGCCCGCACGTCTGCGGCTGCCGGGCCAGGGCAACGGACGACGCGTGCCGCGAATGACAGGCGGTGCAGGTTCCGATCGACCCGTCCGCATTGGGCCGCCCCACGTCGTGGCACTCGGCGCAACCGGCCGCGATCGCGGATGGGCCTTCGAGCCGGGCCAGTGCGTTGGCCGGGCGCTTCACCCATCCGGGGTGATACGTTTCGGCGTGGGCGATCTGCTCCGGCGTGAAATCGTCCGGCCCGGCCACCGCTGCCCAGGCCACCGCCCCGTGCCGGCTGCGCAGGAACTGCTCATACTCGGTGGCGTGGCAGGTCTTGCAGTTGGCGGCGGTCAGGCTCGTTGCGATGGTGAACCCACGGTGCTCGACCGGTGTCTGCCCCTCGACCGGCTGATGGCAATCGAGGCAGGTCACGTCCGCGGCCGCGTGGGCGCTCATCTCGAACTCGTACACCACCGCGGCCGTCTCCGTGCGATGGCACTCGGCGCACTTGCCCACCGCCTTCACCAGCGCCGCGGTGGGCTGCCGCACCTGGGTCGGCGGCCGATAGGAGTTCACCAGGAACGCGGACAGGATCAGCGCGGTGCTCAGGAAAACGGTCACGAAGATCGTCTTGAACGACATGGGTCGATGTCTGCGTGGCGTTTCGGGTTCAGGCTTCGCGGCGACGCCCGTCGGCGCGCCGCATCCGGCTCGATGCGCAGCGCGATATAACGCAAGGCGGGCGGCGGCTCAAGCGACGGGCGCAGCGCGGAGGTCGCAGGGTGCATGGCAGAAACGGAGGAGCTGAGAATGGCTCCGCTATGCGTGTGGCACCGGCATCTTGCCGGTGGGTGACATCGGCATCTTGCCGGTGGATGCGCCGAAGCCGCGACGGGCGTGGCCTGGAAGGCCACACCACACCGGCTGGAAGCCGGTGCCACACTGGAAGGGCTGCCCACTGCCCGTGTCACGCACCCGCCCCGCGGGCTTCGGTTCGCGGAGGGGTTTGCCGGCACTCTTCAGAGCGCGGCGGGCCGGCCATTCACGTGAAACCGATCGACCCCCGACGGACACGAGCCAGACCGTAACACTCGGCAAATAGGTTCTTTACGTCGAAAGCGTCCCGCCCGGTGCGCGCGTCGAAAAAAAGAATTCACCCGTTGCGCGCAAGAACCGGCCTGCACGTGTGACGTACTGCTTGGAGTCTGTGCGCGCTGCCGGCCGTGCCCTTGGGGTGCGGGGCGTGACGGCGGGCGGTCACGGGCTTGCGGAGAAACATCGCATGAGCATCTCATCCATTCGGAAAAGCATCGGTGTGACGATCCCGGTGATCTGGACGGCCCTGCTGCCGGCGACCGACGCCGCTTTCGCGGGGCGCGACGCGCTGAACGGCTGCCTGGTGACCGAAACGGAGAAGATCGTCTCCGGCAGCGGCGAAGCGCTGGATCTTTTCGGCTGGGGCGTTGCGATCGACGGCTTGGTGGCCGTGGTCGGCGCTCCCGGCGACACGATCCAGGGCGTTCCCGCCGGCGCGGCGTACGTGTTCATCTACGACGGCCGGGGCTGGTTTGAGCAGGCACGCTTGCAGCCGTTCGACGTGCGGGCGCTGGACGACTTCGGGCACGCCTTGGCCGTGGACGCCCAGACGCGCACCATCCTGATCGGCTCGGACGGACACGACGTGGGCGCTCGGGACGCCGGGGCCGCGTACGTCTACGTGCAGGAGGACGGTCATTGGGGCTGGACCTTCAAAGTGCAGGCGTCCGACGTGGCGCCGGACGCGCACTTCGGCTGGTCGGTGGCGCTGGACGGCGACCGGGCGGCGGTGGGGGCATACGGCGCTTCCACGGGCGGCCCCGACATAGGGGCGGCCTACGTCTTCCGCGGCGCCCGCGACGACTGGGTGGAGGAGGCGCGCCTGACGGCGTCCGACGGCAAGCAAGGCGACTGGTTCGGCTTCTGGGTCGACATCGAGGGCGACGTGGTGCTGGCGGGCGCGCCGCGTGACGACGACAACGGCCGCGATTCGGGATCCGCTTACGTTTTCGAATACGTCGGGCAGCGCTGGCGCGAGGTCGAGAAGCTCGTGCCGCCCGACGGGCACGCCCAGGCGAACTTCGGCGACGCGGTGGCCATCAGCGGCGCCACCCTGCTGGTGGGCGCGCCCGGCGACAGCGAGGCAGGGAATAATGCGGGCGCGGTCTACGTCTATGGCTATGACGGACGCCGCTGGCGCCTCACGCAGAAACTCATGGCCTCGGACGCGGCCGAGTGGGACCACTTCGGCGACGCCGTGTCCCTCGACGGCGACGTGGCGGTGGTCGGCGCCTATTGGAGTGACCACAACGGCGCTGAGTCTGGCGCGGCCTACGTCTGGCGATTCGACGGCGACGAGTTCGTCGAAGAGGCCAAGTTCGTCGCCTCCGATGGCGACGCACAGGACTATTTCGCCATCTCGGTCGGCGTCAGTGGCGACGCGGGGATCGCGGGGGCGTGGTTCGACGACGAGCGCGGCATCGACGCCGGCGCGGCGTACCTGCTCCGGGGGCTGGGGGACTGCAACGAGAATACCTGGCTGGATGCGTGCGACATCGTCGAGGGGCGCAGCCGTGACGGCAACCGCAACGGCGTGCCGGACGAGTGCGAACCGGCGTGCAGCGGCAAGGAGCGCATCACCACCGCGAAGTGCCAGCGCAAGCGGGAATCCAACGTGCTGAAGGTCAAGCTGGCAGGCGGGCTGCCCGGCGACACCTTCCGCCTGCGCCTGACGTCCGGGGAATCGCTGGAGGGGACGCTCGACGATCGCGGACGGGCCAAGGCGAAGATCCGCCACGTGCTACCGGGCGGAGGGACGGTCACGGCCATGTGGGGCTGCGGCACGGAGAGCCGGCGGGCGTACGAGTGCCCATGAAGAGGCCAAGAAGGTCCGATTATTGGACGTCAAAGAATATGTGGCGCGCAAAAAATTGTTTGACAGATTAAACATTCCCCGGTAGCATCGGGCCAGCCCGTAGAGGAACCGAAGGCGGAACCTTCGGCCGCGGCTACCGAGAGGCGCGATGCACCACAACCACGGACTCTCCTCCACCCACGAGATGTACCTCAAGGTACTCTACGGCTTGGAGTCCGAGCACGACGTCGGCCGGGTGCGCGACATGGCCAAGGGACTGGGCGTCACGCCCAGCACCGTCACCGCGGTCCTGAAGAAGCTGGAGCGGGCCGGTCTGGTCGTTCACGACTATTACGGCACGGTGAAGCTCACGCCGCAGGGCAGCCGCGTCGCCGCCTGCGTGGTGCGTCGATTCGAGATCATCAAGGCGCTGCTGGTCGACGTGCTCGGCCTCGATGCCGACGTCGCCGAGATCGACGCCTGCCAGATGGAGCACTCGGTCAGCCCCGCCACGGTGAATCGAATGGAGGCCCTGGTGGCGTGGGCGAAAGCGTCCGGCCTGGCGCCGGTGCGACCGGATCGCCGCGAATTGATGGAATCCCCGTGCGCCGATTGCGCCGCCGTGGGGGCGTGTCAGGCGACCGCAACTCTCGTGGGACGAGGCTGAAAGACGCCGGGGCGACCCGCCCGTTCCGCGAGGACGGACTGGCCAGCCAGGTGGCAAGGCGGGCGAGAATGGAAGTCTTGGATTCAGCGATAAACCGGGAGACAACAGCGATGCGAGTGACGGCAGTCCTTCTGTTTCTGGCGGTCGGCGCGACCGCGGGTTGCGCCCGGCCGAAAACCGGCATCCTCGTCATGGCCCACGGCGGCGACGAACACTGGAACGAGCAGGTACAGGCGACGGTCGAGCCGTTGCGCGGAGAACAGCCCGTCGAGATCGCCTTCGGCATGGCTCAGACCTCGACCCTCCGCGCAGCCGTGGAACGACTGGAGGCACAGGGGGCGCAGCGCATCGCCGTGGTCCGCATGTTCATCTCCGGCGAGAGCTTTCTGCCCGAAACGGAGTACATCCTTGGCCTGCGTCCGCACCTCGACCCGCTCGGGCCGGCTCATCATCCGGCCGTGGCGTCGGTCGTCGCGCACGCCGCTCACGATCAACACGGGGGCACCGACGGCGATCAACACGGGAGCACGGACGGTGATCAACACGGCGGCACGGACGGCGATCCCCACGCCGGACACGGGACGTCCCACGCCATGGAACCTCCGCAGCCGATCCAGACGCAGGCGTCGCTGCGGGTCAGTCGCAGCGGCGTGGGCGAGTCGCCCCTGATCGACGAAATTCTCGTCGACCGCGTGCGCGCGCTCAGCACCGATCCAGCGGGCGAATCCGTGCTGATTCTGGCCCACGGACCGGGCGACGAAGCGGAGAACGAACGCTGGCTGGCGCACATGCGGCTGCGGGTGCAGCGGCTGCACGCCATCGGCCCGTTCCGGCATGTTCACGTCGAGACGCTACGGGAAGACTGGCCCCATCGGCGCGCCGAGGCGGAGCGCCGCATCCGGCAGTACGTCGAGGCGGGCGGCGCGAACGGCGGCCGCGTGATCGTCGTCCCGTTCCGGATCGCGGGGTTCGGACCGTACGCCGAGGTCCTGGAGGGGCTGGACTACGTGGCCGACGGCCGCGGATTCTGCCCCCATCCGAACATGACGCGCTGGATCGAGATCACGGCACGGGAGTGCCTTGCCGAAGGCAGCGTCAGCAGGTAACAGGTGAGACGTGTCCTGGGTGACCCATGAAGTGCTGATCGCCGGACAGATCCTGGGCGCGTGCGCCTACACCGGCGCTTCCTACCGCCTCTGGCGCGGCGTGTTCGATCGTGCGGCCATGGCCCTTCTGGCGGCCGGCGTGGTGTTCGACGTCGCCATGGCCGTGCTGGGTTCCACCAGCGATCTTGGCGACAATCCCGACGGTATGCCGTGGGGGCACCCGCTCTTCTGGCTGGCGGTCGTGCTGGCTACGCTGGGAATGGTGGGATACATCCTCGATCTGGCGCTGCTGGCAGTCCGGCGCTGGCGTGAGTGGGCCGGCCGTTTCGTTCAGCAGTCTCAATTGGTGATCTGGCCCGCCTGGATGGCAGGCGTAGCGCTGTTCATACTGAACGTCTATCTGGGCTGGTTCTAAGAACCCATCCTACAACCGGGAGTAGCGTTCAAATGAACCGAGCCGCGCACGTGAGTAAGCGGCTTCTCTTGAGCTGGAAGTGCCCCCTCCCTGACGGTCGGGGCTCGGTTTCCGCGCTTTGGGATAGGTGCTAAGTGGCATCGGTGCTGGTCGAAACCTGGCAACACGACCACACCTTCGGGCAGGACCGCCGGATGCCCGGCGAGCGGCGGACCGTGGTCGTGATCGCGATCACCGCGACGATGATGGTCGTCGAGATCGCGGCCGGCGTCGCGTTCGGCTCGATGGCCCTTCTGGCTGACGGCCTGCACATGGCCTCCCACGCGGTGGCGCTGGCGATTGCGGCCTTCGCGTACGTCTACGCCCGCCGTCACGCCCACGACCCGCGGTTCAGCTTCGGTACGGGCAAGGTCAACTCGCTGGGCGGCTTCACCGGGGCCGTGCTGCTGGCGGTCTTCGCAGTCATGATGGCCTGGGAGAGCGTTGAGCGGTTCATCCACCCGATCCCGATCCGGTTCGATCAGGCCATCATGGTCGCCCTGCTGGGTCTGGCGGTAAATGGCGTCAGCGCGGTGATACTGGGCCGCGAACCGGGCGAGCATGAGCACGCGCCCAGCGGCGAAGAAGATCATGGGCACGCGCACCATCACGCCCATGACCACAATCTGCGCTCGGCGTACCTGCACGTCCTGGCCGACGCGCTGACGTCGGTGCTGGCAATCTTCGCCCTGGTGGCGGGCAAGTACTTCGGCCTGAACTGGCTGGACCCGGCCATGGGGCTTGTGGGCGCACTGCTGGTGGGAAACTGGTCGCTGGGCCTGGTCCGCACGACCAGCCGCGTGCTCCTCGACCACCAGGCCCCCCGGCACGTCCGCTCGGCCGTGGCGAACGCGGTGCAGGCGGACGACGGCAACCGCGTCGCGGATCTGCACGTCTGGGCGGTCGGTCCGGGCCGCTACGCGGCGATCGTGTCCGTCGTGACGGAGGCACCCATCCGGCCGGACCGCGTCAAGGCGTTGCTGCCGGCGAGCCTGGGACTCTGTCACGTCACCGTGGAGATCAACCATCCGGGTTGACCTCGGTCAATCGCTGACACGAATGTCGCTCGTCTTTGCCATCGCGCTGTGCCTCGTGAATCTGCTGTCGCTGGCAACGGTCCCGCTGGGGTTGCCGGGCAACTGGGTGATGCTGGCGGCCACGGCCGGTTACGCCTGGTGGCGATGGGACGCGAGCCTTCCCGTCGCCCAACAGGAAATCTCGCCCTACGTCCTGCTGGCGGCGGGTCTGTTGGCGTTGGCGGGGGAACTCGTCGAGGTCTTCGCGGGCGCGGCCGGATCCAGGCGCGCGGGTGGATCGAAATGGGGCGCGCTCGGCGCCCTGGTCGGCACCGTCGCCGGCGCGATCGGGGGGACTGTGTTCATCCCGATCCCGGTGATGGGGACCGTGCTGGGGGCGATCCTGGGTGCAGCGGGCGGGGCGGCGGTGCTGGAGCTGACGACCGGCCGTTCGACGCGGGAGGCCTTACGAAGCGGAGCCGGAGCGGGCGCCGGGCGCTTCGCCGGACTGATGGCCAAGCTCGGCTGCGGCGCCGCCATGTGGCTGCTGCTCACCGTGGCCGTCTTCTGGTAGCGCGGGGCGCGCGGCGGCGTGGTCAGTGTAGCATTGAAGTTATCGGGCGCCTGGCGTAAGGTGTGGCGCAAGGCGCGGCGGTCGGAGATGGAGTTCGGCGTCGCGCGGGCCGAATTGCCAGGTGTTCAGCGTTCGTAACGGAGTGTCCCCCATGAGCGTTGCTGAAGTTCGACACAAGGCCGTCGCCGCGTCCACGGAATGGAACGCGGAGGCGAAGAACCGGCGGAACGGCTCTCCCACGCCGGTGGATGAACTCTTCGGGTGCGACGTCTTCAGCCAGCGCACCATGCGGCAGCGCCTGCCCAAGGAGGCCTATCAGCGGCTGATGCGAACGATTCAGCGCGGCGAGCCGCTCGACGTGGCCGTCGCCGACGTGGTGGCCGCGGCGATGAAAGACTGGGCCATCGAGCGCGGCGCAACGCACTACACGCACTGGTTCCAGCCGCTGACCGGCCTGACCGCCGAGAAGCACGACTCCCTGGTGGTGCCGGACGGCGAGGGCGGCATGCTCTATGCCCTCTCCGGCGGCGATCTGTGCCAGGGCGAGCCGGACGCTTCCAGCTTCCCCTCGGGCGGACTGCGGGCGACCTTCGAGGCCCGCGGCTACACCGCGTGGGACGCCACCAGCCCGGCCTTCCTCACCCGCGGGGAGAACAACGTCACGCTCTGCATCCCCACCGCCTTCGTCTCCTGGACCGGCGCGGCGCTGGATAAGAAGACGCCGCTGCTGCGCTCGATGGACGCGCTGTCGGCGCAGGCGATGCGCATCCTCAAGCTGTTCGGCACCGACAAGGGCGTCAGCCGCGTCTACACCACCGTGGGGGCGGAGCAGGAGTACTTCCTGGTCGACCGCAACCTCTATTTCGCCCGGCCGGACCTGCTCACGTGCGACCGGACGCTGTTCGGCGCCCGACCACCCAAGGGTCAGCAGCTCGAAGACCACTACTTCGGCGCGATTCCCGCACGGGTGCTGGCGTTCATGGCGGAGGCGGAAACCGAGCTGTACCGCGTCGGGGTGCCGGTCAAGACGCGGCACAACGAGGTGGCCCCGGGCCAATACGAGATCGCGCCGCTGTTCGAGAACTCGAACGTGGCCTGCGATCATCAGATGATGCTGATGGAGACGCTCAAGCGGGTGGCGCCGCGTTTCGGCCTGCAGGTGATCCTGCACGAAAAGCCCTTCGCCGGCATCAACGGATCGGGCAAGCACAACAACTGGTCCATGTCCACGGACACGGGCGTCAACCTGCTCGACCCGCAGGACGAGACGCACACCAACATGCAGTTCATGATCTTCCTGTGCGCCGTGATCCGCGCCGTCGACCTGCACGCCGACCTGCTGCGGGCGTCGATCGCGTCGGCCAGCAACGACCATCGGCTGGGCGCCAACGAGGCGCCGCCGGCCATCATCTCGATCTTCCTGGGCGACATGCTCACCGACCTGGTCGAGCAGCTCGAGGCGGGCGCGCCGCAGCGCACGCTGAAGGGCGGTGAACTCGACCTGGGGGCGCGGACGCTGCCGCAGTTGCCGCGCCACTCGGGCGACCGCAACCGCACGTCGCCGTTCGCGTTCACCGGCTCGAAGTTCGAGTTCCGGGCGGTGGGTTCGTCGGCCACGGCCGCCTGGCCCAACACGGTGATCAACACCATCGTGGCGGAATCGCTGGAGTACCTGGCCACGCAGCTCGAGACGGCCATCCGCAGCGGCGCTGACCTGGCTACCGCCGCTAAGGAACTCCTGCGCGACGTGGTCCGGCGGCACAAGCGCATCATCTTCAACGGCGACAACTACGCGAAGGAGTGGTACGCCGAGGCCGAGCGGCGCGAGCTGCCGCACCTGCGCAACACCGTGGACGCCGTCCCGGTAATGACGTCCCGGAAGTCCGCCGCCCTGTTCAAGCAGTTCAAGGTGCTGGACGAGTCGGAGTTGGAGAGCCGGGCCAACATCTTCATCGAGAAGTACACCAAGCAGTTGCAGATCGAGGCGGAGACGATGGCGCTGATCGGCCGCACCCGCATCCTGCCGGCGGCGTGGGCGCATCAGGAGCAGGTGGCCGATTCCATCGCCGCCGCCCAGTCCGTGGGCGTGGACTGCGCCGCCCAGCGGCAGACGCTGGAGGCCTTCTCCTCGCTGCTGAACCGGTTCAACGCGGCCCTCGAGTCGCTGGTGACGGCGGCCGACGACGCGGCCGGACACGACGGCGACGCCTTCGCCCACGCCCGCCACATGCGTGACGCCGTCCTGCCGCGGATGCAGGAGCTGCGCACGATCGGCGACGAGCTGGAGTGCCGTGTGTCGGCGGAGTTGTGGCCGATGCCGACGTACCGGGACCTGCTGTTCATCAAGTAGGCGAAGAACGGAGTGAGGAATCAGCGAGTACGGGAAGCAATGGACGGCAGGGTCGGGAAGTGGGCCTTCGCATCTTCCAGCGAGCCGGTCGCTCACGGCAAGAAAGAAATCGTTCGTGGCATGGATTTCAGCATCGAACAAACCAGGGCGATCCTGTCACGCACGCCGGGCGTCCTGCGCGCGATGCTCGCGGGGCTGGACGACGCCTGGGTCGTCCACAACTACGGGCCGGACACGTTCAGCGCGTTCGACGTGGTCGGGCACCTGATCGTCGGTGAGCGCACCGACTGGATGGCGCGTCTGCGGATCATCCTGGAGCACGGCCCGGACCGCCCGTTCGACCCGTTCGACCGCTATGCGATGTACGAACAGAACCGCGACCGGTCGATGAGCGATCTGCTCGACGAGTTCGAGCGGCTGCGTAACGCCAACCTCGTCGAACTCGATCGGCTGGATCTGGCCGAGGATCAGTTCGGCCTGGAAGGCGCCCATCCGGCGCTGGGCCGGGTGACGCTGGCGAACCTGCTGGCCACTTGGGCGGTTCACGACCTCAACCACGTCGCCCAGATCGCCAAGGCCATGGCCTATCAGTACGGCCCGCACGTCGGTCTGTGGCGGGCGTACATCTCGATCCTG
>QZJT01000044.1 GCA_003597935.1 Phycisphaerales bacterium | reverse complement strand
AACGAACGGCTTGGGGTACAGCTCCGCGCCCTGCGCCTTGAGCCGCTCCGCCAGAGACGTCTGATCGCAGCGCGAACTCAATACGATGATGGGGATGTCCAGCTTGAGTTCACCGCGGACCTTCTCCACCAGTTCCAGTCCGTTGATCTCCGGCATGTTGATGTCGGAGATGAGCATGTCGGCCCCGCACTCGGACAGGACGCGCATCGCCTGCGCCCCGGTACGGGCCTCCAGCGTCTGGTGCCCGTTGCGCGTCAGCCACAGCGACATGATGCGGACGGTGTGGGCGTCGTCGTCGGCTAGCAGTATCCTGGCCATCGTTTCATCCCTGGACGGCGTGGCCGTCCACTCCCGACCCCGCGGCCGTCAGTTCCCGGACGCGCTCGACAGCGTCCCCGCCCGCGACGCCACGTGCGGCAGCCGCACGATGAAGGTTGACCCGCTGCCCTTCTCCGAGATCAGGTCGATGTCTCCGCCGTGGCCGCGCACGATCTCGCGCGCGGTGTACAGCCCGACGCCGCTGCCGGTCTGATTCTGGACCTCCGGATCATGGGCCCGCTGAAACTTCTCGAAGACGCGCTGCTGGTCGGCGGGGGCGATGCCGATGCCGTTGTCCTTGACCGTGATGATCGCTTCGCTCGGCCCGAGCTGGCAGCCGACGATGACGGTCCCGGACTCGCGCGTGTACTTCAGGGCGTTGCCCAGCAGGTTGTTGATCACCACCGCCAGCTTGTCCCGGTCGGCCTTGAGCGTCTCCAGCTTCGCGGGCAGCGTCAGACGCAGGTCGATGTTCTTCTCTTCCGCCAGCCCGCGGACGTCGCGCACGGAGTCGGTCAGCAGCGTTTTCAGATCGACCTCACCGATCTGGAGCTGGATGCTGCCCACCTCCATCTGGGAGACGCTGAGGATGTCGTCGATCAGCCGCGACAGCCGCCGCGTCTCCTTGGTGATCACGTTGTAGCACTCGGTCATCACCTTGGGATCGTCGAACATGCCGCTGGAGAGCGTCTCGGCGTAGGCCCGGATGTTGGTCAGCGGCGTGCGCAGCTCGTGGGTGACCTGGGAGACGAAGTCCTCGCGCGCCTTCTCCGCCCGCACCTGCTGGCTGACGTCGTCCACGATCACCATGCAGCCGCTGCCGGCGGCGCCCTTGCCCAGCGGGAAGATCCGCACGCGATAAGAACTCTGATCGGCGCCGATCTCGCAGATCTCGCTCTTGGGCTCGAATGTGCCGTCGTCCTGGCTGGCCCGGCGGACCACCTCCAGCAGCGGGGCGGCCGCCTCGCCGGGGTGCAGTTCGGCCAGCAGGGCCGGGGCGTCGCCCGCGGATCCCAGATCGAAGAACCGTCGTCCGGCCGCGTTGGCGTACTCGATGCGTCCCTCGTCGTTGACGTGCAGCACGCCGCTGGGCAGCGCATTGAGCGCCTCGGCCAGCGCCCCGCCGCCGGAACGGGAGAGCACCTTCGATAGTTCGCTGGTAGCGCGTGTGCGCTTGAGTTCGTCTTGCAGCGATTCGACCGTGTCGATCAACTGGTTCCACTGCCTGGCCAGCGCTCCGGCCGAGTCGGCGATGCGCAACGCCCCCAGTTCCTGTTCGATCCGGTCGCCGTGCTGACGGAGTTGCCGGGCGATGCGGGCCACCCCCCGCATTTGCCGGCGCAGGCGGCGGTAGATCACCAGCAGCGCGCCGCAGGCGCACAGCACGACCACCAGCGTGTCAGCGTGCTCTGCCAACTCCGCACCCGCGGGCGCATCGACGGATGACACCCCTTCCAGGTACAGGCCGGTGGCCTGGTAGTCGGACCGGAGGGGCGAGCGCAGAAGGCGCATGGACCGGCCGTACATCTCCGCGGGCAGGTCCACAATCTCCAGTCGATCGGGCGTCAGCGACCCGGAGGATCCCAGAGGGCTGGCCGACCCGATCTCGCTGGCGTCGATCGACGCCACCACCTGTCGCTGGCCATCCACCACCCGCAGGGCAGACACGGACATGACCGCGGCGTAGCGGCGCAGGATCCGTTGCAGGGTCGCCGCCCGGGCGGCCGGGTCTTCCGACGCGCCCTCCACCGCGCCGAGGCGATCCGCGAGAAGTTCATGGGAGGTTTCGACCGCCTGTCGGAAGGTGCGTCCCCGGTCCTCATCGGCGTACCTCATGCCGACGTGGGCCACGCCGGCGAGGCTGGCCAGATAGATGACGACGACGGAGATGCCGAACCAGCGCGGCACCTCCTCCGCCTGCCAGAAGCTGCAAAGCCGTTCGGTGATTCGCCCCATGGAATGTCCGGCGCTTTCGCTCAATCCAGACGTACCCCGACCTCCATGCGGAGGGTCTGCATGGACGGTCAGGAGGTTTATCGTTTAGGGTTGCGCAGCGCTTGACTTGAAGGTCGTAATGCTCGCCCGCACCCGCGCCAGCGACCGAGGGGGGGCGTCAGATCGCCGGCGGCGCTGCCCATCGACCGATAAGCGGCAGCGGGATACTCAACGGCCGTGCGCGCTCGTGTGCCAGCGGCGAGCCGCGGGCTCCAGCCCGCGCGGATTCGCCACCTGGGACCAGACGTCACACGACCCGCAGCACGGGTCGTTCGGTGTCGTCGACCAGTCTCAACAGGTCGTTCATCTGACGCAGCAGGCGGGAATCCGAGGCGTCGCCGGCGCCGGCCGCGACGCCCATGCCGTCGGGTACGTGGTCGGCGAGCGAACGCAGATCGCGCAGCGCTCCATGCGTGCCGGCCAGCAGCCGGGCGAGCTTCTCATTTCCCACGCGGTCGTCGCCCTCGACGCGCTCGCAGAGAACCTGCCCGCCGGACGCACTGCCGTTGCCGCGGATGACCGGGGCGGGGATGGTCGCGGAAGCCAGCGATACCACCTGGTGCTCCAGCCGCTCGAACAACTGGCGGACCATTGAGACGAGTTGTTCGGCCCGCTCCGCATGGCCGCGCAACTGCTGACAGGCTTTCAGCCCCTGGCGCTCCGCCTGGTCCGCCCGCACCGTCGTCGCGTTCAGACGGGCGACCACGACGCGCGTCTGTTCGAGAGTCGCCTTGATAAGGGCGGCCAGCTTGTGCGCCTGGCGGCGGCTGGCGTCGACAGACTGCCGGGTGGCGCGGTGTTCGTCGATCAGTCGCCGGGCCTCGCCGCAGGACGCCTGAAGCTCGTCCAGGGTCTGGCGAGCCGCGTCGGCCGGCGCTGCCGCCTGCCGCTTTATCCGAGCCACCTCGTCGCGCAGAGCGTAGACCTGTCCGACCAGAGCGTGTAGCGAAGCGGACAGGCGCGGCACCTGTTCCTCGCGCCCATCGGGTGGCGCAGACGCCCGCTCCGAGGTCCGCCGGTCGCGCATTCCGTCCGCGTCACCGCGCTGCCGGGCGCGTGTGTGGCGCTGTGCGTGAGGCTGTTCGGCCGATTCGAGCGCCGATGCCCTTGCGACGGCAGGATCGGAAACGGCCGGAGCTGCCCGACGGCTTTCCCCCCCCCGGGGTTCGGACGTCTCGCGCCGCAGTTGTTCCACCACCCGCTGCACGAAGGGGCCGTCGATGCTGCGGACCCCGGCGGAGTAGGCCGCCAGCATGGCGTTGTCGCACACCGTGTTGATCAGCCGCGGCAGCCCCTGAGAGAAGGCGTGTACGTGCCCGATCGCCTCGTCATCGAAGATGGCTGATCCGCCCTCCGCGCCGGCCACCGCCAGGCGGTGTCGAATGTAATCGGCGGTCAGCGCCGGGCTGAGCGCCGTCAGGTGAAAACTGCGGAAGATGCGCTGATGGAGCTGGCGCAGCCGGGGCGATCGGATGAGTTCCTGAAGCTCGGGCTGACCCAGGATGACGATCTGCAGGAGCTTGGCGTCGTCGGCCTCCAGGTTGCCGATCATGCGAAGCTGTTCGAAGGCGTCGATGGACAGGTTCTGGGCCTCGTCCAGCACCAGCACCACCGGCCGGTTGGCGGCGAACTCCGCCAGCAGGTGGTCCTGCAGGATGCGGACCAGCGAGGCGTTGCTGGCCCCCTCGGGCACCGCCAGATTGAACTCGGCGCAGACCGACTCCATCAGATCCACGGCGCTGCGGGTGGAGTGGGTGACGTTGGCGTAGGCGATGCGCTCCGCGAACTGGCGCATCATCACGCGCGAGACCAGCGTCTTGCCGGTGCCGACCTCGCCGGTCAGCAGCACGCAGCCTTTCATCTCGCGCACCGCGTAAATGAGCGAGGCGAGCGCTTCCTCGTGGTCCGGGGTGGAAAAGAAGAAGCGCGGGTCGGGCGTGTTGTTGAACGGCATCAGCTTGAGGCCGAAGTAGTCCGAGTACATTCGACGGTTCTCTGGCGGCCGGGAGGCGGCCGTGGACTCGGCGGCGCCGACGCCGACGGCATCGCGCGTATATCGGTCTAAAGTCCGATGCCGGTTAAGCCGAAGACGGCCGGTTCTCGGACCTCCAGCGGCCGCAACGCCCGTCATTCGCCCCTCACGCCCGCGATTCCCCCCCGGCGTTATTCAGACGCTGACAACGCCACCCGATAAACCGGCAGGATGGATTTCGGAACGGGAGCCGGGCGACGGTCGCCGCGCGTCGCGGCGGCGCCCTCCACAAAGGACGAGGTGGCGACATGCACCGTCGAGCGCCAGTGCGCTTCCTGCTGCCGGCCCTGGCCGGCGTGACTCTGTTGTGCGGCTGCTCCGCCCGCAACGAGGACATCCTCGACTTCCTCCAGGCACACAAGCACGAGGTATCCGCGATCGAGTATCGCGTCGGCATTCCGGATGGCATCGAGATCAGCGCGCCGCGCATCCAGGAGATCGACGGCGTCGAACAGACGATCAAACCGGACGGCAAAGTCACTCTGCGCCTGCTGGGCGACGTCCGGGTGGTGGGCATGACCACCAAGGAGATCGCCCGCAAGCTCGAAGTGCTGCTGTCCCGCTATTACGTGGATCCGAAAGTCAGCGTGACGGTGAGCCGCTACGCCAGCAAGAAATACTACGTGTTCAACGAATCGGGCGCCGGCGGCTACGTCCCTTACACCGGGCGCGACACCGTGCTCGACGTGGTCGCACGGGCAGGGACGTCGTTTCTGTCGTGGACCAGCCACGTGGAAGTCACGCGGCCCGACCCCAGCGAGGAGGGGCGGCGCGTCATCCGCGTCGACGTTGAGAAGATGATCCGGACCGGCGACACCAGCGCCAACATCCTGATTGAGCCGGACGACATCGTCCGCATCCCGCCCACGCCGGTAGCGTGGGTGGGCTTCAAGATCCGCGAGCTGCTGTGGCCGGTGGCGCCGGTGTTGCAGGCGTATACGGCGCCGGCCCAGGTCGCCGCCGCCCAGGACGTTTACGACGAAGACGACGACGACGTCACTGGCCGGCGTTCGATCACGGTGAACACGCCGTTTCCGTGACCCGTGACCGGGCGAACGCCCGGGCATCGCAGGCCGCGGCCGACGCGGCCGCGCAGGCGCCGGCTTCGCAGGCGAGCGAAGCACGGCCGTCGCAACGGATAGCGCTACATGGGAAGAATCGCTGACGCACTGAAACGGGCCGAGATGGAGCGGCGCACCGCGCTGGGTCACGATGCCGACCCGTTCGACGCGGCCACCGCGCTGTGCCAGCCTCCATCGAAGCCGGCCGCGGCGGCGGCGGCCTGTGCCGCCTCGATCACCGCCGAGGAGCCCGAAGAGCCCGTGCGCCTGGTCGAAGGGCTCAGCGAGGCGCTGGTGGCCTACTACGCCAAATCCTCGCTGATCAGCGAGCAATACCGCTCCCTGCGCACGCGCCTGTTGAGCCAGAATCCCCAGGGTGAGCACAAGGTGCTGGCCATCACCAGCGCCATCCCCAAGGAGGGCAAGAGCGTCACCACCTTGAACCTCGGCTGCACCCTGGCGGAGATCCGCCACCTGAAAGTCCTGGTCGTCGACGGCGACTTCCGCCGCAGTTCGCTGCGTTCGATGCTGAACCTCAAGAACGGTCCGGGGCTGGCGGACGTGCTGGCCGGGGCGGCGCAGTACGAGGACGTGATCCAGCCAACGCCGATCGCCAACCTGCACTTCGTCCCCGCCGGCCGCACCAACGGCCGTTCGGCCGCCGAACTGCTCAGCGCCCGCAACTGCCGGCAGGTGTTCCGCCTGATGCAGGCTCAGTACCACTACACCATCGTGGACACGCCGCCGGCGACCACCGTGACGGACGCCGGCATCATCGGGCAAATGTGCAACGGCGTCATCGTCATCGTGCGGCTCAACCACACGCATGAAAGCTCGACGAAACGCGCCGTGCGGCTCCTGCAATCGAACAACATCCCCATCCTGGGGTGCCTGATCATCGGCCGCGATCGGCCCTTCATCGGCTACGGATACGGATACGGTTACGGGTATAACTACTACCGATACTACGACTACTACCGCAAGCAGCAGGAGAGCCCGCGGTGAGCTGCGACCCGGCCCAACCACGCCCCCCCCTGGAGGTGACGGCCGCGGCCGGCGAGCCGCTGCGCGGACGGCTCATCGTGTGCGTGGCGAGCTGCTGGAACTATGACCCCACCAGCAAGCACCAGATCATGAAGCGGCTGGCCCGTCACAACGACGTGCTGTGGATCAACTATCGGGGAACGCGCCGGCCGGCGCTGAACGGCCAGGATCTGCGCGGCATCGCCGGCACGCTGCGGCGCTTCGCCCGCGGGCTGGAAGAGGTCGACTCCGGCGTGCGCCAGTTGACCCCGCTGGTCATCCCCGGCGCCGCCGGCGCCTGGCTCGGCGCCGTGCAGCGCCGCCTGCTGATCGCGCAGGTGCAACGGGCCCTGGAGCGCACCCGTCAACACCCCGCTCAACCGGTGCAGATCTGGTGCTTCGCGCCGGACGTGCCCTACCTGGCGGGGGCGCTGGGTGAGGAGGTCTTCGTCTACTATTGCGTGGATGAATTCGCGAAGTTTGACGGCGTCAATTCCGAGTACGTCCGCAGGCTGGAGCGTCGGACGCTCGAGGTCGCCGACGTCGTCATCGCCAGTTCCGCCCAACTGGCCCAGACCCGCGGCCGCGTGCGGCGCGACGTACACCTGGTGCGCCACGGCGTCGAGTTCGATCATTTCGCCCGCGCCTGGCGCGAGGATGGCCCCCGTCCGGGCGACCTGCCCCACAACGGCCGCCCGACGCTGGGGTTCTTCGGCCTGGTACACCATTGGGTGGACGTGGACCTGCTGGCGGACCTGGCCCGGCTGCGGCCGGAGTACAACGTCGTCGTCATCGGCGACTGCAAGGTGGACGTCTCGGCGCTGCAAGCTCGGCCGAACGTGTTTCTGCTGGGCCGCAAGCCGTATTCGACGCTTCCGGACTACTGCCGCTGGTTCGATGCCGCCCTGCTTCCGTTCGTGTGCGGGCCGGCCACGCATGAAATCAACCCGATCAAGCTGCGCGAGTACCTGGCGGCCGGGCTGCGCACCATCGCCACGCCGCTGCCGGAGGCGCTTCGCTACCGCGGCGTCGTCCGATTCACGGACCCGCGCGACGGATTGGCGGGGGCGGAGCGGTTTGCCCGGCTGTGCGACTCGGTCGTGGCTTGCGCCTCTACGGATCCGCAACAGGCCCGCGCCTCGCGCCAGCGGATCGCCCAGACGGTCGCCTCGGAGACGTGGGAAGGCGTGGTCGACCGCCTGACCGCCATCGTCTGCGGGGAAAGAGTCAGCAGGGCTGCGTGCGCCGCGGCCCGGAGCTTGACGCCTGCCCGCCCGCTGTCCGCCCCCCCGGTAGCCCGCACCGCCTGATCGCGCCTCGCCGGATCGCCCCGCGTCGGGTGCGGTCCCGTGCGCATCCTCCCGCACTCCACGAACTTGCAGACCGGCGTGCCCGCCCGACAGGTCGACCAGCGGTTCAGGCGGCCGTCCGGCCAGCGGTCGAGCGGCAGGAAGACCTTCCAGCACCGCTGAATCGGAGGCAAAAACCCGTGTTGCAACGCGGATGCACATCCGTCAGTATCCGGCCGCGGAAGGAGACGCCCATGTCCACAGCCCCGAAGGAAAACGCGGCAACCGGCAGCCAGCCCCACGGACGCATCCCGCCTCAGGATCTCGACGCTGAGATGGCGCTGCTCGGGTCGATGATGATGGACCGCGAGACGGTCGGACTGACGCTCCAGATCATCGGGCGGCAGGACGGCCACTGGTTCTACCGGCCCGACCATCGCAAGCTCTTCGAGGTGCTGATCGACATCTACGACCAGAACCTGCCCATCGACCTGGTCCTCGTCTCGAACGAGTTGCGCCGCCGCGGACTGATGGACGACATCGGCGGCGAGGACTACATGATCCAGCTCGCCGAGAGTTTCTCCGACTGGGCCAACGCCGAGCACTACGCCCGCATCGTCCGCGACAAGGGGATGCTGCGCGACCTCATCCGCTGCACGCACGAGATCACGGACGAGGCCTACGGAGCCGCCGAAGACGCGAAGAACATCCTCGATGAGGCGGAGCGCAAGCTGTTCTCGGTGACCGAACGGCGCGTGTCCGGCACGGCCGTGCCGTTGTCGGAGACGCTCGCCCGCCTGGCCCGCCAGCTCGAGGCCCGCGGCGATGAGGGGATCCTGACCGGCGTGCCCACCGGCTTCTACAAGCTCGACGAGCTGACCAGCGGGTTCCAACTCGGCGATCTGATCATCGTCGCCGCCCGTCCGTCGATGGGGAAGACGGCGCTGGGGCTGTGCATGGCGGAGCACATGGCCGTACACGAGGGCCGGCGGGTGGTCTTCTTCTCCATGGAGATGAGCAACGAGCAGGTGGCGCAGCGGCTGCTGTGCAGCCACACGCGCTTCGACTCGCACCGGCTGCGCCGACGGATGCTGGGCGACGACGACGCCCAGCGGCTGATGATGGGCTGCGACGAACTGGCCCGCGCCGAGTTCTACGTGGACGACACGCCCGGCATGACCGTGCTGGAGTTGCGTTCCAAGGCGCGGCGGCTGGCGATGCAGCGTCGCATCGACGCGGTGTTCATCGACTACCTGCAGTTGATGCAGGCGCCGGGCTACGAGAGCCGCCAGGCGGAAGTGGCCGCCATCAGCCGCGGGCTGAAGTCTCTCGGCCGCGAGCTGAACATCCCCATCATCGTCATGGCCCAGCTCAACCGCATGGCCGAGGAGCGCCAGGGCCACCGCCCGCGCATGAGCGACCTGCGCGAGTCCGGCGCCATCGAACAGGACGCCGACGTCATCCTGCTGATCCACCGCGAGGAGTACTACCGGCCGGATGACGAGTCCGTCGCCGGCCAGGGCGAGATCATCATCGCCAAACAGCGCAACGGCCCGACGGACACCGTCAAGGTCACGTTCAACAAGCGCTCGACGCGCTTCGAGAACTACATCCCCGAAGCCGCCGCCATGAGCTACGCCGGCGGCCCGGCGCCGTTCTGACGAAGTGAGATTTCCACGGCCTGGTCTGGGAGGGGCGCCGCCGGCGGGCTGTGGCCTTCGTCGGGCGGGCTGGGGCTTCCGTTCGGTGGGCCGACGTTCACGTCCACACCCGCCGCAGCGTCTGAGCCTGCACCTGCGTCGGCGCCGACCAGACGAGGAAGAAGGCCGCTTCGCGCAGCAGCCGCTGGGCCACGTGGGACGAGACGTAGCCGCTGCCCTTCGCCAGGGTCAGGTACGTGGCGGCGAGCTTCTGCACCAACGCGTTCACCTCGGCACGCAGGGTCATGGCGGGGACTTCGGCCTCGCTGCGTTCCAGGCCCGCGGCCGCGTCCAGCAGACGCCTGCGCGTCTCCTCGAACCGGCGGCGCGCCAGTTCAGCGAAGGGCTGGAGTTCCGGCGGCTGGGCGGCGAGGCGCCGCCGCGGGGGGGGGCCGTCGGCGGGGGTGGCAGGCTGCTGCCGTAGGTGCGCTCCGTCGCCAGGGCCGGCTGGGCGCTGCCGCGGGTGCCGTCCATCGCCACGGCCGGCGGGGCCTGCGACGTCAGTCCCGTCCATCCCGTCCATCGAGTCCATACCGTTCATGGCGTCCACCAACGCGCGGGCCACGCCGATCCCAACCATCGAGACCGTCAGCGACTTGATCGGCGAGCGCCGCGCCAGCGCCTCGCTGCACGGCGGCCGCATCAGGCGCTCCGGCGGCACCACCACGCCGTCGCAGCGCACCTGGCAGGTGTGGCTGTCGGTCAGGGCGCAGAACTCGATCGGCGGTTCGATGGTCAGCCCGGGGGCGTCTGCCGGCACGTAGGCGAGGATCTGCATCCCGTCCTCGAGCACCGCCCCGGTGACGATGCAGTCGGCATAGGGAGCGCTGGTGACCCAGGGCATGACGCCGTCGAGACGATAGCCGCCCGTGCCCTTCGCCGCCGATGCCGCCAGCGCCGGCGTGCTGCCGCCCTGCCGCGACGTGGTGAGCTGGCTGATCCCCACCGTGGCCAGCACCCGCCCGGCCGCAACGTCCGTCAGCACCCGCTCCGCCAGCTCACGATTCTGGCATCCGGCGAGCAGTTCGCACGCCCCGTCGTGCTGCGTCAGAATCAGCGCGGCCGCCAGATACCCGGAGGCGACGTTCTCATAGATGGCCGCTCGCCCGGGCGTGTCGAGCCGGTCACCGCCGAACTCGCGCGGCACGGCCGCCCGGAAGCAGCCCGCCTCGCGCATCACGTCGATCATCCCCGCCGGCCACGAACGACCGTCGGCCCGTCCGCCGAGCGCGCGAAGCTGCACTTTCAGTTGCTCGCGTCGCGATTCATCCCTGTTTCCGGCGCTCAGATTTGACATCCTCCCAGGAAACGCCGCAGGTGGGGTCATGGTCCATCGCCTCGATGCGCCGATCCAGTTCCCGTCGCTGCTCGTCCGACAGCGGCAGCGCCTCCGGCGACACCGCCAAGCCGTCCCAGAGCCGATCAATCACCGCGAGCCGTTGCGCCGGTGGCAACAAAAGCGCTTCACGTATGATGCGTTCGCTGACTGTCATGCCACCATTATAACCGCCTTGCGCTCCCTGGCCTACCATGGTCTGCGGATGGCGGGACCTCGGCGGTCGTTCACGCGCGCCTCGGCCGGTTCACCGGGCGGCGCCGTTCCGGCACTTCGATCTCGCTCGCGCCGCGGAGGTACTGGCCGGTCACCGACCGCCGCGACCGCGCGACTTTCTGCGGCGGGCCGACCGCCACCACCTCCCCCCCCCGAACGCCGGGGCCGGGGCCGAAGTCCACCACCACGTCCGCCGAGCGCATCGTCTCCTCATCGTGTTCGACCACGATCACCGTGTTGCCCATGTCGCGCAGGCGCAGCAGCGAATCCAGCAGGCGGCGATTGTCGCGGGCGTGCAGGCCGATCGACGGTTCGTCGAGGACGTACAGGACGCCGACCAGTCCGCAGCCGATCTGGCTGGCCAGGCGGATGCGCTGCGACTCGCCGCCGGACAGCGTCGGCGCCGCCCGGTCGAGCGAGAGGTAATCGAGGCCCACGTCGAGCAGGAAGCGCAGCCGCTCGCGGATCTCGCGCAGGATCTGGTCCGCGATCAGATGTTGCGTGGCGTCGAGTTCCAGCCGCTGCACCCAGGCGTCCGCTTCCGCGATGGTCATCGCGCCCACGTCGACGATGGAATCACCGTTGAGCCGGATCGCGGCCGCCTGTCGATTCAGCCGGGCGCCGTGGCACTCGCCGCAGGCCGTCCGCCGCATGTACTTCTCATAGTAGGCCCGCACCATCGGCGCTTTGGCTTTGCGGTAATTCGCCCGCAGTTCCGCGATCACGCCGTCGAACGTGCCGCCGTGCCGCCAGACGCCGCCCGACCATCGCCAGGTGAAGGTCAGGTGCGTACTGCCCAGCCCGTGCAGCAGCGCGCTTCGCGCGGCCGGCGACAGCCCGTTCCACGGCGTCTTGAGGTCGAAACCGACGTGGTCCGCGACCGCCTGATAGATGTGGCGCCGCCACTTGCCGATCCGGGTGCGCATCGGCTCGATCGCCAGATCCAGAAAGGACTTCGACGGGGCAGGCACGAGGAGTTCGTCGTCGAAATCGAACCGCTCACCCAGTCCGTCGCAGGCGCGACACATGCCGACCGGCGAGTTGAAGCTGAGCAGTTGCGGCGACGGCGGGTCGAAGCTCAGGCCGCAGCTCGGGCAGGCGTAGCGCGAGGAGAGCAGCAGGTCGCCTGACACCGGCGCGGCGTCGGTCGGTGCTTTCCGGGACCGTGGTCGCCGCGCTGCAGCGGAATCTCGCTGCGGAGCGGCGAGCCACCCTGCGCCCCGCCCCCCGGAGGGGGGGCCGTCGTGGTCCGTCTGGACGATCACGGATCCGTCCGCCAACCGCAGGGCCGTCTCCACCGCCTCCGCCAGCCGCGGACGGACGCGCTCGGTCAGCGTCAGCCGATCGACGACGATCTCGATATCGTGCCGGACGTTCCGCGCCAGCGCCGGCGCTTCGCCGAGCTTGACCACGACGCCGTCCACGCGGGCGCGGGCGTAGCCCTGCCGCAGCATGTCCTCGAAGAAGTCGCGGAACTCGCCTTTCTGGCCGCGCACCATCGGTGCCAGGATGAGCACGCCCGTATCCGGCGGCAGTTGCACGATGCGGGCCACGATCTGATCGCGCGTCTGCGCCTGGATGGGCCTCGTGCAGTCCGGGCAGTGCTGCGTGCCGATGCGGGCGAACAGCACCCGCAGGAAATCATGAATCTGAGTGATCGTGCCGACCGTGCTGCGCGGATTCCAGCCGCTGGTTTTCTGCTGGATGGCGATCGCCGGGCTGAGGCCGGTGATCTTGTCGACGTTCGGCTTGGGCAACTGCCCGAGGAACTGCCGGGCGTAGGCGCTGAGCGACTCGATGTAGCGCCGCTGCCCCTCGGCGAAGATGGTGTCGAACGCGAAGGTGCTCTTGCCGCTGCCGGAGACGCCGGTGAAGCAGATCAGCTTGTCGCGCGGCAGCGAAAGCGAGACATCCTTGAGGTTGTGCTCGCGGGCGCCGATGACCTGGATCGTGCGAGGGTCCATGGCTGGAAGCAGGGAGTCAGGGAGTCAGGGAGTGAGGCAGTAAGGGAAGCGCGGCCTGCGGGGGCCGGCGCCGGGTCTCGAACTGAAGCTGCACGACGCGCCAGAATTCCTTGCCGTTCGACGAACCGGCGGCGCCGCGGTCGCCGGCCTTCTCGCGCGCCAGCATGATTTCGAGGAAGACGGCCGCGCGCTCGTCGCCGCCGGGATCGGCCAGCGGCACAACCACGGCGCACACGGTCTGCCCATCCGTGCCGACGTGGCTGGGCGTGGCGGCCAACTGCTGGCGGGCCGTTGCCAGGTCGAAGTCGAAGTTGTCCACGTAGTAGGCCACGATGGGCGCCCAGTGTGTCACGACCTGGTAGATCGCCTCGTCCCTGGTCAGCCGTTGATGGCGCAGGGCGGACGTGATGGCGTTTGGCGCCGCCAGGTCGAACTGGACGTCCAGCGCCCGGCGGCGATCTTCGTCGGAGGCGGCGTTGACGTCGTCGCGCAACGCCCTCAGCAACACGTAGGCGACATCCTCGGGCGTGGCGTCCTCATCCAGGGCAACGCCGTAGTGGGTGACCGGCCGGACCGTCACCGTGGGGACCGTCTTGTCCGCCAGCCGCACGTTGCGCTCGCAGCCGGCTGCCAGCACCGCCAGCCCTAGCGCCTCCGCCAAGGCCCAGCGCCATCTCCGATTGGAGTTCGTCAGCATGGTCGAGGCAGTCTATCGCGTTGAGTCCGGCCGTCCAGTTGCGGCGGCTATCCCCGGCACCGCTGGCTGCGTGACGCTTCCGTCGGCTCGTCCCTGGGATCGCCAGGCTCCAGCCTGGCGGCTTCGGAGCGAGCCGTTGCGATTGGGAACCGAGTCGACATGGCAAACTCCGCGCGGGCTTCAAGCCCGCGGCTCGCAAAAGTGACCCGCCGATACTGTCACGCACCCGGTACCGCTCGAGCAGCGCCCCGAAGCGCATGATGCCCCCCTCGACGGCATGCGTCGCTGCGAAGGAGACTCCGCGCGGCTAAAGCCGCGCAGCTCGCCCTGAAAAGCGGCCCATCCCGTCACGCGCCCCGCGGCGTCGATTGTCTCCCGCGCCGCGGCCACTAGAATCGCGGCGGGTGTTTGTCTGGTAAGGAGCGGCTTTGAGATCCACTTTGCGTGAGTTGTCCGACCGGGTGGCCGCGGCGATGGCTGCCCTTGGCCTCGAGGGTGATCCGCTGGTGCGCCCCTCCACCGATCCCCGCTTCGGCGACTACCAGTCCAACTGCGCCATGGGCGCAGCCAGGCGGGCAGGGGGCACGCCGCGCGAAGTCGCGGAGGCGATTCTGGGGAAGCTCGACGTGGCCGACTGCTGCGAGCCGCCCGACGTCGCGGGGCCGGGGTTCATCAACTTCCGGCTCACACCCGCGTTCCTGGCCCGCAGCCTCGGACGCGTCCCGACCGCCGGAGAGCCGGGCGCGGAACGGCTCGGCATTGATCGGACGGACCACCCCACGGTGGTGGTGGTCGATCTTTCCAGCCCGAACCTGGCCAAGGAGATGCACGTCGGCCACCTGCGCAGCACGGTCATCGGCGACTGCGTGGCCCGCATCCTCGAGTTCCAGGGCCACCACGTCATCCGCGAGAACCACGTCGGCGACTGGGGCACGCAGTTCGGCATGTTGGTGGCGTACCTGCGCCGCACCCGCCCGAACGTGCTGGACGACCTGGACCGGCTCGTCATCGCCGATCTGGAGGCGTTCTACGTCGAGGCCAAGTCGCTGTTCGACCGCGACGAGGCGTTCAAGAAGCAGTCGCAAGAGACGGTCGTCCGGCTCCAGCGCGGCGACGCCGAAACGCTGCGCATCTGGCGTGCGTTCTGCAACGAATCGCTGCGGCACTGCCACGCCATCTACGAGCGGCTGAACGTCTCGCTGATCGACCGCGGCGAGAGTTTTTACAACGACCTGATGCCGCAGGTGATCGACCGGCTGATGCGCGACGGCCACGCCCGCGAGAGCGACGGGGCGCTGTGCGTCTTCTGCGACGGGTTCCAGACGCGCGAGGGTGCGCCTCTGCCGCTGATCGTGCGCAAATCGGACGGCGGCTACAACTACGCCACCTCCGATCTGGCGACCATCGTACACCGGATCGAGACGCTCGGCGCCCGCCGCGTCATCTACGTCGTGGGCATTGCGCAAAAGCTGCACTTCGACATGGTGTTCGCCGCGGCGCGCAAGGCCGGCTGGGCGGGCGAAGGCGTGGCGCTGGAGCACCTGGGCTTCGGCAACGTGCTGTCGGCCTCCGGCGCGCCGTTCAAGACCCGCGAGGGCGGCACCGTCAAGCTCAAGAGCCTGATGGACGAGGCGGTGGCCAGGGCGCGAAGCGTGCTGGAGTCGGGGGGCGTCATTGCGGCGGCCGGCGCGGACGAGGATGCCGCCGCCGATCGCCCTGCCACCGGGGCGGACGCCGCCCGGGCGGGCATGACGTCGCAGGAGATGGACGACATCGCGGAGACCGTGGGCCTGGCGGCCATCAAGTATTTCGACCTTCAGCACAACCTGGTGAAGGACTACAAGTTCGACCTGGACACCATGCTCGCCTTGGACGGCAACACGGCCCCGTACATGCTCTACGCCTGCGCCCGCGTGCGGGCCATCGGCCGCAAGGCCGGCATCGACTTCGACTCTTTTTGTCCGGAAGGCGGCCTGGTGCTCGAACATCCGGCCGAGATCGCTCTGGCCAAAAGTCTGCTGCGCTTCGCCGAGACGATCGACCAGGCGGCCGCCGACCTGCGCCCGAACGTGCTGACGGACTACCTGTACGACCTGAGCAAGCAGTTCAGCCGCTTCTACGACCGCAAGCAGGGCGTACGCGTGATCGACGCCGAACCGCCAGGCGTGAGGGTCTCCCGCCTGCGCCTGTGCGACTTGACGGCGCGGACGCTGAAGCTGGGCCTGTCGCTGCTGGGCATTCGCACGCTGGAGCGCATGTAGGGAGGCTTGCCCGCGGCCATCAGGATCATCGCGCGCTATTCGTAACTGCATCGGAGCCGGAGCAGCCGCGCGGGCTTCAAGCCCGCGGCTCGCTGGCGGCGCACCATCGCGCGCGGCCATCAAGGCGCTCAAAGCATTCCAAACGCTTTGCGCAGAATCCACTCGGCCGCGATGAGCGCCGCGAACAACATCATCGCCAGCTTCGAGTCCCACAGCGGTTCCGACACGTCGTCGGGGATGCGGACGCCGCGGTCGGGGATGTCGCGCAGCAGGTCGGCCAGTTCACCGATCGGCCGCAACGACCCGCCCGTGGCTTCCGCCAGCCGCGCCAGCGTCTGCGGATCGGCTTCCAGCTTCGCCGATTCCGGATCGTCGGCCCGCACCTGGATGGTCGCGCTTCCGTCGGAGGAGTCGCCAGAGTGAGCCACGTCCTCGACGTGGATCCGGTAGGTTCCCGAGCGCGGAGCGACGACCGCGCCTTCGTACACGGCCGCGTCGGCGCCCAGCCGCAAGGTGTCGAAGCGTTGGACCGGAATGCCCTCACCATCGGTGAGCACCAGCCGCAGCAGGTCGCCATACTCCGCCAGCAGACCCACGTCGAGCAGTTCCACCTGGGTCTCGACGCGCTCACCGAGGGCGTACTGACGACGATCGGTGCGCACCACGAAGCGTTTCGACGGGCCGACGCGTTCGGGCCGCATCAGTTCCCGCACCATCCGCACCCAGTAGGTGTCGTGCAGGTATTCGCCCGTGTGCCGCCGCCACTGCCAGGTGTCATCGGTGGCCTGAAAGAACAGCTTCCCGGCGCCGTAGCGGCCCAGCACCATCAGGGGCAGCGGCCGGCCGCGTTCGTCGGTCGCGGTCGGATGCTCGACGAGCACGGTCGCGCCCGGCCGCGGGCCCTGGGTGCGCGCCAGCCAGTACAGCGGCGGCAGGGTCTCGAACAACTCCGCATTGGTGCGGGCGTCGGCGGAGAACCGGAACAACCGGTGCTCAGCGCCGTCCGCCGTCAATCGAGGGACGAACCCGGACGTCACCGTGGCCGTGCCGGCGGCCGCGGCCGGCGCCTGGCCCGCGTCGATCTGCACCGGCAGGAGCTTCTCCAGCGCCGAGCCGGCGAAGCGCTGCGGCGCATACCGCTCCCCGGCGATCAGGCCGAACCCGCCGCCCCCCTCCGCCACGAAATCGACCAACGTGCGAACCTGCTGCGCGGTCAACCACCCCGAGAACGGGTCGACGTCGCCGAAAAGGACGACGTCGAACTCATCCAGCTCTTCTTTCGTCGCCGGAAAGCGGCGGATCGAGACGCTCCCTTCCTGCACGAAGCGCGGGTCCGCCTCCAGCAGCAGCACGCTCAGACGGATGGTGGGCTCGCGGGTGAGGGCGTTCTTGATGTAGCGGTATTCGAAGCGGGGGTAGCCGTCTACGTAGAGGACGTTGAGCTTGTCATCGAGGATCGTCACCTCGACGCCGTCGGCGTTGTTGTCCACCGTCGTCTCGCCGGGTAAGGCGTCGACCTCGACGCGGTAGCGCACCGTCCCCGGACGGGAGGGCTTGGTCTGGAGTTCCACCACCAGCGGCCGGCCCGGTTCGAACTGCACCGACTCGGTGGCAACGGTCAGGCCGGAGCGGCCGTCGATGAGGCGCGCCATCGCGGGCACTGCGCCTTCGACGCCGCGGCATTCGAGCTGGACGGTCACGCCCAGCAGGTCATTCACGAAGACGCGCTGCTCCGCCCGCACCGCCGCGATCCACACGTCGATGGGTGGAAGGGCGGAACCGACCGGCAGGACGTGGACCGGCGTCGAGCGGGCGGCGGCGGTTTCGGCGATGCGCGTCAGATCGAGCGGCGCGGTGGAACGCCCGTCCGAGAGCAGCACCAGGGCCGCCGTGCGGAGGCTGCGCGTCTGGTCCAGGACACCGAGGATCGCCCCCCCCGGGTCGCTGGCAGCCCCGTCAGCCTGACCGCTTCGGATCCGTTCCACCAGGGCGGGCAGATCGGCCGGCCGGGTCGCCTCCGCCTCCCATCGCGGCGCGGCGGCAAAGGAATACAGCAGCACGTCATGGCGTTCGAGCAGGCGCTGGAGCGCAGCCTGATCGTCGGCCAGCAGGGCTTGCTGAACACGGGCTATTCGGGGGATGGCGGGCGGGGGGGGGCGTCGTCTGGCTGCGAACCGCTCCCTGACGGTCGCGGTTCGGATGGGGCTTCGTCGGCGCGGGTCATGGATCGGGACTGGTCGATCAGGATCGCCACCGCCGATCGCTCCACCCGGTTGCGCTGCAACACGAGCGTCGGGCGGCAGATCAGGATGACCAGCAGCGCGAAGAGCGACGCCCGCACCGTCGCCGGGACGGCCCGCCGCAGCCGTGAGCCGTGCTCGCGCCGGTACAGGGCTACTACAAGGGCGACGGCGATCAGCGCGAGGGTGGTGAGCTGCCACGTCGGCAGGGGCGTCTGCCACTGAAGCGACAGCGGCGCATCGCGCCCCAGGTGCAGTTGATCGAGGTCGAGCACCCATTGGAGAAGTCGGTCCACCGCTGCCTTCCTGCCGTCACGCTGTCGCGCTCTGGCCGCGCCCGCCGCGCGGCGCCACCCGGGCCGCGCGGCGCGAGGCGAGCGCCAGTTCGATCAACATCAACGCAAATACCACGCCCAGCAGGGTCGTAGACAGTTCCGTCGAGCGCCGGGACAGGTCCGCCACCTGCACGCGTTCGACGTCCTGAACGTAACCCACCCGCTCGCCGAACACGCTCTCCAGCTCCGCAGGATCCAGCGATTCCAGGTCGGACTCGTCGGTCGACGGGTTGCAGGCGAAAATCTCCATCCGCGATCCGATCCGTGCGGTGCCGAACCCGATCCGGCGGATCGGTTCGGAAACGGCCCGGAGCCGTTCGTGCTCCGCTTCGAACCGGGCGACGTGGGCCGACCCGTCCGGAGCAACGAACTCGCACACCTGGCCGCGCTCGCCCAGTCGAAGCGGCTCGACCCACGGCCGCCCGGCTTCGGTCGTCCGATGAGCGCCCGCCCGCCGCGTCAGGAACCCCGCGACCTTGAGCATCAGCGGCACGAAATCCATCTTGGCCGCCAGGTTCGCCCACTGCATGTCCACCGTCGTCGTCAGCAGCGCCGCTCGCCCTGCGCCGTGGGAAGCCACCATCAGCGCCGGCGAGCCGTCGCCGTACTGCAGCACCGTTTGCGCGCCGTCCGTCGTGGCCGTGGATCGAATGTAGGAGCTGACCCGAGCCGTAAACAGGGAACTTTCCGGGACGCGGGCGAACTCGCCGACCATCGGGTGCATCGGCTCGGCCAGGCGGATCGTCAGACCCTCCACCCCGGAGGCGGCGGTGGACACGATCTCACCCAGCGCGCACGGCAGCGGCCCCGATCCGTCCGCAAACCCGGCGGACGTGTATTGCCGCGCATTGACCTGATCGCCCGCCGTGATGAGCAGCCCTCCGCCCTCCGAAACGTACTGGTTCATGCGCCGCCACTGCGGATCGGTCAGGCGTTCGACGTTGCACAGCACGATGAGGCCGAATTCGTCCCAGACCTCGGCATCCAGGTCCAAGGGCTGGATGGTCTTGGGTTGAAAAAGGACCGGATCGGCCGCGGACACGCGCGGGGCCAGCGCGGTGGCCAGATACCCGGCCGCGCCTTCCAGCCGCGTCAGTCCCGGATGCCCGTCCACCACCAGCACGGGTATGTCGTCGCTGGCCTCGACCGACAGGTATCGAACGTTGTCCGCTTCGAGCGCGTCGGTAGGTCCGGCCTCCAACGCGGCGTGGACCTGGTACTGCCCCGCGTGCTCAAAGGACATGCTGAACGAGAGCGTCTCGCTCTGCCCCGGCTCGATGGCGGAGAGCATCAGCCGCCGCATCAGTTGCGGCCCGCGGAACACGTCCACCGTCGCGCCGCGCAGCACTTGGGTGCCTTCGTTGGCGACGGTCACGTTGAAGCGGCTGGGCATGGCGGATGACACCAGAGGAGAATCCGGCTCCAGCGCACGGATCGACGCATTGGGGGCGTGCGGCGTCGCCACGTGGATGAACGACACGGCCGCCAGTTCCGCGACGCGCCGGGCCGCCAGGGCCACCGGGGCGTCGGACCGGCCGCCTTCCCAGTCCCGGCGGGCCAGGTCGCTGAAGACGTAGACGGCGCGGTTGCCAGCCGCCGCCTGCGATTCGCGCAGGATGCGCGTGACGTGCCCCAGCGTGCCGGCCACATCGGTGGATTGGAACGAGGGTGACATCTCGTCGATCAGCCGCCGCGCGGCGCGTCGGTCGTACGAGGCGTGGTCCAGCGGGGCGGACGCGGGGGCGGCCATGGTGACGACGCTGACGGCGTCACCGGTGGGGAACGCCGCCAGCAGGCGCCCGGCCGCGGCCAGCGCTCGCTGCCAGCGGGAACGCCCGCCTCCGTCCACGGCCTGCACCGACAGCGAGTCGTCGATGACCAGGATGCGATGCGTGCGGTGCTCCCCGATGGCCGACAGGCCGTCGGCCTGCAGGTAGGGCCGGGCCAGCGCCAACCCGAGCAGGACGATCACCAGGATGCGCACCGCCAGCAGCAGCCACTGCTCCACGAACAGCCGTTTGCGGCTCTCGTGGCGGGCGGCGAGCAGGAACGACATGGCGGCCCAGGGCACGCGACGATGGCGACGGCGGTTGAGCAGATGAATGATGATGGGAACCAGGCCCAGACCGGCCGCCGCCGACGCCAGGGCCGGATGGACGAAGGCCGCCCACTGGGCGAGCACCGCCGCGCTGGAGGCTGATGGCGCGATCAATCCGTCACCCCCCCCCGAGCACGCGTGACGATCGCTGCCGGATGCGCGCCGCCCGCGAGGCCAGATAGGCGCTCAAGGCCACGTCCAGGGCCGTGGACGTGTCGAACGTGACGTAATCGACGTGCAGCCGGCTGCACCCGGCCTGCAACTGGGCGCGGAACGAGGCCACCTCCGCCAGGTAGCGCTCCCGCAGGGAGCGCGGCTCGGTCAGGATTCGCCCGGCGCTTTCCAGTCCGTCGAACATCGTCGGACCGCTGAAGCGGAACGTCAGCTCCGCCCGGTCCCACAGGTTGCACACCACCACTTCGTGCCGGCGGTAGCGCAGGTGCCGCAGCCCGCGCTGGATGCGGCCCACGTCGTCGAACATGTCGCTGACCACGAACACCAGCGTGCGCTGGCTGAGCCGCTCGGCCAGTTCGTCCAGCACCCGCCCGATCGAAGTCTTGCCCGGGCCGGTGCCCTCCTCCAGGGCCGTGACGATCGCCCGCCAGTGGGCGGAGTTGTTGGACGGGCGGATGTAGGTGGAGAGGTGCTCGTCGAAGCGGGCCAGCCCCACCGCGTCGCGCTGCTGCAGCGCCAGGTAGGACACGGCCGCCGCCAGCGAAGCGGCGTACTCGTGCTTGGTGAGCGACGAGTCCGGCGAGCGGTAGCTCATCGACTCGCTGGCGTCGACCAGCAACATGCAGCTCAGGTTGGTCTCCTGCTCATATTGCTTGATGTAGTACTTGTCGGTGCGGGCGAAGACGCGCCAGTCGATGTGGCGCAGGTCGTCGCCCTGGCTGTACTGGCGGTGGTCGGCGTACTCGACCGACAGGCCGTGGTGCGGGCTTCGGTGCATGCCGGAGAAGTAGCCTTCGACGATCAGCCTGGCCCGCAGTTGCAAGCTGGTGATCTTCGCCAGCACGGCCGGGTCGAGGTACTTGCGATGGTCGAGGGCCGCTTCAGTCATGAACCGGCGCTCGGGGTTGCGAAGACGCGACGGGCGACGCGCTCGTCCAGTTGCGCCGACGCGTCCGGCGGGATCGTCCGGATCAGCTCGTCGATGATGTGGTCGGGCCGCACGCCGTCGGCTTCGGCGTTGAAGTTGGTGATGATGCGGTGTCGCAGCACCGGATGGGCGACCGCCGCCACGTCCTCCGCCGACACGTAGTAGCGTCCCTTCAGGATCGCCCGGGCCTTGCCGCACAGGATGAGGTTCTGCGACGCCCGCGGGCCGGCGCCCCAGGCTACGTAGTCATGCACCATCTTGGGCACCTCGCCGCGGTCCACGCGGGTCGCCCGCACCAGCCGCATCGCGTAGCGGATGACGTGGTCGGCGCAGGGCACGCGACGGACCGTCGATTGCAGCTCGATGACGTTGCGGGCCGACAGCGTGCGCTCGACCCGCACGTCGCGCTCCGCCGTGGTCGTCTTGACGATCTGGAACTCCTCCTCCTCGCTGGGATAGTCCACCAGGATCTTCATCATGAACCGGTCGAGCTGCGCCTCCGGCAGCGGATAGGTACCCTCCTGCTCGATCGGGTTCTGCGTGGCGAGCACGAAGAAGGGCCGCGGCAGTTTGTGCGCGATGCCGGCCGCGGTCACCTGGTGCTCCTGCATCGCCTCCAGCAGGGCGGATTGCGTCTTGGGCGGCGTGCGGTTGATTTCGTCCGCCAGCACGCAGTTCGCGAAGATCGGCCCGCGGACGAACCGCAGCGACCGGGCGCCGGAACTCTTGTCCTCCTCGATGACCTCGGTGCCGGTGATGTCGGAGGGCATCAGGTCCGGCGTAAACTGCACCCGCGAGAAGCTCAGCGACATCGACTGGGCCAGCGTGCTGATCAGCAGCGTCTTGGCCAGCCCGGGGACTCCCTCGAGCACGCAATGGCCCTCGCAGAACAGCGCGATCAGCACCTCGTCGATCACGCCGTCCTGCCCGACGATGACGCGGCCGATCTGCGCTCGAATCTGCTCGTAGGCGGCGACAAGCTGGTCCACGATGGCGACGTCGTTCGTCTGCACGGCCGATCCGGCTTCTTCAGGCATAGGCGTTCCCCGCGGTTCTCATCCGTCTGGCGCCGTGGCACCGGTTTCCAACCGGTGTCTTCGTGTGGCACCGGTTTTCAACCGGTGCGCTGCGGGTAGCCCGCCGCTCCGCGGCGGGATCTTCCCCCGCGCCCAAGCACACGGGCTGCGCGCCAGCATCAACAGACTACTTGGATTCTATCGGACGCCGGATTCGCCGCCACCGCCCCGCCAGAGGCAGAGCGGTGCGCGACATCTGCGGGGAGCGAGCGCGTGTCGGGCGCGCCTTGGCCCGTGGTCCCTTTTGGGGTGCTCGGGAAGGCGATGTTCTGCGGAATCCAGACGGCAGACAGCGGGTGGCTCGTCGCCGGGCGGCGAAAGGGTTGCGGCAGCGACGCTTCTTTCTCGCCGCCTGGCGGCGGGTCACCCAGAACGGCCGGCCAGGCAGAGTGCCGGGTCACGTGCAGGTGACGCGGGAGCGCGCCGAATGTGTCGAAAACCCTCGGGCTGTTGCCGCAGGTTTTCGGACTTGACTCGGGCCGGTTGAGGTTGGGAGACTTGGTTATGGGTCGGAGGCGGATGGCGAGTGATGCCAACGCAGCCGCCCATTCCCGATGACGGGCACGAAGCCGCATGCCGGCGAGCACGGGTACGCGCCCGCAGCCCCGCAGCGCCGCAGCGCCGCAGCCCCGCAGCGCCGCA
>QZJT01000077.1 GCA_003597935.1 Phycisphaerales bacterium | reverse complement strand
TCCTCACGCACCTCGTGTTGCAGCACTTGGACTTGGACACTGCCCGCGACCGGGCGGGTCTGGACCGCGAACTTGAACGGCTGGTCTCGGAAGGGGCGCTGGCGGCATCAGACGTCCAGCACGTTGACGCCGACGGGATTTCCTGGTTCCTGACCACCGAGCTGGCCCAGCGCGTGCGGGCGTCCGGGGCGGCCTATCGCCGCGAGTTCCCCTATATCGCCCGCGAGGATCCGTCCTTTTTCGACCTGCAGGTTCAGGCGGACGACGCGGAGGACCGCGTGCTGGTCCGCGGCATCATCGACGGCGTGCTGGAATCACCGCAGGCGGCTGAAGTGATCGACTTCAAGACCGACCGCATCGACGCCGGGGAAGTCGTGGAACGCGCCTTGCACTATGATGGTCAAATGGCGCTGTACGCGCGGGCGCTGGAGCGACTCCTGCGCAAGCCGGTCGCGGCGGCGCATCTGGTGTTCCTTGCCCCCAGACTCATCCACAGGATCGAATCGCCGGCCGTGGACCGGTTCACGGAAACCTCAGATGCGAGTGCTCAACGGGTTTGACGCCCAACTGGACCGCCGGGTGCGGGACATCGGACTGGAGATCTTCGAACGGGCCGCGGAGGCCTGTCCGAGATTCGGGCAGCGCGCCTGGGCCCTCGAGAAGCTGACCGCCTGGGTCGATACCGACCCGAGGCTCAAGGCGGCCGCCTTCGAGTTCGTGGCCACGCTCCCGTCGCTGCGCGACGACCAGGACATCGCCCGGACCTTGGCCGGATTCCTGGCGGAGCGGGAGGTGGAGCTGCCGCTGCCGGTGAAGTGGGCGCTGGGGATAGGGATGAATGGCCCCGCCGGGGCGGAGTGTGGTGCGGGGGTGGGTGGGACTGTTCCTGAGGGACACCGGTTGGAAACCGGTGCCACACCGGATCACCGGCTGGAAGCCGGTGCCACACCGGATCACCGGCTGGAAGCCGGTGCCACACTGCTCTCGTCGTTGATCGGCCAGATCGCGCGGCGCGGGGCGTCGGCGATGGCCGAGCGCTTCATCACCGGGCACGATGAGGCCAGCGTGACGACGACGCTGGAACGCTTCCGAAGCCAGCGGATGGCGTTCACGCTGGACGTGCTGGGCGAGTCCACCACCAGTGACGCGGTGGCCGAGCGATACCTGAACACATACCTTGAGTTGATCGAGCATCTGTGCCCGCGGGCCGCCACCTGGCCGGGGGCGCCGATCCTTGATCTGACGGACCACGGCCCGCAGCCGCGGGTCAACGTCTCGATCAAGCTGACGGGGCTGGATCCACACTTCGATCCCGGCGATCCGCAACGGTCGATCGACGAGGTATCGGCCCGGATCACTCCGCTCCTCCTGCGGGCGAGAGACTTGGGCGCTTTCGTCAACGTGGACATGGAGGCCTTCCGATACCGCGATCTGACGCTCGATCTGTTTGAGAAGCTTATGGTGCGGCCGCAATTCCGCGACTGGGAGGACGTCGGCATCGTCGTCCAGGCGTATCTGGTGGATGGCGAGCGCGATCTGGCCAGACTGCTCGACTGGGGCCGTAAACGGGGGCGCCGTTTCGCGGTGCGGCTGGTCAAGGGCGCCTACTGGGACACCGAGGTCGCCCAGGCGTGCGAGGCGGGCGTGCCGCCGCCGGTGTGGACGCGCAAGTGGCAATCGGACGCCTGCTACGAGCGCATGACGCGCGTCATGCTCGCTCACAGCGACCTGATCCGCCCGTGCTTCGCTAGTCACAACGTCCGCTCGCTCGCCCACGTGCTGGCGGTCGCCGAACGATACGGTCTGACGCCGCGGGCCTATGAAGTCCAGATGCTCCACGGCATGGGCGATCCGCTCAAAGAGGCCATGGTGCGCATGGGCCAGTGTCTGCGGATCTACTCACCCTACGGCGACATGATCCGCGGCATGGCTTACCTCATCCGCCGCCTGATCGAGAACACGTCCAACGACTCCTTCCTCAAGCAGGGGTTCCGACACCGGGCCAGCTACGGGCGGCTGCTGGCCGATCCCGCGGTCGTCGGGCCGATCTGGCCGAACAACGGCTCCACCCCGACCGGCGCCGCCGACGGCCCGGATCCCCTTCCGGCGCCCGCGGGCGTACAATAGCGGCGTGGACGATCCGTGGTACTGCCGAATGGCGCCCTGATCCCGTCGATATGGCCGATCAGCCCGAATCCAACGACGCCGCCCGCCCCGGCCGCAAGGTGCGGGTGGATTTCCGCCGCAACCGCACGCAGCCGCCGCGGACCAAAGACTGGACGCGGCGGGCGCTGGAAGTCGAAGACCACGAACTGGACGAGGGTGCGGAGGAGCGCGTGCTCGCCAAAGGTGATCTGTCACGGCGGCGGACGATCATCGTCGACGGGCCGCAGGACACGTCGCTCGCGGGAGGCGTCGTCATCGCGCTGCGGGGGCAGTTCTCCGAGGTGGACGACGGCCGGCGCGTCTGGATGTGTACCGTCCGCCGCGTCGTCCGCACTCTGTTCAGCAAGCGTCGCCACCCGCTGGCGGTGGGGGACCGGGTGCTCTTTCGGCCGATAGAGGCGACCGGCGAGGATCATTCGGAAGGCGTCATCGAGGCCGTCGAACCGCGCCGGGGCGAACTCAAGCGACGGGTCAAGCGGCGCATCCATACCATCGTCGCCAACGTGGACCAGGTCATCATCGTCTCCGCCACCGACCAGCCGCCGGTCAAACCGCACCTGATCGATCGCTACGTCGTCTCGGCCGCGGCGGACGACGTGGCGCCCGCGATCTGCCTGAACAAGATGGACCTGGCGCCGGAAGCGGAAGCCGTGCTGGAGCGCTATCGTGTGCTCGGCTACGAGACGCTGACGACGTGCGCCCTCTCCGGGGAGGGCGTCGACCGGCTGCGCGAACTGCTGGCCGGCCGGGCCTCCGCCATCGTGGGGCAGAGCGGGGTGGGCAAGTCCGCTTTGCTGAACGCCGTGCAGCCCGGGTTGGGTCTGCGGGTTGGCGAAGTCTCGCAGGACACGGGCAAGGGGCGGCACACCACCACCACGGCCACGCTCATCCGGCTGGAGGTGGGCGGCTACATTGCCGACACGCCCGGCGTGCGGTCGTTCGACCTGTCCACCGTCGGGCGGCACGACCTGGAGCGGCTCTTCATCGAGTTCGCGCCGCTCGTAGAACACTGCAAGTTCCCTGACTGCTCCCACACGCACGAAGGCCAGTGCGCCATCAAGGCGGCAGTGGAGGGGGGCACGATCCATCCGGAGCGCTACGAGAGTTACGTGCGGTTGTATCAGGAACTGCCGGAGACGGCGTTGCGTTAGAGGTTGAAGGTTACAGGTTACAGGTTACAGGTTGAAGTTACAGGTTGCAGGTTGAAGGTTGCCGGTCCAAGGTCCAAGGTCGAAGGTTCAAGGTTCAAGGTCGAAGGACCAAGGTCGAAGGTCGACGGAAGGCTGCGCGGGCTGAAGCCCACAGCTCGTTGATCGTGGTCGGACGATGACGCCTCAGCCGAACATCGTGGTGGCCGATGCGCTGGATGACGCGGCCCTGGCGCGGCTGCGGGCGGCGGCCCGCGTCGTCGAGGTGGACGGGCGCGACATGGACGACTTGCGTGAGGCCCTCACTAGCGCCGATGGACTGGTGGTGCGTACGTATACGCGCGTGACGGAGGCGCTGCTTGCCCATGCGCCCCGGCTGCGCGTCATCGGCCGGGCGGGCGTGGGCGTGGACAACATCGACCTGGCGGCCGCACGCAGCCGCCGCATCGCAGTGGTCCACACGCCGGCCGCGGCCACCGACGCCGTCGCGGACCTGACGGTCGGTCTGATGATCGCCGTGTTGCGCTGCACCTGCCGGGCGGACGCGCTGGTTCGCCAGGGGCGTTTCGACGAGGCGCGCGAACTGCCGATCGGCGTCGAACTGGCGGCGCTGACGCTGGGTATCGTGGGGATGGGCCGTATCGGCAAGGCGGTGGCGCGGCGGTGTTATCACGGGTTCGCCATGCCGGTGCTCTATACCGACATCATCGAACCGGGTCCGCTGCCCTGCCCGGCGACGCGCGTCTCCTTGGAGGAGAACTTACAGAGAGCGGACGTGCTCACGCTTCACGTGCCGCTGACCGACCAGACGCGCGGGATGATCGCCGAAGAGGCGTTCGCTCACCTGGCGTTACGGGAGCAACGCCGCTTGCAGACCGGCGCGGTCCTGATCAACACGGCCCGCGGGCCGGTCGTCAATACCGAGGCGCTGGTCCGGGCGCTGAAGCCCGGGCGATTGTCCGGCGCCGGGCTGGACGTGACCGACCCGGAGCCGCTGCCGGACGGCCACCCGCTGCTGGCGGACCCTCGCGTGGTGATCACGCCGCACGCCGGCGCTCGCACCTGGGCCGCCCATGCCCGCATGTGCGCGGTGGTGGAAGACGTCCTGGGCGTGCTGCGGGGCGAGCCGCCCCGTTTTCCGGTCGAGGAAGACGAGAAGCTCGTGGAATGCCAGACACGAGATTGAGCGCATGAACCTCGACGACGACATCTGCTACTGCTACCACGTCTCGATGCGCAAGCTGATCCGATTCGCCCGCCGGACGCGGCCGCGGGTCCCCAGCCAGATGACCGAGTGCCTCGGCGCCGGTACCGGCTGCGGGTGGTGCATCCCGTTTCTGTGCCGGATCGCAGCCGACCCGGACGGCTTCACGCTCGAGGAGGTCCAGTCCGAGGACTACGCCCGGCAGCGGCAGGGCTACATCGTCGAGAAGAAGCCGAAGAACACATTCACGTCTGACCCGCGTGATCCGTCCGAGGGCTGACGCAGGCGCCGACGACCTTGGACCTTGGACCTTGGACCTTCGACCTTCGACCTTCGACCTTGGACCTTCGACCTTGGACCTTCGTATCAGCGTTGCACGAACCGGCCCGCGATCATCTCGTGGACCTCGATCGAGTTGCGCACCACCAGCGCCCGGTCGAAGCCGCGGATGGTGCCCTTGCCGCCGCCCGCCCACCAGGACTGCGGTTCGACCGTATGCTCGATGATCTCGCGCGCCTTCGCGACGCCGGGCCGGTCCTCCATGGCGGAAGCCGGCGTGCGCTCGGTGGGATCGTTGCCCGGGTCGGAACCTTCGAGGATCGGTGCGGTATCTCCTGACGAACCGCCCACCTGATCCACTCGCACGACGGGCCCTCGGAAATCCGGCGCGTCCACGATCAGGTCGCCGATGTCGTACACACGGACGATCATGTCCGCGTTCAGCTCGCGCCGCGACGAGATCCTGATGGTGTTCCCAAGGGCCACGAATCCGGCCGCATCGTTGTAGGCGACCTGGGCGAGCGCCTCGCGGAGCACGTCCGCCACCGTTGCGTCCGACAGATGGAGCGAGACGAGCGAACTCTCGTTCACGCCCTCGTCCATCAGCGCCGCCCAGCGCACCAGCACGTTGATGCGCCCCTGCCCGCGGAGCCACTCGATGACTTCCTCAAATGGAGCATCGTCCCACCGGATGTCCTCGATCGGCGAACGCAACACCTCCAGCGCGGGTCCCTCCGCGGCGTGTGTATCCGCCGGCGGCGAGGCCGGATTGTCCGCCAGCGCCGCCACGGTCGGCAGCAGGCCGAACCTGCCCGCGATCAACGCCAACAACCATCGTTTCATCACCATGACGCTCCTGATGTCGGTTGACTTCGGTTCTGCGGCGGCGCCCAACGGGGCCGCCGCCGCCGTGCCAGCGATGTATCGATGAATCAGGCGCACGTCCGCACGCGCGGTCGGCGATGATTGTAGGCGTGCGGAAGGCGGGTCTGTGCGGTGCCGGTGTAAGAATGCGTCAGGCCTGCACAAGGCGATGCACGCCGTCGCACAAAAAAAGCGTCGCGCCGGCTTGTTCGGCCCGGCGCGACGTGCGTGTCTCACCAGTAGGATACGGGCGGTTTCAGCGGACGAATGCGCCGTTGATCTTCTCGTGGATCTCGAGCGGGGCGGTGACGATCAGGCTGCGATCCCAGGGGCGGATACTGGCCTTGCCGCCGTAGGTGTCCCACGCCTCGGGCTCGATGGTGTCCTCGATCACCTCGCGCAGCTTGACCAGGCCCGGATCGTCCTCGTCCAGTTGGCGATCGTCTTCGTCGTCGTCCTGTTCCTGGCCGCCGCCGCCGGAAAACAGCGGCTGCTGGCCGCCCTGCTGGCCGCCCTGCGATGCCTGCTCGATGTCGATGCGGGGCGACTCGGTGAAGTTCTTGATGCGGATCAGCAGGTCGGTGACGTTATAGACGCGCAGCTCCATCTTGCGGTCGAAGTCCGCCTTGGTCGATATCTTCACCGTGTTCCCCGACGCCCGGAAAAGGACCGGGCTGACGTCGGACAACTGATCGACCGCCTCGATCAGCACGTCGCCGACCGTGGTGTCGCGCAGCTCCAGCGAGATGAAGTTGTCCGGGCCGATGCCCTCCGCCTCCAGCGCCCGCCATTGTGCCACCACGTTGATCGGCCCCTGATCGCGGATCCAGTCCAGCACTTCTTCAAAAGTCTGATCCTGGAACTCGGCGATGTCCACGTGCTGCCGCAGCACCGACACGGCGAGGTTGTGCTGCCGCACGGCGGACGGCGGGGCGCCTTCGGATTCCTGCGCGAGTGCGACGCCGGCCATCGCCCAGAGTGCCACGGCGCCGGCCCAAACGGTCTTCCTTAGCATTGTCGAACCCTCTTCAGACGTTCGGACGAACCAGTCAATTCCCGGCCCGGCGGCCGGACCCGTCTGGCGGGAGGTATGGATGCACTGGTCGCGGCCTCCCCACGCCGGGATCCGCTCTACAACGAGTATACAGCGCGGATGCCGCTGCGTCTACCCCCGATGCTGAAATATCGGCACCGCGGGCGGATGACCGCGAGGGCGGCTCGTTTGAGCGTGGCGCAGGGTTTGAAGCCCGCGCGGAGGTTCCCGATCGCTGACGCTCCACCCCCCGGACGATTCTCTGCGGCGGAGAATCCGCTCGGGCTTCAAGCCCCTGTCTCAGCGCGCGGCTTCGGTAGACTTTGGTACGCTGCTCCGCCGAACGCCTCAGCCTTCACGCGATGTAAAGCTAATGGCGGCAAGAGGTTAAATCAAAGTATGGCACCCGGACCCGCCGGGCGCGACGGCCGCGGGCCTTCACGAACGTTTCTCGCCGGCCGCCCCCCGGCGGCGGGACTCCCGCTTATATACTCCGCGTTCAGCCGCCAGCGTGAAGGCCTCGGCCGAACTCTTCAGCGCTTCCCATGCGTGGCGGATGCGATCGGCCTCGGAAGGCTCGATCTGGCCGTCGTCTTCGATGGCCCGGGTCACCTCGCCCAGCAGCCGGCTGAACTCCATCACCAGGCGTTGAGTCCGGTTGAGCAGCTCGGCGTCCAGATCGCCGACCGTCTCGGTCGGGTTCGGAACGTAGAAACCGCCGGCCTCATGGCAGAGCCAGTTGACCACGTTGCAGTCGCCGGTGGCGCGGACCACGTCGGCCAAGCGGTCGAGCGGATTGCGCGCCCCGCCGGCGTCCGGGTCGTCGGGATCGCGGTGCTGGCACCACTTGTAGACCAGCGCCGGCGAAAGGCGCAGCGTCGCGGCAACCACCTTGACGCCGACCGCGTCAATCGCCCGCCTCAGGACTTCGTATGATTCCATGTCCGCCCCTTCCGCTGTTGACTGGCGCGCCGGCCGCTTATAGATCAGCGCCGCGTTCGCGCCGCGTCCGCGCCGAACGGGTATTATAACGTCTGTGGAGTCCGTGGCACGTGTGGCAGGTCCCGGATGTTCCGTCGCCGGGTGCGTGACACTCCGGGCGGGCGTTGAGACCGGCGGTTTCGCGTGTGGCACCGGCATCTTGCCCGTGATCGCAGCAAAGGCTGCGATTCACATGGCCTGGAAGGCCATGCCGACCGGCTGGAAGCCGGTGCCACAGTGAATGGCTTCTGCCCAGACTGTCACGCACTCTTCGTTGCCCGCCCATGCTTGGTCGTTGGGTCGCCCCTGGCGCGGCCGGGTGAGGTCTGGTTGTTCTCAGCCCCCTTTCGGATGGCGGCGAACCGCCGCTGGCGCCATGTCACTCGCTTTCCAGACCAAGCGGCAGATTCGAGCGGCGCTCGATGCGGCCGGGCTGCGTCCGCGCAGACGCTTCGGCCAGCATTTCCTGATCGACGGGAACCTGATGCGCCGCCTCGTCGACTCCGCGGACCTGTCGCCCGCCGACGCCGTACTCGAAGTCGGCGCCGGCACCGGGAGCCTGACCGCCGCCCTGGCCGAGCGGGCCGGTCGCGTGATCGCGGCTGAAGTCGACGAGGATCTGTGCCAATGGCTCGACCAGGCATTCGCTGACGTGCCCGAGGTCGTGCTGTTCCGTGGCGATGCCCTGCAATCGAAGAACCACCTGTCGCCGCTGCTGGTGGAAGCGGTCGCAGCGGCGGCCTCCGAGTGTACCGGCCGACTCTCGCTGGTATCCAACCTTCCCTACCAGATCGCTACGCCGCTGGTCGGGAACACCCTGCTCGATCTTCCGCAGATCCGCCGGTTCTGCTTCACCGTTCAACTCGAGGTCGGCGAGCGGTTCACCGCCGAGGCCGGCACGTCCGCGTTCGGACCGATCTCGGTGCTGGCGCAGATGCTTTGCGACGTGACGGTGCTGGGCCGCGTCCCGCCGGAGGCATTCTGGCCAACGCCCAAAGTCGACTCCGTCATGATGCGGCTGGACGTGCGATCGTCGCCCCCGATCGAACGATCCGAACTCCGCGCCATGGCCGCGTTCATCCGTGCGCTGTTCGAGCACCGTCGCAAGACGCTTCGCTCCGGGCTGCGTCTGGCCGGCTACCCACAGCGTCCGGGAAATGCTCACCCCGTCGATCTCGACCGCCGCGCCGAGTCTCTGACGACCGACGAGTGGATCGCCCTGTGGCGCGGTTTGGCATAGCCTGGAAGGCCACGCCCACCGGCTGGACGCCAGTGCCACACTGAAATGGCTTCCGTCCGGGCTGTCGCGCGCCCGAAAAGTCCCCCCCGATGGCGTCACCCGCGCGCCGCGGCGGGGGTTTGTGATACAATGGCGGCGTGGCCGTCGAACCTCTCCAATCCGGCTCAGACTGTGGCGCCGGGTCCGGCTCGGCACGGAACGGCAACTGGGCGTTGGAGTCGCTGGGCGGCCCGTCGGCGGTGAGCGTGACGCTCACCCCGCCCGGACCGGTCACCATCGGGCGGCGCTCGGCCAACCACGTCCGGCTGCTGGACGCGGCCGTGTCGCGCGACCACGCGGTGATCTCCGCGCCGGCCGGCCGCACGACTGCCGAAGGGTCGCCGGTGTCGTGGGTCATCACCGACGCCGGCAGCACCCACGGGACGTGGCTGAACGGCATCCGGCTGATGACCGGCAGGGCCTATCCCCTGCGGGCGGGCGATCTGGTGTCCATCGGGCCGTGGACGCTGCTGGTTGTGGACCGGGCGTCCAGCCCGGCCGCCCCCCCCCGGCTGGCGCTGCTCGAAGACCGCGCGCCGCACGACACCGTCGTCGCCCGGCTCGACCCGCGCGACACGCAGTACCTGGCCCAGCAGCGCCTGCAACTGCTGCTGCGATGCGCCGAACTGATCTACTCGGCCCCGGACGAAGCCACCCTGGCCCGATCGGTGCTGGACGTGGCGGTGGCCGGCACGGGCTTCCGCCACGCCGCCCTGCTCAAGCCCACCCCGAACCCCGACCGCATCGAGGTGATGGCGTTTCTGGGCGACATCGGCGCCGATCAGGGGCAGCCGCGCCTGAGCCGCTCGCTGATCCGCGAGGCCAATCAATCCGGTCCCGTGCGGCTCGCCAGCCGGGCGGAGATCGCCGATGACGCCCGCAGCATCGTGGACTTGCAGATCGACGAGGCGCTGTGCATCCCCATCCGCCTCGAATCCGCGCTGTGCGCCTATCTCTACCTCGACAACCGCGGTTCGCTGCCGGCGCTGCACCGCTCCGCCGCCGACGCCGGGGCGTTCGCCGCCGGCCTGGCGCGCCTGACGGGCATGGCGCTGGCGAACCTCAAGCGCCTCGACATCCAGCGGCGACAGGAACGCATCGACGTCGAGATGGAAGCGGCCGCCGAAGCCCAGCGCATGCTCCTGCCGCGGCGCTGCGGCTGCGAGGCGGGCTTCGCCTTCTGGGGCCAGAGCCGCCCCGGCCGTCACGTGGGCGGCGACTTCTTCGACATCGTGGTCCGCGATGAGCATCGCATCGCGGTGGCGCTGGGCGACGTGGCCGGCAAGGGGGTGTCCGCCTCTCTCCTGGTGACTGCCTGCCAGGGGTATCTGCGGGCCAACCTGGAGTCGGGCCAGGGTCCGGCCGAGGCGGTCAGCAGCCTCAACGCGTTCTACGCCTCGCGCTGCCGCCAGCAGAGCTTCATGACGCTCTGGCTGGGCCTGTTCGATTCACAGGCGGGAACGCTGGAGTACGTCAACGCCGGCCACGGCTACGCCTATCTGTATGACGCCCAGGGCCGCGTGACCCAGCTCGACCAGGGCGACAACCTGGTCCTGGGCGTACTGCCGGACCATCGGTTTCACGCCCGGAAACTGAGCCTCCCGCCGGACGGCATGACGCTGGTCGTCAGCGACGGGGTGCTCGAGCAGCCGGCCGGGCACGCGCGCTCGTCGGACACGGGTGTACACGTCGTGGAGCAGCCGCGGGCGGGGCTGGAACCCGCCGCCGCCCTGGCGCCGGCCCGGGTCGAACCCGTGCGGGTCGGCGCAGGGTCGCCGGTCGCCACACCCTTCCTGGTGGGTAGCCCTGACCGCACGCCCGTGCCGCTCCCGCTCGATACGGACGACGTTCGCGGGACGCGCGGCCGCGGCGCGGGGGATGGGTCGGCGGCGTCGATCGCGACGGCTGACACGCCGGCCGTCGCGGAGCCGGGTTCTGCGCCCGCGGCGCCGCTGGAGGGCCGGGTCGAGTTCGGCGACCAGCGCATCCACGCGGCCGTGCGTCGGTTCGCCGCCGTCCGCGACCCGGTGGCGGCGCTGTTCGCGGATCTGACCGCGTTCGCCGCCTCCCCGGACCTGTCCGACGACGCCACGGCCGTGCTGTTGCGCTGGCCGTGCGGGGACGGCAATGGGACGTGAATCCGGAGGGCGTCTTGGCGCGCCGCGTGGCTTGAAGCCTGAGCGGAGTCTGGTACGCAGCGACGTCCGCCGCCGGTGCGAGGTCCGCTCCGTGTTACCGAGCGCGAATCGGACGGTTGTCGGGACGGCCGGCGCATCTGCCGGCCGCCCCGGCCGGGCGGCCCTCAGACCGCGCGGATCGACGCACGATCAAGGGCCATCGGCCCGTTCCACGCCTGCTGCACGCCGGTTTCGCGGGCCCTTGAATTCGCTCACGCATACGACGGTACGCGTTTTGACACGACGGATCGCGAAAACGGGCCGGGCCGCGAATAACGTGTGCCGGAGGCCGACGATCCGCGCCGGCCGGCCGATGGCTGTAGGTGTTTGACGCCCGGATACACCATAGAATCGCGGAGAGATTCACCATGGCCCGATTCGAGATGACCCAGTTCATAGAAGCGCCGGTCGAGCGCGTGTTTCAGCTTGCGTCCGACGTTCCCAACTGCCACCAGCGCATCAGCGGCATCGTGCGGGTGGAGATGCTGACCGACGGCCCCATCGGCGTTGGCGCCCGCTGGCGGGAAACGCGCAGGTTCGGCAAGCACGAGGCGGTCGAGACGCTGTCCATGATCGAGTTCGAGCCCAACCGCCGTTACACCGTCGCCTGCAACTCCTGCGGCTGCGCCTACCGTACGACGTTTCACTTCCAGCCGGCCGGCCGCGGCACCAACGTCCGGTTGGAGATGGACGCCCGCCCGGTGACGCTCTTCGCCCGCGTGCTCTCTCCCATCACTGGACTGATCTTCGGTCCTATGATGAAAAAATGCATGCGCAAGGATCTCGAAGACCTCAAATCGGCGGCCCAGAAGTAGCCCGGGCGGTGGCATGCGCCGGCGAGCCGGTCCACTCTGCCGCCGCGCAGCGGCCGGGGGGCTGCAGCCGCGGGTGACGCCCGTCTGCGGGCCAACCCGCGGATAGGGACACCCCCCCCAAAATCCGACGCGGCGCGAACTGGCGCCCGGCGCCGCAGGCCACCAGCAACGCCGGCGGCCATGACGGGTCGTTCAGGTTCTACTACGATAGAGGCTGGCGGCTGCTCGAGGTTCGCGACGGGTCGGCCAACGTCGTGGCCACAGTCTGCGGCGGGACGCAGCCAATCCGAACCGCGAGCGTAAGCGACCGGCCAATCCGAACCGCAACCGTCACAGGCTGTCGGAATAATCGGCACGCCAGGGGGGGACTGCGGGCGTTCAGCGGGTCGTCGCTGGACGCGCTGCCGGGGGCATTGTATAGTGCATGCTCAGTCAACGACACATACTCGGCAGGGAGGCTACGATGAGCGGGTTTCGCACGCCTGAGGTTCCACGCGAGCAGTATGTCCCGTGGGAGCACCGCCTGGAGGATGCCATCCCGATCGACCATCAGGTCCGTCACCTTGATGCGCTGCTGAACTCGGAGGCCTTCGCCACGACATTTGAAGAGATGGAGAGCAGCTACGTCCTGGACCGCGGCAAGCCGCCCTATCACCCCCGCGACCTGGCGGCGCTCTACCTGTACGGCATGCTGCACGGCATCCGGTCGAGCCGACAATTGGAAGCGGCCTGTTACTGTCGGCTGAACGTGATCTGGCGGCCATGGACGAGCGGGCCATCGATGGCTACCTTCCCGATGCCGGAAAGAACAGCGAAGCGGCCGCCCCCGGCGAGGCCACGCAGCAGGCTCTGGCGCGCGTCGAAGCCGGTGAAGAACTGAGTGAATCCGAATGGGACGCGCTGCCGCGAAACAATCAGAAGAAGATCGATAAGTCGGCGTTCGTCTACGACGAGAGCAGCGACACGTATCGATGTCCGAACGGTCAGACGCTCATCTTCCTGAACACGAAACAAGATAAGAAGAAGGGCGGCACGGTGGAGCGTCGGCACTGTGGTAACCCAGACACATGCGCCAGTATGGCCACCCAGACGCATGCGCCGGCTGCCCGCACGGTGCCGCCTGTTGTCACGATCCGACCCAGGGCCGCCTTGTCAGCCGCGACCCGTATGAGGAGCATCGAGAACGGCTGCGCGGCCGCATGGCCACGCAGGAAGGTCGTAACATTTACAAGCGCAGAAAACGGAGGGTCGAACTGCGGTTCGGCCACATCAAACGCAACATGGGCGTGCGGCGGTTCCTCAGACGTGGAATGGATAAAGTGAAAACCGAATGGAGCCTGGTTTGCACGGCCGTAAACCCCGGGTAACTCTTCAGTCGTTTGCAGCGGCTTTGGCGGGTAGCGGGGGGAGTTCGCAGATTTGGGCGTAGGTTTTTAGCGCGTCGGTGACGGTTTGGATGGGATCGTGGCCCCGGAGTTCGAGGGTTCGGAAGATGGTCATGAGGACGCTTTGGGTGGCGGCGCCTTGTTCGGAGCGATTGGACTGGCTGTTTTTGCGCAGGATCACCGCGGGCCGAATCGCGCGCTCGGCCAGGTTGTTGTCGAACGAAACCTCCGGTTTGTCCAGGAAGGTGAACAGGTGATCCCAGTGGCGACGCAAGCGCTTGGCCAGCCGCAGCGTATCGGCGTCGGTATAGATCAACGTACCGTCCTCGCGTTTCCACGTCGCCAGTTGGCGCAGCCGCGCGTCGATGCGCAGGATGCGGCTCCGGTATCGCTCGGGCGTAAAGCCCGGCCGTCGGCGCAGACGGATGGCGTCGCGGATCAGTCGGCGCAGCATCTTCGCGAAGGACCGCCACTCGTCGGACGAGTTGGACAGGTCGACCTTCTCGAGTTCGCGCAGCAGATGCACGAGGCAGTATTGCCGATCGTCGCTGGCGATCGACTCGTACGGCGCCCAGAAGTCATGGACGAGGGTTCCCTCGAGTGCGTCGCCGAAGAACGCCTGCAGCGCGGGACTGCCGCGGGTGCGACCGATCATGTAATAACAAACCTGATCGTTGGCGAAGCACCACAGCCGGCAGGTCTGGCCGTTGACCGCGTTGGCGCCCCAGAGCGTCGCTCCCGACTCGGCCCGGGGCGGCCGTCGAACCTCGAGAGCGTGGTCTCGCGCCAGATGCACACGTGGTTGACGATCTGCCGGATGCTGTGCCGATCCGGGGCTGGGGTCCACGCCGCCTGCGCCGGCGTGAGGCTGTCGAGCGCCTTGCCCCACGGGGCGATCCAGATCCCATCGGTCAACGACTCGTCCCACAGCTTTGACAGGATGTTCTGATTCACGGCGAACTCCGTTGTGTGGGGGAAGTCCCAGGCCTTCGCCCCGCCACACAGACCTCCATCGGCATCCAGCGAAGTGTCAGTGTGCCGCTTTGATTCCAGCCCATTCGAGAGCCTGCCTTTCATCCGCGAACGTGCGGATTTGAATGGCCTTGCCGTCGCGGAAGGTATAGACATCCGCGATACGCCCTTCGCGCCAGTCCGTCTCGTGCTTCAGCCTCACTTTCACGTGAACGAGAACAATGATCCGATCGCCGGCGACGATGAACCGTTCCGGCTCACAACCGCCTTCGGCCCAAGTCCCGCGTCCCTTCGAGACGTGTGCCTTTACGGCTTCGAGCCCCTGATAGGTCCCGCCTTGCGGAAAGTCGGCCGGCTCGATCCGTTCGATCTGCGGGTCAAAAGAAGTCACGAACGCCGGAATATCATTCCGGTTGAGTGCGGCGTACGCATCCCTCAGCGCTTCCGTTTCAGCCGCGAGCGATGGTGTCGGGTTGTTCATTTCGTACTCCTTGGTCCGCAGCAGTTGCGGGTAAGACGACCTCCCCCCTCACGCGTGCGCTCTCCGTCGTCGGAACGTCAGTGCGTTGAAGTCGAGGTCTGCCGCGGCGATTCCCAGGTGGCGTAGCGTGCTCATTGCCTGGGCGCGATGGTGCACCTTGTGCAGCACGAGCTGCGTGAAGACGTCGCCGCGTGTCGCGGTGACCAGCATCGGCCGGCCGTCGTCGTCGGTGACCCGGTATTCGATCTCCGCCTTCCAGTCGCGCACCGCGGCGATCGCGGCGCGGGTGCGCTCTGCCTGCTCAGCCCATGCCTTAACGAGACCCGCGAACACCGGCGCCTCTTCCTCCCGGATGGGCCACTGCGCGTATTCCGGCACGGCGTGTCCACCGATGCGATGCACGTAGTACCACTCGCTCGCAAGAATGTGTGTAAGCGTGCGGGCGATCGAGCGGCGGCCGAACGGAAACTCACGCGTGTACTCGGCGGGGCTCAGCGGCCGGACCCACTCGAACAGCCGATCCCGGGCGAGGATGAGGTAGTCGTAGGCCTTCGTCGGCTCGATGATCATTGCTCGCGCCTCGTTTTCTTCCGCGTGTGGTCCGGCCGGCGCGCCTTCGGCGCCAGCGCGGCGTTCTCGGCAATCCGGGCTTTCACGAGCGTTCGGACGAGCGACGCGGGAATCGGCGCATCCGCCTGGAAGCGGACGGTCCCCTTGGTCGTCTGGAAGGCGACGAGCTTGTCCTTGTGGTCCGCGATCGTTGTCCCGCTCATCGGGAAGAACGCACAGTGCGATTCCCGCGCGCCGAACGCAACCAGCGCCCGGCCGTGCAGGCGAAACCCCGGCATGCCGTACGTGATGCACTCCTCAGCTTCGGGCGCCGCAGCGTGGATCGCCTTTCGAAGCCGGTTGAGCGCCGCGCGTTGCTCGGGGCGCACGCCGGCCAGGTATTCATCGATCGTCGTGGGCCTCGTGGTCATGTCACATGCTCCAGGTTTGTCTGGCCTACTGCACAAGAGGCCTCGGCATGGGCGGAACCCGTCGAGCGAGCCGATTCGATCCGCGCCGCACACCAGGCAACGGGGACCAACCACGCAGCGTGGGTCACGATGAAAATGCGGCTCGGCCAGCCGACGAGCACGTCCGGGCTTGGCGGCTTGTCCTTACTCGGCTCCATGACCACCATCGCCCCAATGAACACCGCCATGCCCGCCCACAGCACCAGAAGCGACCAGGCGAGCGTCCAACGGGCGGATTGCCACCCCATGGTGCGCCACAGGCTGAACGAGATAAGCAGCGCCGCCAGCGGAAGCTGGTCGAGCATGGCGCCGGTCTCGTGCAGCGTGTTGGTCGTGCTGGGCGCGAAAAAGTCCGCCAAGGCGATGCCGCTCCCGGAAACGAGCAGAAGCAGCAGGCCCAAGCGTCCGACGATCCCGCGTGCGTGCGGCAACAAGGCAACCAGTGCGCCGAAGCAACCGGCCGCCAGCGAGAGGAATGCGACCCGCATCACCCATCCCCACTCGCCCACCTCGTAATCACTGATGAAGTGCCACGAGGGGTCGAGGTCGGGGCGAAGGACGTGCAACGCCGCAAGGCACAGGACAAAGAGCGCACTTGCTCCCATCGCCAGGCGTGCGGCCGGGTACGTCACTGAACCACTCGCGCGTGCCAACTCAGTCGGCATACTGACCTCCGGAAGAATTGTCCATTCGTGAAACCAGTGCATGACGTGGTCGCGCGACTCACCCTGCGCCTTTCCTCATCGCCGCTTTCCGCTGCTCGCGCATCTTCTTGAAGAAGCCTCTCGAATCGAAGACATCGGCTCCGGCCTTCTTCAGCCAGCGACGAATCGCATCGCCATCGATGTCGTCGGGAGCGGCGAACACCGCCTGCGCCGCGCCGTACTTTCCCACCGGCCTCAATCCGGGTTCGTCGAGCGCCTGCGGGTGCGTGACACTCGCGGCGGGCGGCCTATCGGTGTGGCACCGGCTTCCAGCCGGTGGGCATGGCCTTCCAGGCCACGCCAGTCCCGGCTTCGCCGCAACCACCGGCAAGATGCCGGTGCCACACGCAGAGCGGAGGGTATTCATAGCCCAGTTTCCGTCACGCACCTTGGTGCGGGTACAGATTGCCTCGCCGGGGCGGTGGCGGCATGATCGTGGCACGATGGCTCATTCCCGCCAGCCCGACGCTCAGCGCCAGACGCGCGACGAACTCGTCTACGGCAAGCTCAATCAGCTCTCCGCCCTGCAACTGGCGTCCGTCGCCATTCTGGCCCTTCTGCTGGCGGCGGTGGGGATCTTTCTGAGCGGCCGCGTTCGGGCGCTGGCCGCGCGGGTGGAGGACCTCGAACGCCAGGTGGCCGCGCTGCACGCCAGGCCCGCTACGGCGGCGCCTCCGTCGAACGCCGACGGTGCGGAAGCTCCACCCGCGGCGGGCGATCGGGCGGCGCCGACCGACATGAATGAAGCCGCCCCGAAAGCGCCTGCGGCGCAACGGCTCGCTGCCGCCATGACCACGCCGGCCGAGCGCCGCGATGCCCGTTGGCGGCGGGCGCTGCAATCCATGCTGGATGAGCTTGCGGGCGATGCGGGTGCGGCAGCGCACATGACCGACGAGCAGACCCACGCGGCCGTGCAGGCCGGGCTTGGGGCGCAACGCTTCGACGATGCCTTCCGCTGGCTCAGAATCTTGATCGACCGCGGATCGGCGACGGTGGCTGAGGCATTGGCCGTCGCTCGCGCGGGACTGGAGGCCGAGCGCTGGAAGCCGGCGCTGGAGGCGGCCCGGTGGGCCGCGACCCGCGAGCCTCCCACGGGCGGGACGCTTCTCCTGATTGCAGAGCTGCAGCACCGGTCCGGCGACCCAGCCGGGCGTGAGGCGACGTTGGCCGACCTGCTGCGCCATGCCGACGTGCGAGCAGTCCTCGACGCGGCCGACGGCGCCGCCGGGCTGGCGCATTCCGGCATCCTGGCTCGCGCGCGAATGACGCTGGCGCTGGACCAGAGACGCATCGACGATGCGGTGGGCCTGCGTAGCAGCGTGGATGCAAATGATCCCGGCGCGGAGCCGGTGCTCCGGCGGTTGGGACGGTCGCTGCTGGAATCGCGGCGCCCGCGCGAAGCGCTGGCGCTGTTCGGCGACCTGGCCCGGCGAAATCCGGCTTCGCCTGAGAACCTCGACGGGGTCGGAGTTGCCCTGCTGGACCTGATGCTCCACGATGAAGCCGTCGCGGCGCTGGAGCAGGCCGTGACGCTGGAAGGGGCTGACGCCAACGTCTGGTTCCACCTCGGCGCCGCCCGTGCCGCCCGCGCCGATCTGGAAGGCGCCCTCGGCGCGTTCCAGCAGTCCACCGCGCTCGATGAACGATTCGCACAGGGGCATTTCGCTCTGGCGGTGATTCTCGCCCGGCTGTCGCGGTGGGAAGACTGTGAGAAGTCGCTGGAGCGGGCGCTGGCGCTGGATCCGTCGCTGGCCGAGGTGGCCGCGGGCATCCCGGCGCTGCAACGGGTGCTGGTAGGGGGGGGCGAGCCCGATTCACGCAGTCGAGAGCCGCAGAACGGTGGAAACAACGCGCCCGAACCCTGATTCGCCGGGAGCCGGGGTGGTCCTGGTGACCGGAGGCGCCCGACGGGTCGGGCGGGCGATCTGCCTGGCCGCGGCCCGGCGGGGTTTCGACGTGGCCCTGCACTATCACTGCTCGCAAGCCGACGCCGCAGCGACAGCGGCGGAAATCGAGCGGATCGGACGGCGGTGTGAGTGCATTCCCGGCGATCTGGAGGACGTCGCCAACGCACCGGCGATCGTCGACGCCGCGATCCGCGCATTCGGGAGGCTGGATGCGCTGGTCAACAACGCCTCGCTCTTTCGATTGCCGGGAGGCGACACGCTCGACCAGGTCGACGTGGGCGCGTGGTCGCGGATGCTGCGCGTGAACCTGATAGCGCCGGCGGCCCTGTGCCGAGCCGCGCTTGGCCCGTTCAAGTCCCGCGGCCGCGGGAGGATCATCAATCTATGCGACATCAGCGCCGACCATCCCTGGCCGGCGCACCTTTCCTACTGCGCCTCCAAGGCGGCGCTGGTGAACCTCACCAAGGCGCTGGCACGGGCGTTGGCGCCGCAGATCCAGGTCAACGCCGTCGCTCCGGGCATCGCGGAGTTTCCGGATGACTATTCCGCCGCGACGCGACAGCGGCTCGTGTCGCGCGTCCCCGCGGGGCGCGCCGGAACGCCGGAAGAAATCGCCGAAGTGGTCGGCTTCCTGCTCGATGCGCCAGACTACCTGACGGGGCAGATCATCGCCGTGGACGGAGGGCGATCGCTGTAGGGGAGAATGGCGAAGGGCGAATACCGAATAACGAATGAATACATTAATCGCGTATCGCGAATAACGAACAGAACAAGAGAAAACGCAAATCGCCAATCAAAGGGCGCGGCGCGCGCCGGCTTCTCTTAATTCGTTATTCGCCCTTCGTTATTCGTTATTCTCTTCCCGGCACCGAGGACTGGAACTGGCGGAAGTCGGCCAGGTCCACGTCGCCGTCGGCGTCCAGGTCTGCATGGCTGCACCCGCGCGCGACGGGCTGCCCCGGCCCGGCAAGGCAACCGCTGAAGGCGCCCCAGTCCAGCGAGACGGGCATGGCGCTGGCGACGTTCATGGTGGGCGACTCGCCCGGGTTTGCCTGTCGGCGCGTGTACTGGGCCACGGAGACGGCCAGCATCAGGCAGGCGGCGGCGGACAGCAACCCGGCGCCAAGGCGGATTACGCCGGCAGCGCGACCGGACGGCTTCGCCCCGATCGGGGCGCGCGTCGGCTCGAAGACACCGGCCTTTTCCGCATCGCGGGCAGCGATCATGAGCCTTTCGATCGGATCCTGGTTGGGTTCAGGCGCTGACATACCATCTCCTCCCCTATGAGTCGCCCGCCGCCCGCCCGGGCGCGAAATCGTCGCCGGTTTTTGACCTCATGCAGGCGCGCAGGGTCTCAAGAATCCGGCCCCAGCGCGATCGCAGGGTGGATTCGGCCATCCCCAGCGCCGCGGCGGCCTCTGTCCAGCGGCGATCGACGATCAGTTCCAACCGATCACAAATCCTTTGATCGTCAGGAGATAGGACTCCTATGCACTGCCTGATGGCCACGATCTGCTCGAACTCGGAGACGATCGCCGCCGGGTCCGGTGACTCGTCATCGACCGATAATCCGCAGTTCTCCGTGAGTCGGCCGCGCCGCTCACTCGCCCGCGCCGCACTGATCGCCTGATTCCGGGCGATCTGGAGCAAGTACGCCCTCAGCGAGTCCGGCGGGTTGTCGGAACTTCGAGCCAGCGACTCGATGAACCCGGTCCACACGCTGGACGCCACCGCATCGGTCCATTGCGGGTCCCGCCCAGCGGCCGTTGCGGAGCAGCGGTGGATGGCATAGCGCACGAGCGCGTCGTAACGCGACATGAGTTCACGCAGCGCCGTCGCGTCGCCTGCCAGGTGGGCGGACGCCAGTGCCCGGTCGCTGGGTGCGTCTGCCGCCGCGGCACTTGATGCCTGATGCTCCGGTGGGCGCGCCATGGAAGTCCTATCGACACGGGACCGGGGTCGTCGTCTTTCGGCGGTCCGGGATACTCGGTGGGAGGTCAGTGCGTCGCGGCGGGAGCAGGCTCTTCGGTGCGATCCAGATCCGCCGGGCGGTCCCACACGATGGCGATCAGACGCTGGTCCGTTCGCAGCGGCGCGTTGGGATCGGGCGGGCACTGCACGCTGCCGTCCGGCTGTTCGATCGCCAGCACTTCGATCTCGAACCGGTTCCGCACGTCGGCCTGACGCAACGACAGTCCCACCGCCTCGAGCGGCACCAGCAGCCGCTGCACCTGGTCCGCCCGGGTCGGGGCCACCGCCATCATGAGTTGGTTGAGCTGCCCTTCGCGGTCGATCGCCATCAGCCCGGCGTGTTCCCGCACGACCGACTCCTGCATGCGGGCCGCTTCGCGCCGCAGGGCCTCGAATACCGCCCGCCGCGACAGCATACCCACCCAGGTGCGCCGCCGTCCCGCGGACACCACCGGAAGAACGTCGTGATTCTGCAAGCTGAAGACGTTGAGCGCGTCGTAGACGGACTGGTCGGGCAGCACGGTGCTGACGCGATCGGTCATCAGGTCGGAGGCGATGAGCGATTCGAGAAGCTCCGGCTCGTCCATGATGCGGCGCACGTCCGGCACGGAGATGAGGCCGGCCACGTGGCCCTTTTCCAGCACGGCGAAGACCGGGCGGGTGCCTGGCTTCATGCGGGCGACCAGCGACTTGAGGGGCTCGGCCACGTCGGCGGTCACCTCCCGGTCGGTGTCCATCAAGTCGGCGACGTGAAGGCGCTCCAGCGTGTGAACGACGCCGTCGGCGGCGTGGGCGGGCGACTCGGCGGCGGTGCGCACCTGCTCGTGGTTGAGGCCGAACCTGCGTCCGGTCACGTAGCTGCTGATGCACACCAGCATGGAGGGAACGATCAGGCCGTAACTGTCCGTCATCTCCGTCACCATGACGATCGCCGCCAGCGGCGTGCGCATGGCCGCCGCCAGCACGCCTCCCATTCCCACCGGGATCAGCGCCTCGCGCAGGTCTTCCGGGAACACGTCGGGAAACAGCGCCTCACAGAAGGCGCCAAGGAACGCCCCGGTGGCGCCGCCAATGAAGACGGAGGGTCCCAGCACGCCTCCCGAGCCGCCGCTGCCGACGGTGAACGCGGTGGCGATGCACTTGGCCACCGCCACGGCCGCGAACAGCTTCACCCACCACCACGGATCCACGTTCAGCGAGGTGAAGGTGCCGTCAGACATGATGAGGCGGATGAAGCCGTATTGTCCGTCCATCACCTGCGGAACCAGGCACGCGATGGCGCCGGTCACCAGCCCGCCCAGCGCCGGCAGGGCCCAGATCGGCAACAGCATGAGCCGTACCAGGGTTCGGTCGACCAGGCGCATCGACAGGCTGAAACACATGCACATCAGGCCGCACAGAGGCCCCAGCAGGGCATAGGGCAGCAGTTCGACGATCGACTTGAACCGCAGGTCGTGGGCGTTGGGAAGGAGCGGCTCCAGCGCCTCCGGCGAGGAGAACATCATGAAGGTCGAGTAACTGACGACGGACGCGATCACGGCCGGGACGATCGCGTCCGTCTCGAACTCGGGGTCGCGGTAGAGCACGCCGGCCGCGAAGAGCGCGCCGCCCAGCGGGCATTGGAAGATCGCGCCGACTCCGGCGGCGCAGCCGGCCACCAGCATGATCCGGCGCTCGTGCGGCGTCACCCGGAAGACGCGGCCGATGCTCGATCCGATGGCCGCCCCCAGCGCCGCGATCGGGCCTTCCGGCCCGGCCGAGCCCCCGCACGAGATCACGCCGACGGCCGCTACGCCCTTGACCACCGAAGGCTGCAAAGGCATGGCGCCCATGTCGCGGTGGAACGCCCGCGTGAGGGCGTCGGTGCCGTGGCCGATCGCGTTCGGGCAGAAGTAGTAGATCGCCAGGCCCGAGAGCAGTCCGCCCAGTGCCGGCAGCAGCAGTACGCCGACGTGAAAGTCGAGGATGCCGAACTGCCCGCTGTGCGGGGCCACGCGGCCGATGATCCACGCGCTGCCGACGTGCAGCGACTGGTAGAGCACGTACGCGGAGCTTCCGCCGAGGATGCCGACCACCACGCCCAGCGCGAACTGCCGACTCCAGCGCGCCGCCGAGCCGGGCAGCATCCCCGCCAGTAACGCCAGGGCACGGGTCAACAGCTTGCGGGCGAAGTCCATCGGGCCGGTTGAACCACAACGACAGATACCACGTCCGCGACGGTCTACCGCAATACGGTTCGGATTGCCAGCCGCCGTCGTCGGTTCGGGCCTGCCGGATGCACAACGGTATGAGCGAATCCCTCGCACCACCCAAACGGCACTCGGCAGCCTGGCGCCGACCTTCCGCCCGCGGCAGACGTCCTTGCGCAGAAGGCTCCGCGCGGGCTTCAAGCCTCGCAGATGACCGGGAGACGCCAGCCGGTAGCGTCACGCCATTAGACCGGCGTTGGACGAACGATGGACTCCGATCGATAATCGGCGCGATGGCCTGCCTTACGACGGGTACTCAGCCGACCCGCGCCAGCTCAACGGTCGCTGGCCCGATCCGCGAGGTGCGTCAGCCGGGCGCCGAGCACCAGGGCCAGGGCCTGGTCGTCGGAGAAGGCGTCCAGATTGACGATCAGGTCGAAGCGGGCTGGGTCGCGGGCGTCCACGTGGAAGTGGTTGGTGACGAACTTCTCCCGGTCGCGCTCGATCTCCTCGATCTCCTCGCGGGCGGTGTCGCGGTCCAGGCGCTGCCTGCGGGCGTGGGCGGCGATGCACTCGTTGCGGGAACGCATAAACCGGACCCTGAATCCGTGCCGGCGCGGCAGAATCAGGTCCGTGGCCCGGCCGAGAAAGACCGCCGGGCCGCGCCGGGCGATGGCCAATACGGTGGTGACCAGCCGGTGGAAGTAGTCATTGCGATGGAATTCCTCCTGACCGAGCGACCGTCCGATCTCCTCGAACCAGGATAGATCGCGCTGGTCGATGGACTCGTACAGGCGGCGGCGGACGTCGTCGTTGCCGGCCATCTCCTGCAAGATCGCCTTGTCGAAGAGAGGCCAGCGGAGGGCGTCGGCCAGGCGCGCGGCGATGCAGTCTCCACCGGAGCCGATCCCGTAGGAGATCGACAGGAAGTCGCGCACCGGGGCAGCGCGCTCCTCGGGCGAGGCCGGCTTCTGACTGCGGGCCAACTCCCAGTTGCGCATCTGTTTTTCGACCAGGCGCGCCAAAGTGGGATGGGTCGTCGTGGTCACTGGACACCTCCTTTTGAGGCCGTTCTGCCCGCCATCGGATTGTAGGCCAGCAAGGTCCGTGCCGGGGCGCCCGCGTGCCGCGGCTGGCCGGCGAT
>QZJT01000119.1 GCA_003597935.1 Phycisphaerales bacterium | reverse complement strand
TCAGGGCGGCGGCGGCGGTGCCGAGGTAGGCGGCCGCGGCCAGCGTGCCGCCGGCGGCCAGGGTCAGCGTGGCGGCGGCGAGCATGGCGTCGCCGCAGCCCATGCGGTCTACGTTGGTCTCGGCGAAGCTGGGCAGCGTTTCGCTGGTGAGCCGCGCGGCCCAGTCAGGTGAGCCGCGTCTCTGGCTGCGGCGCAGGAAGGCCACCAACCCGCGCTTTTCCAGCGTGACGATCAGGTGCCGGGCCTGGGTCTGGTGCATCAGGTTCCACGCGGCCGAGGAGAGGCCCGAGTCGAAGTCGTTCAAGGCCGCCCGCACCTCGCGCTCGGTGGGGCAGAGCAGATCGACGTGTTTGAAGTTCAGCAGGTTGGCCCGCGCCCCGCTCACGTCGGCCGCGATGGTGCCGACGTTGTGCCGCAGCATGGGCAGCGTCCGCCCCAAGAGGCCGCCGGTGACCGTGCCGCAGCCGAAGTCGCAGAAGATGACGGCGTCCGCCCCGGCGGCGCGGCGTTCGAGCACCGCGGCCGCTTCGGATTCGTGCCGGGAGTCGAACGGCTGGTGCTCGGCCCGGTCGATCTTGACCAGCTTGGTCTCGTCGACCAGATAGCGCGTCTTGGCCGGCAGCCGGCCGCGCGACTGGATCAGGTGCGTTTCGACGCCTTCTTCGGCGAGCGTGCGCCGGACCAGCGCGGTGGCATCGTCGTCGCCCACGCCGGAAAGCAGGAACGGGCGGGCGCCCATCGCCGCCAGGTGCCGCGCCACGATGGCCGCCCCGCCGACGAACTTCGCCTCGTCCAGGTAGGCCAGCGACAGCATGGGCGATTCGCTCGCCACGCCGGCCGTGTCGCAGAACACGTAGTGGTCCAGCACGATGTCGCCGACCACGATCACCTTCAGCGAGCGGAACCGCTCGATCGTGGCTTCCAGCGCGCGGCGGGAGAGCTGATAGCGGTCGCAATAGAGTTGCACCGCCGTCTGCGTCGGACGGCCCTCGCCAGCCAGCCGCCCGATCAGCCGCGTCGAGCTGAAGACCACGTCGCCGCTGGAGAAGATGATCCGCCCGCCCAGCCGCTCGACGACGCTCTTTTCGGCCAGGAACCGCCGGTCATCGGAGGTCTCGTATTCGTGGCCCTTGACGTACACGTCCGGGGCGACGGCCTCCAGCACGGGCACGGCCGTGGGCGACGAGTTGATACAGACGTAATCGACGAACTCCAGCGCCGCCAGGTTCTCGGCGCGCAGGTCTTCCGGGATGTACGGCCGGTCCGGTCCTTTGCCCACGTCGTCGTCGCCGGTGAGCGTGACGATCAGCACGTCCCCCTGCCGCCGGGCGAACTGGAGGTAGCGGATGTGCCCCGGATGGACGATGTCGAAGCACCCGTGACATTGGACGATCCGCCGCCCGGCCGCGCGAGCGTCGGCTGCGAGCGCGGCGAGCTTGTCGAGGCTGACGATTTTCCGGTGGATGGTCACGCGTGTGGCACCGGTTTCCAATCGGTGGATCCTGTGGCACCGGTTTCCAATCGGTGGATCCTGTGGCACCGGTTTCCAACCGGTGACCCCTGCCTGAGTCATCAATACACCGGATATCGGCATCTACTCAGCAACGGGCGGACCAAAACCCGCCGGCGATTGCGTCCGGGGGCGGCTCCCTTATCATTCACTGTGATGAGCGCTGACCACCGGCGAATGACGCGGGTCCGCCGGAGATCGTTGCCACTGTGGCGCGCAGGTACTTGACAGTGCTGGACTTGGGTCCAGAAGAGGATCCACCTGCTGGAAGCCGGTGCCACACGGAAGGCTCCCCTGCTGGAAGCCGGTGCCACACGAAGATCACCGGTTGGAAGCCGGTGCCACACGGAAGGCTCACCGGTTGGAAACCGGCGCCACATGAGAGGCAGGATTGCCCCACTCCATGACCTGGACGCTGCAAGCCTACATCCTGCGCGAGATGACGCGGTCGTTCGTCATGACGGCGCTGGTGCTGATCGCCATCCTCAGTATGGGGGGGGGCGTGTTCAACATGATCCAGGTGGAGGAGCTCTCGGCCGACCAGCTTCTGAAGCTCATGCTGCTGATCGTCCCGGTGGCGGCCGCGCTGACGCTGCCGGTCGCGGCCATGTTCAGCGCCGCGGCCACCTACGGGCGGCTCGCCACCGACAACGAGTTCGTCGCCTGCCGGGCCAGCGGGGTCAACGTCCAGATGCTGCTGGTGCCGGCCCTGCTGCTGAGCGTCATCACCGGGTCGATCACCTTCATCTGCATCAACACGATCATCCCGCGGATGGTCGGCAGCCTGGACGAGATCGTCGGATGGGACCTGCGGACGCTCGTCAGCCAGCGGCTTCGCCGCTCCGGCGGAGACATCCCCGGCCGCAAGGGGTATCGGATGTATTGGGACGACGCCCCGCCGCTGGCCGCGGACGTGAAAGACAGCTTCGTGCTGCTGGGCGTGACGTTCATGGAAATGGACGACGATTCGGTCGTGCGTATCGGGACGGCCGAAAAGGTGTGGGTCCGCCTGAAAGAGCAGGACGGGCGTGCCAGGGTGGCCGGCCAGATGGAGGGGGTCACTCACTACGTGCCGCGCGACGGGCAGTTCTTTGAGTCGGCTACGATGCTCATGCCGCCCGTCGAGTTCGAGGTGGCCGTGCCCGCCAAGCTGAAGTTCCTCACGCTGACCGACCTGCTGCAGTTGCGCGGCGATCCGGGCGACTGGGTCGACGTGCGGTCCGAGGTGGACCGGCTGCGGATCGCGGTGGCGCGGGCGAAGACGCGCGAGCGTGTGCTCAGGCACGCGCGCGAACTGGGCGCGTTTCAACTGGGCGACTCATCCGAATCGCTGCGGGTGGAGACCACAGCCGCCGCCTTCATCGACAAGGACGGCGGCGTGACCTGGCAGCAGCCTGAGGACCACCCGATCGTCGTCATCGAGAAGCGGGACGGCGCCGAACGCCGGATCACCGCGCCGCGCTTGGTGCTGGAGATCGGGCGCGAGTCTACGCTGGAGGAACTGGGAGTCACGCTGCAGTTGTTCGACGGCGTGGTGGTGGGGGACTTCGCCAGTCCCGAAGCGACGATCCGGGTGCCGGAATGGTCGCCGCCGCCTCTGCCGCTGCCGCGCGCGGTTATGGATGAGGTGGCGGCGCTCGATGGGCCGGCGCTTCTGGCCTGGGCTGCGACCACGGCCGCCGAAACGGACGCCGACCCGCTCGTCGTCCGGCAGAAGACCCGCGCCGAGCAGGAATGGAGCGCCACCCTGCGCAAGATCACCGGCGTGATCCATCAGCGCTTCGCCTTCGCGTTCAGCGTGCCGGTGCTGGTGACGCTGGCCGCCGTGCTGGGCGTGGTGCTGCGCGATTCGCAGATGATCACCGCGTTCGGGATCAGCTTCGTCCCTTCGCTGCTCGTGCTCATCGCCATCATCACCGGCAAGCAGCTCGTCGAGAAGGCGGGCACCGAGCTGCTGGGGCTGGCCGTGCTCTGGAGCGGGTTGACGCTGGTGACGATCATCGACATGGTGTTCGTGACGCGGGTGCTGAAACGCTGACCGGAAGGGTGCTTCGACGTGCCGTCGGTGGTGGACCGCTACATCCTGAAGATGCTGACGCAGAACTATCTGATCGCCCTGACGGTCATGATGCTGCTGTACGTCTGCCTCGACCTGTTCGTCAACGTGGACGAGTTCACCGAGCACGGTCTGCCGGCGGCCGAGGTGATGGGCAACGTCGCCAGCTACTACCTTCCGAACCTGAGCCTGTACTTTTCGCAGCTTTCCGGCGTGATCACGCTGTTCGCCTGCCTGCTGACCATCGCCCGCACGCGGCGGCAGAACGAGCTGACCGCGCTGCTCTCCTCGGGGATCAGCCTGTATCGGGTGGCGGTACCGATCATCCTTTTCTCGCTGGTGACGACGGCGCTGCTGATCGTGGACACGGAGTGGGTCATCCCGAAGGTCGCCCATCAACTCTCGCGCCGGCACGATGACGTCTCCGGCCGGCAGGCGTACGTCGTCAGGCTCATGCCGGACCGCGGCGGGGCGCTGCTCTCCGCGGCGCGGTTCGTGCCGGACCGTCGACAGTTGCACCGCATGACCGTGGTCGAACGAGACGATACGGGGGCTTTGCGCGGTGTGATCGAGGCGGACCGGGCGACTTGGGTGAACGTGCCGGGCCTGCCCGGAGGGGGCCGCTGGGTGCTGGAGCGGGGCCTCCACACCCGCCCGGCGGTGCCGGCGGACTCCAGCGCCTTCGGCGCCCGCCAGCAGCGCGTTCAGGAGGCGGTGCAGTATTACGAGAGCGACCTGAACCCGCGCACGATCCAGATGCGGCAATCGGAGCAGTGGATCCGCTTCCTGAGCCTGTCCGATCTTCGATCGCTGGAGCCGATTCACACCGCCGGCCTGGGTGTGATCCGGCAGACGCGGGACGCCCGCATCGCTTCCTTCGGCGTCAATATCGTCTTGCTGCTGCTGGGTTTACCGCTGATCCTGGACCGGTCGCCGATCAACGTCGCCCGCGACGCCGGCCGGTGCCTGGCGGTGTGCGGCGCCTGCTACGTGCTGAACTTCTTCGCCCAGCGGCTCTCGCCCGGCGCGGCCACGGCCCTGCCGGTGTGGCTGCCGATCATGGTCTTCGCCCCGGTGGCGTTCGTGCTTCTGGACCGGGTGAAGACGTGATGGTTATCGGTCCTGACCGATAGAATCCGCGCTGGAACCGTGTTTTTCTCTTGCGGCGGTGGGGAATCGGACCTAGAATGGTCGCGTTCGGTTCCGGCGTGTCCCCCGCGCCGGGATCGCCGGAGAAGGAGAACAACGTGCGCGTCAGCTTCACTTGCATTCTCGCAGCGCTGGTGACCGTCTGCGCGGCTGCGCCCGTGCGGGCCGATATCTACGCTTTGCCGGCGCAGTACAAGGTCCACATCGCACAGGACACGAACGGCTACGCCATGAGCAATGCGGGAGAGTTCACGATCACGAACATTTCTCTGCCGGGCAACGTCCTGTTCGGCTTGGCGTCCGACAAGAGCGGCGATTCTCTTCAGACGTTTTGTGTCGAGTACCAGGAACATATCGCCCCGCCACGAGAGTATTGGGCCGATATCACGACCTACGCGACCGGCGGGGGGGGCAGCCCGGACGGCAACAAGGGACCGGGCGGATCGCCTTCCGATGACCTGGAGCCGGAGACGGCGTACCTGTACACGCTGTTCCGCAATGGGTCGCTGTTCACCGCAGGGTATGAATCGACGCCCAGCCCAGATCGCGAGAACGACGCACGGGCCTTGCAGATCGCCATCTGGCTGCTGGAGGGCGAGCGCAGTGAGGCCCAACTCGTCGGCGAAACCAACCTGGCGCAAGGGAAGGCCTGGCGGAATCAGGCCGTTGCGGCCGTCGACAACGGCGATTGGACCGGCCTCGGCAACGTGCGGGTCCTCAACCTGTGGGGCGACCGGGACCGGAAAAACTGGCGAAACGAGTGGTTCTTCAAACAGGACCAGCTCATCATGATTCCATCGCCCGGCGCGGCCATCCTGGCCGTGATGGGCATGGGCCTGTTCGGGTTCACGCGCCGGCGTCCTGCCTGATCCGCCTTCGACGGGCCCTCAATCTGTAATGCCCCCCCCCGACCGGTAGTCCGGGCCCGGGGGGGTTTTTTCGTTGGCAGACCCCGGAAACCCCGGGGAGCGGCGAAGGCGCCTGCTGGATGCGCGTTCGTTACCGATGAAACGAACGTGGGTTCGCACAGCAACCGAGAGCGCGCAGTTGTGGGCGATGATCCATCGTCGCTTCGCGGCTCCCCGGGTTTCCGGGGTCCGCCTGTCCGCGGGTTCGCCCGCAGACGGGCTTCACCCGCGGCTACAGCCCATCGGCCACTTCGCGGCTGCAGAGCATCACGCCTTCGGCGCGTCGCAGGGGTCCACGCCCGCGCTGCGCGGCGATGGGGATGACGCTGGCGCCGCCGGTTCCGCCCCTCTGTTATTGGCCTGTATTACCGTGCGCGGCCTGTGGACGTCTCACAGTCGCAGACTCCGCACGGGCCGAGGCTACGCAGCTCGCGAAACGTGTATGATCGGACGCAGTTGTATTGTGTTCCGCCAACGACCTATAGCACACTTCGTTCGGGTGAAATGGTTGAAAACGCTCGACCCGTCCCGCTAGACTTTGTGAATCAGGAGACGGCCGGATCGCCGGGACGCCGTACGGCCGCGTCGGCGCACACACGGCGCTTTGTTGAGGTATCACGCCGAATCCCATGAGACCTGCCGTCAGTCGGCCGGCCTCTGGGGGAGGGGGGAATCAGATGCAACGCACGTACCTGGGGTTGATGGGAGTGGCCGCGATGCTGTGGGCGTCGGCATCGGCACAGGCCGATCTGTACGATTCGCCCGCCACCTATCGGATTCGGATTACGCAGGACACCAACGGCTACGCCATGGGCAATGCCGGAGAGTTTACCATCGAAAACGCACCGACACCGCCGGGCGAAAACCTGCCGGCCAGCGTCGTCTTCGGCGCCGCGTCGGACAAGAATGGGACGTCTTTCCAGACCTTCTGCGTCGAATACTCGGAGCACATCAACCCGCCGGCGAACTACTGGGCGGACATCACCGAGTATGCCACCGGCGGCAACGGCGGCTGGGACGGCAACAAAGGACCGGGCGGGTCGCACTCCGACGACTTGTCGTATGGAACGGCGTATCTGTATACCCAGTTCCGGACCGGGGCGCTGTTCTCGGCGGGGTATCAATCCGCGCCCAGCTTCGCCCGTGAGAACGACGCCCGGGCGCTGCAGATCGCCATCTGGCTGCTGGAGGGCGAGCGGACCGAGGGGCAGCTCGCTGGTGAAACCAACCTGGCGCAGGGCAAGATCTGGCGCGACCAGGCCGTCAGCGCCGTGGCGAACAACGTCTGGACCGCCGGCCTGGGCAACGTGCGCGTCCTCAATCTGTGGGGCGACGCCGGGCGGACCGAGTTCCGTCAGGACCAGCTCATCATGATCCCGGCCCCCGGCGCTGCCCTCCTGGCCACGCTGGGCCTGGCGATGGTCGGCTTCGTCCGCCGCCGTTTCGCGTGAGGCGTGGCTGATCCAAAGAGCGTGCAGTGAACCCCCGGCCGGGGCCTTTCCGGTCCGGGGGTTTTCCACGTACGGCGCTGTCTGGTGATGGGCGCCGAACCGTCGATCATCCGGCAGACTCGATGTTCGACTCCCCCACCGCCCATTCAGGGCTGCGTCGAGGCCACGCGCACGTCGGCCTCACCGTCCCGTTCGGCCGTTTTGACTACCGGTCCCTTCCAGACCCGAAGATCGGTCAATTCCACGGCCACGTCGACGTCGTCGGCGCCGCGCTGTCCGCGGGGCATGAAGCATCCCGGGCTCAGTCGCCGCGTGGACCCCGGCAGCAGCGGGCCGCGCCACTCGTCGTCGGCGGCGATGGGCGTGGCGGCCCACGAGTTGCGCTCGTCGAGGACTTCCCCGTCGGCGGTGACGAGCACGACGCGCAAGGACAGCAGCGAAACGACCCGATCGCCGGCATTGGTGATCTCGATCGTCGGTCGCACCCAGCCGTTCGGGTCGGGCGCCGCCAGCTTGGCCGAAAGCTGGATCTGCGGCGTGTAATCCGTGCGTCGCTCATCGTTGAGCGCGTCGGCCAGGGCGGGTGGCAGCGAATCTACCAGTTCGGGCAGCGTCCCCAGCGCCTCGTGTACCAGTCCCAGCACGTCGTTACTCTTTCGATCGATCAGGGACATGCCGCTGGTCACGATGATCGTGACGCTGGCGATCAGCGCGATGACGGCGGCGCTGCCGCCCCAGGCCAGGGCCGACAGGAACGAGTGACGTCGGACGGGAAGCGGCATCATCGCGGCGTTGTGCGGTTGACGGTTGAACATCGGACGGGTCTCCTCGGTTCGGCTTCGCGGGGCGGCGGCGCCGGCCCCGGGAGGAGATTCGGCGGCGGGGCGTGATTATTCGCCGCCGCTTCATCCGTCCTGCCCTACCGGCTCGCGGCCCTGGCTCCCGCACGCGGATCAGCGCGGCGACCACCCCAGCCCGGGCCGGTCGACCGGGTATAGGACGCCGTCTTTGAGGATCACCGCGTCCTTCGACGGGTCGCCGAGCAGGTCCAGGTGGCCGTCCAGGTCGGCATAGCACACGTTCTTACGGGAAAGGGCGAAGTGCAGCCCGGCGGCGATGGCCAGGCCCGCTTCATCCATGCAGCCGACCATCACCTCGAGCCTGGCAGCGCGGGCCACCGCGTTGATCTGTTGTGACTCGAAGATGCCGCCGACCTTCATCAGCTTCACGTTGATCATGTCGGCCAGGTCGTCTTTGGCCAGCCGGAAGGCGTCGCGCTGGGACATGAGGCTTTCGTCGGCCATGACGGCGATGGCGACCTGCCTGGTGACGCTTCCCAGTTGTTCGAGCATGGCCTTCGGCGTGGGCTGCTCGAGGATCTCGAGCCGGGCGCTGCGGCACCGATCGACGAAGTGCAGCGTTTGCTCGACGGTGTAGCCCTGGTTGGCGTCGAAGCGCAGCTCGATGCCCTCTCCCACGGCCGCGCGGACCGCCAGCACCCGCTCGGCGTCTTGCGCCGGGTCCTTGCCGCCCTTGAGTTTCAATGCCGTGAAGCCCTGCTGGAGACGGTCGAGCACGTGACGCACCGTGTCTTCCAGCGGCATGATGCCGATGGTAACGCTGGTGCGGATGCGGTCACGGTAGCCGCCCAGGAGCTTCCACAGAGGCAGCCCGCACACGTTTCCCATCAGATCGTAAAGCGCCATGTCCACGGCCGCCCGCGCTGACGGGCTGCCGGGCAGGCGGTCGCTGAGCTGGTCGACCAGCCACACCGTCCGCAGGGCGTCCTGGCCCGAAAGCAGCGGGGCGGCCGTGTCGCGCAGGTCGCGCAGGACGGTTTCGGCTGTCTCGCCGGTGATCGCCTGGTCGGGCGCGGCGCAGCCGTGACCGCACAGCCCTGAGTCGGTGTCGATGCGCAGAAAGACGTTGGTGACGGAAGCGATCGTCTCGTAGGCGATCGTGTAAGGCTGCGCCAGACGCATCTCGACCGGCCAGCACTCGATCCCGGCGATTCTCATAGGTCTGCTTTGCAGAAGGGAGTAAGGGAGTCAGGGAATCAGGGAGTAGGGGAGCGAGGGAAGAATCAGGCTTGATACGTCCTCCACGAGGTTACGTGGCCACGGTCCCATCGTGACGAATTCCATTCAGACTGCCTACGTGCGTTCGACCGCCGCATCCGAGCCTGAAAGGCTCGCTCTGTCAGGCCAAGGCGAAGCCCTGGGTCTGCTGCGTCGGTCTTCGAACCTGAAGGGCTCGTTCTGTCAGCCCGGGGCGAAGCCCTGGGTGTCCGACGCCCGACCGAATCGACCCTGAAAGGGTCGTTCAACGCCGCGCCGCGCCATGCCACCCCACGGCGCGTCGAGACGCACCGTGAATGGCCCTTTCAGGGCCGAATCGTCATTCCATCCCCGCGTTCCCAGGCCTTCGGCCTGGGTTGTTAGAATCGGCCCTTCAGGCCGGGGACTCGCGGATCGGCCGCGTTCACACCGCTACCAATCCCATACCCCGTATCAATACGCAACTTTGTTCTCCCCCTCATTCCCTCACTGGCTCACTCCCGCAGTGCCTGTTTTTCTCACTGCCGCACTGACTCACGCGCGCACTCCCTATCTGTCTCACGTTCGCACTGCCTAACTTCCTCACTCCGTTACTCCCTTACTCCCTCACTCCCTTCTTCTAAAACCGATTCCGCTGATGAATCTCGTCGAGGCTCATGTCTTTCAGGTGTTCGACGAGTTCGACCAGGTTGCGGATCATGGTGGACCAGATCTGTTCGCCCTTTTCCCGCGTGGCCTTGCTGGGGTCGCCCATCACGCCGGTGGGCGAGATCTTGCGGGTGCGGGCGTACCAGTCGACGCGGCGCCTGGAGCTGAAGTCGAGATACCGGCTGGAGAACTTGGGCACGCTCTTTTTCGCCTTGCTCATGTCGACCAGGTGTGGACGGGTGGCCAGCGACGTGCTCGTTTCGACCTCGCCGGCGTGGATGTCGCCCGGCGTCTCGGCGATCTGGTCGATGTCGGTGTCGCTGGTCTCGCCGGTGTCCACGCAGGTGAAGATGTGGGCGTCGCGGTTGATCATCTGGGCGGCGAAGTGGAGCGTGGCGGCGTTGCCCCCGTGGCCGTTGATGATGACCAGCTTGGTGATCCCGTTGCGGGCGACGTTCATGCCGATCTCGTACACCAGCCGCGAGAGCGTCTCGTTGGTGACGCTGATGGTGCCGCGGAAGTCCTCGTGATGGTAAGACACGCCGTACGGGATCAGCGGCAGCACGAAGGGCCGGGGCGCGCTGCACGCCCGCGCTACCTCCATCGCCAGGTGCTGGGCGTCGTAGGCGTCGGTATCCAGCGGCAGGTGGGGGCCGTGCTGCTCGATGGCGCCTACCGGCAGCAGCGCGATATCCACCTTCTTGAAACGGGCCTCGGCCTGCGGCCAGGAGAGTTCGCCCAGCAGGAATGGGTCTGCGCCGGCGTCCGCCGGCGGATGCGTGGCGGCCGTGGCTGCTGTGGCCCTCGGGGCGGGCGTGGCGGCCGTGGCCGTCGGGGCGGCTGTGGACGCGGCCGGGGCGGCCGCGATGGTGACCACCCGTGCCTTGCGTTCAAACGGATACGGCCGGGCCAGCGCCTCGTGCGAGAGCGGGTTGAATGCCGTCCACACGCGCCCCTGACGGCGCGACGCGCCTTGCGCGTGCCGAAGCAAGAGCGGATAGACCTTCGTGCGCAGGCTGACCGGGATGCCTTCCACCGGCGACCGCTCGCGATCGAAGCGAAGCTGCACGACTTCCGGGTGAGGGCGAACTTTGTGACCGCCCAGGGTGTCGCCATCGATCAGGCCGGCGGCTTTCAACAGGAATCCCACGTGCTCGGCGCAGGCCGCTTCCTGATGAACGCCCTGTTTGACGAGGTCGGCCATGCACTGCTCGACCTGCTGCGGCGTGTAGCCGCAGGCGGCCGGGTCCTTGCCGATCGCCTTGAGCATCCCGACGATGCGGCGGCACTTCTCGCATTTTCCACAGGGGAAGACGCGGTCCCCCTCCTTGTGCGTCGCGTGGCAGGACATCTGCAGCGCCAGCAGGTCGGGGTAACGCTCGGCGAGCGTCTTTTCGATGAGCAGTTCCGACAGCGGCCGCAGCAGCGAGAACTGGCTCAGCCCCCAGCGCTTGGCGGCGTAGTAGCGCGACAGCGCCTCGTCGAAGAACCGGCTCTGGTCGAACAGGCCGCTGAAGTGCGGAATTCCTTCGTAAACGGCCCGTTCGGTCGTGTCATATTCATCGCCGATGATGACGCGGTCCGTGCCGCGGGCGCGAGCGATGGGCAGGGCGCCGAACAGGAACACGGCCACCGTCCACAGCCGGATCGGGTAGATGTCGGCCCGCACGTCGGCAAAGTCCGGCCGGATGAACGGGAACTTCCGCAGCATCCAGGTGAACACCCGGTCGGCGCTGGTCCACACGCGGCCGGTGTGGGGAACGCTCTCCGAAAAGTGGCGATAGGAGTTCAGGGCGGTGAACCAGTGCCGGCCGGACTCGTTGATGAAGATCGGGTGCGTCTCGACTCCAGCTTCACGCAGCAGGCCGAGGGTCAGCAGGCTGTCCTTGCCGCCGCTGGAAAGGACCAGGCAGCGGTCCTCACCCTTCGGCCACGGGGCGGCGGCGGCGCCGTCGACCGCGGGCGCGGCCGACACGCCGGATGCCTCGGCACCCTCGAAGATCAGCCGGGCGGCGCAATACCGAGGGAGCTTCACGACCGGGAGCCGGGCGACGTCACCAACAAGGAACGGATTGGGTTCCAGGAACTTCTTGACGTAGATCTCGCAGGCCGTGTTCTCCGCCATCGCGGTGAGGAACTCGACGTCCACCTTGTCGAACGGCCCGCGAAAAACGATCTGACGGCAGAACAAGCCGTAGTTGAGCGCCACCTGGGCGGCGATCATCGCGGCCAGGTTCCGGTCCTCGCGGACGTCGGGTTGGAAGACGTTTTCCTCATAGCGATACGCCAGTTCCTGCACGTCGGACTGGCCGCCGGCCTCGACGACGTATGGCGCGGTGAGCCGCTGCGGTTCGAGCTTCACCGGCCCGACGATCAGCCGGTCGATGACGCAGAGCTGCGTCAGCGGGTTGTCGTTCGGGTCGGCGTAGGGGGTGGTGTCCGCAGCCGTCGGAATCGTTGGATGTGAGGTCGTTTCAGGCATGTGGGCTCAGCGTTCGAATGTCGGATCCGCCACGGGCTCGCAATGGCGCTATCTTATACTCGCCACGATCGCGCACCGCGCCGTCTTCCATCGGGTGCCGATTCAGCCTCGGGCGCCCGTGAGACGCACCTCTCCGCCCGTAGGGCGCACGATCGTAGCCAGGGACTTCAGTCCTCATCCTTACCCACATCTTACCCTCCCCAGCGGGGCCTGACAGAGTTCGAATCCTTGCACGATCAGCATGACCTCCGACCAGCCTTTCCAGATCGTCGCCCAGCCGGGCATGCCGTCGCTCTTGCGGCCGATGAATCCCCCGCGCTTCGCCAGGGTGAGCCAGAACTGTCGCTGCGTCAGTTCTTCTGCCGGGCAGCGTGCCAGATGACTGACGACCGTGATCCACGCACGCGGCACGACGGCCTGGAGTGCGGCCGGCTGTTCGCTGGGCGAGGCCGGGTCGTCGGGTTTGTCTTTCAAGGTCGCCTGGGCCAGGTCGCGAAGCTGAATCAGGCGAATCGCGACGACCGAGGCCAACGCGGTCAATTGTTCCAACGCTTCCGCACTCTTCAGTTGCGCCGCTTCGATTCGACAGCCCGATTTGAGCGCCTTCCGCCATTCTTCAACCTGCCAGCGAACACGATACCATTCCAGCGCCTTGGCTGCGCTCAGTTTCCTGCGCGGGACCGAGGTCCAAATCACGACGTACTTCGCCTCCTGAAGTGACTCTTTGGATAGCGACTGCTGGTTGCGGTTGGCCTTGCGACGCAGTTTCCTCCGGGCACGCTGGGTGGCCACGCGGCTCTTGCGAATGGCGAGCAGGCGTCCGCGAATGCGCCGTCCGTCCCGCTGTACCCACGCCGGCCAGTCGCCGATGTCGCCGATCCTGAGCCGGCGGACTCGAGATAGAATCAGGAGCTTCTTGCCGCTCTCCGTGAAAAGCGGCATGTTTTGTCGGGTAATGCGGACCAAAACGTAGGCATCTTGGGCGACGACATGGGCGACGCCCGGTGGTGTGCCGTACGCTCGGTCTGCCAGGATCAAGTCGTTGCGCGCCATGGCGAGGCGACGGAAGGTCTCTCCACCCTTGACGTCCGTGAGTTCGAAAAAATCACACTGCAGGTCCGCCAGGTTGATGCCGAAGTGCACACGCCAACTGGTTCCGGTCGCGCCGCGCTCCTGCACGGTTGTGGCATCCACGGCCCGTACCCGGAACTCCCCCGTACCAAGGCCTCGGGGGCGCTGACGCCATAACTGCTCCGCCATCCAGCGCAACCATTGTTCGGCTGCGCGCAAGCGCTTATGAACCGCCACCGCCGAAACACTGCACCACCCGGCTTGACGGGCTCGCAAGGCCGTCTCCTTCAATGAGCAGCCCGCGGCCAGGTGCAGCAAGAGCACACGCAGCAGCGTGTCGGCCTCGCGGATGACGCGTCCTCGCCGCAACGCGCCTTGAGTTCGAGCCGCATCGCGCCAGCCGTCGGGTAAAAACTGACAAACCACCGCCCAATCGTCCAATCCCTGGAGTCGCTTTGCATCCTGCATGCCGGCATCATAGCCGACGCTTGGACGGACGCAACCGTTAAGTTAACGCTTATGGGGGGGGGTGGGCCGAGTCACCAGGGACTGAAGTCCCTGGCTACGATCGTGCGCCCTACGGGCGGTCGATACGGTGGGTCGCGCGGAACAGGTCAGCAGATCGGCCCGTTCTGATCCGCGATCCGCACGCCATCGCGTCTGCTGGGCGGCGTTGACGGGTTGCGGGCGAAGCCCGCGCTATGGGCTTCTCGCGGAGCCATCGAGCTTTCACGCCTCGCGCGGTGCCATTGAGCTTCACGCTTCCCGCGGCACCGGCGAGCCTCACGCTTCCGGCGGCGCCGGCGAGCCTCACGCTTCCCGCGGGGCCGGCAGCGAGAGCGTCGCTTCAGCCCGCGCGGGCCCTCTCAGTGAGTACGGGCTTACGCCGCGCAGCGCCTTTCTCCGCGGCCGCCAGGCTGGAGCCAGGCGCTCCCAGGGGTGTGCGCCGAGTCTGAGACGCACCCGGCAACGCCTTCGCACCACCGGGGCACAACCATACACGTATCACTACGATGGACGAATTCGTGCGGTTGTGACCGAGGGTTGAGGCGCATCCATACACCTACGACCACGACTGCACGAACTGCACGGACTGCACGGGCGGTACGGCGCATCCATACACCTACGACTACGACGCTATATGGCGGGCCATCCGCGGCGTCTGCTCTGGCGCTTCCATACACCCGCGACTATGACAGCCGTCTCCCGGCGGTGGACCACAACCCGGACGCCGTTTACCGCAACCCGTTCAATGGCCTCCATCCCGGCCCTGCGTTTTGCCGCGTGTCGTCCTCAGTCGCGTGACGGCGGCGGGTCGTCGTCGCGGCCGGTCTGTGAGAAGAGCTTGTTGGTCGGCGGCGGGCCTTCGGGCGGGTCGAGGTCGACGTAGCGGCCGCCCGCGTGCCTGCGGTAGCCCAACTGCTCGTCCGTCATCGCCTCGACGTGTCCGTCGCAGAACACCACGTTGGCACGGCCGCGGTGGCGGGGATCGACCGATGAGCGGCGGCTGCCGGGCCGGCCGTCGCCGTGATCGGAGTCGGCCGTCAGCCGCGGCGGATCCAGCGCCCAGCCCACGTTGCCCATCATCTCCTGCGGCGGCGCAATCAGGTCGTCGTCATAGCCGAGCCGCTCGCGCGTGCTGAAGCCGCCGGCCGTGCCCATCGAATCGGCCGCCATCACCGTGCCGCTGGGGACCCGCAGGCTGAACTGATACACCGGGTACTTGCGGGGAAAGCCGTTCGTCCAGCGGGCGTTGCCCAGGAACTGGTAGTTGTAACCGAAGGGATAGTTGCGTTCGTCGCGCCAGTCGGCGACCTGGGGACAGAGGAACACGTCCGAGTCGAAGTCCTGCCGTTCGTCGCGGGTGCTGGGGGCATCGAAGGGGAAGGCGCCCAGGGAGGGCGCCAGCATGGCGGCCCAGTTCGGCCGATACTTGTCGCCGTTGCCGACGTCGTGCCAGTTGCGCGGGTTGTCAAACCCGCCCGGCGCTTCCGGCAGGCGGCCGGGCACGACGATGTCCTTGTTCGCGTCGGCGTACATCTGCCAGCCCTTGCCCAACTGGCCGAGCCGCGACGAACACACGGCCGCGCGGGCGCCGGCGCGGGCGCTTCCCAGCACCGGAATCAGCAGCGCCAGCAACAGAGCGATGATCGAGATCGAGACGAGGACCTCGATCAGCGTGAACCCGGCCGATCCTGTGGACCTGCCACGATTCCCGAGTGACCGTGCGCCATCACGCGCCGCCAGCGAGCCGCGGACTTCAGCCCGCGCGGAGCCTCCTGCGGCGACGCGGCGGCGAATCGCACAGCGTGATTCAATGTCAGAGTTCGGCCGCGGAGCCATCTTCGTCGCAGCCGCCGCCTCGAATCTCGTCATCCCCCCGGCCCGCCGCCTCATCCCCGTCGTGCATCGCGTCATCCTCGCCGCCCATCGCCTCATCTCCTCCGCCCCCCGCCCCGTCGGCGCCATCCGTCGCCTCATCTCCGCCGCCATCCATCGCCTCATCGCCGCCGCCGTCGTGAGCGGCAAGATCGGCCTGTACGTCGCCGTGCAGGATCACCATCAATTCGCGGCTGACGGCGCTGACCTCATCGTCGGAGAGGTGCGGATGAACGACCTCGTGCCGCGACTGATCGCGCAGGAGCGTCATGTCCCAGACTTCCCGGCCGTCGCGGTTCCGCGTTCCGTCATAGCGCAGCAGCCGCTTGCGCATCAGCAGCAGGGCGAGAACGAAGCGGAAACCGATCCGCAGCGGATCCCCCTCCCCCGCCAGTCGGCGAAAAAAGGCCTCCAGCGCCTCGTTTCCGACCAGCAGCGGGCGGGCCTTCTTCCTGGAGGGGGGGACGCGCGTCTTGTAATGGCAGAAGCAGCCGTCCGGCGGACCGCTCCAGGCCTCGGCGCTGAAGTCCACCCGGCGGAAGGTCTCACCGTCCTCGAAGATGGCGCTGTGGAACTCGTCGCCCTCCTCGAACACCCGGCCGGTGACCGAGCATTGCCCCCCCGGCCGATCCAACTGCCACTGCCTGGTTGCCACCCGATGGGATCCCCTGACGGCCGGCCGCCACGCCCGATTCGGCCCACCGCGTCCGTGCGGCGGCGCCGTCGGCGGTCGATCCGGCCGAACCGGCAGGTTCTACCGGTGCAGCGGCGCGCGTCAAGGAGGCGCGGACCAAGCGAGCCCCCGGGCGCGCTTGCTGTTGCCAATGCCGCCGGGCCGGCTAGACTCCATAGCTTCCGCACCGTCAGGCTGCGGGTGCCGGAGTCGATGGCGCGGCGACGCAATTCCACGGACACCGGTTGAACACCGGTGCCACACTGGAGAGTACGTGTGGCTTCCTACGGCTATTCTCCCAGCGCGAGCGGGCTGGCGTCCGCGGGGATCGAGCGTCACGGCGACCTCTACTGGAACCTGCCGCCGGCGGAACTGGCCGAGCGGGCGGTCCGCGCCGGCGAGGGCGTCTTCGCCTCCAACGGCGCCTTCGTCTGCACCACCGCGCCGCACACCGGGCGCTCGCCCAACGACAAGTTCGTCGTCGATGAGCCGACCTCTTCCGAGCACATCTGGTGGGGCAACGTGAATCAGCGGATGTCGGCCGAGCACTTCGACCGGCTGCACCGCAGGCTGGCCAACTACTGCGCCGGCAGAGACCTTTACGTCCGTGACGTCTACGCGGGGGCGGATCCGGCCACGCGGCTGGCGATCCGCGTCGTCAACGAATCCGCCTGGCATAACCTCTTCGCGGCCCAACTGTTCATCCGGCCGCCGACGGGCTCGACGCTGGACTTTACGCCCGGCTTTACCGTGCTCAACGTGCCGGGGTGCAAGGCGGATCCCGCCACCGACGGGACGAACTCGACGACCTTCATCGCGCTCAACTTCCAGAAGCGGCTCGTGCTGATCGGCGGGACCGCCTACGCCGGCGAGATCAAGAAGAGCGTCTTCACCGTGATGAACTACGTGCTGCCGCGGTCGGGCGTTCTGAGCATGCACTGCTCCGCCAACCTGGGGGCCAACGACGATGCGGCGCTGTTCTTCGGCCTCAGCGGGACGGGCAAGACCACGCTGTCGGCGGACCCCGAGCGCCGGCTGATCGGCGACGACGAGCACGGCTGGAGCGACAGCGGCATATTCAACATCGAGGGCGGCTGTTATGCCAAGTGCATTCACCTGTCCAAGACCTTCGAGCCGCAGATCTACAACGCGATCCGCTTCGGCGCCGTCCTGGAGAACGTGGTCATCGACGGCGCCACCCGCGCCATCGACTATGACTCCGCGGCGTTGACCGAGAACACGCGGGCGGCCTATCCGCTGGATTACATCGAGGGCGCGGTGATCCCCAGCGTCGGTCCGCACCCGCGCAACGTCATCTTCCTGACCTGCGACGCATTCGGCGTGCTGCCGCCGGTGTCGGCCCTGTCGGCCGAGCAGGCGATGTACCACTTTCTGTCCGGTTACACCGCCAAGGTGGCCGGCACGGAAAAGGGGGTCAGCGAGCCGCAGGCGACCTTCAGCACCTGCTTCGGGGCGCCGTTCCTGCCGCTGCCGCCGTCCACCTATGCCAACATGCTGGGGCAGAAGCTGGCCCGCCACGGCGTGAAGTGCTGGCTGGTGAACACCGGCTGGAGCGGCGGCGGATACGGCATCGGACACCGCTTCAGCCTGACGTACACCCGCGCCATCGTGAGGGCGATCCTCAGCGGCGCGCTGACGGACGTGCCGACCCGGCCGGACCCGGTCTTCGGCGTCGGCGTGCCGCGCTCGTGCCCGGACGTGCCCGCCAAGCTGCTGACGCCGCGATCGACCTGGAACGACGCGGCTCAATACGACGCCCGCGCCCGGGAACTGGCCGGCCTGTTCAAGCAGAACTTCGCCAGGTTCGAGGACGTGGGCGCGGAGATCCGCGCCGCCGGACCGGTCGGGTGAGTCAACGGCGACGTTGCCGGTATTCAGAATGGCGACTGTGGCGCATGGGGGCGCGTGATGGATTCGGTGGGCCCTGGAAGCGAGCCGCGTGGCTTCAGCCCGCGCGGAGTCTCCCGCGGAACGGCGTCTACGGACGACAGTGCGTTTGCCTCAGCACGCGCAGGGCAACGGCTCCGGCTGGAGCGTGTGGTCGGCAGCAGGTGACGTCGCGCTCGCACCAAGCGGGAACTCCAGCAGCGATTGAGCGATACGTTCCGCCGCGTGCCCGTCACCATAGGGAGACATCCTGCGCGCCATGGCGCGATAGGCGTCGGGTTCGGTCAGCAGCCGGCCGGCCTCGCGGACAATTGTTTCCGGGCGTTCGCCGATGATGCGCGCCACGCCGGCCTCGACCGCTTCCGGACGCTCCGTCGTGCGCCGCGCCACCAGGACCGGTTTGCCCAGGTAGGGTGCTTCCTCCTGGATCCCCCCGGAATCCGTCAGGACGAAGCAGCAGTGTTTCAGCAGCCGCACGAAATCGGCGTAGTCGAGCGGCTCGATCAGATGACAACGCGGGCACTCGCGCAGGACCGGGAGGAACGCATCGCGCACGGCCGGACCGGGATGGACGGGGAAGACCACCTGGACGTCCTCGTGGGTGGTCAGGATCGTGCGGATCGCCCCGGCGATGCCTGACATGAAGGCGCGATTCTCTCGCCGGTGGATGGTGACGGCGATGGTGCGCCGGTCGTCGCGCGCCAACGCCGCCCGCAGTTCGGCACGGGCGGCGCCGCGGGCCTTTTCGGCGGATCCCGCCTGAAGGTGTCCCGCCGAAGTGCGCCGCCCGACGGCGGCGGCGAGGTGCGATGTCTGGCCGCAGGTGGACTCACCGCAGTCGGCGCCATCGAGCTGGGCCGACATCAGACGCAGGGCGTCGATGCCGCTGTTGCCGGTCAGGTGGATCCACTCCGGCGGGACGCCCTCGTTCAACAGCGCCTGCCGGGCGGTCTGCGTAGGAGCGAAGTGCAGGCGGGCCAGCCCGCTGATCAGCCGGCGGTTCATCTCCTCGGGAAAGGGGTGACGGACGTCACCGGAGCGCAGGCCGGCTTCGATGTGGGCCACCGGGATGCCGGCGTAGAAGGCCGTCAGCGCGGCGACGAACGCCGTCGTAGTGTCGCCCTGCACCACGACGATATCCGGGGCGGCATCGCGGATCGGCCGGGCCAGGGTTTGACACAGCGCGGCCGTGAGGCCCTCGAGCGACTGCCCCGGCGTCATCAGCTTCAAATCGGCGTCGACGCAAAGGCCGAACAACCGCGCGGCCTGTTCTGCCATATCCGCGTGCTGACCGGTGAGGATCGTGGTGACGTGGAAGCCGTCCATCGCCTCCAGCGCACGGATCACCGGCCAGCACTTGATGACTTCCGGCCGCGTGCCCAGAATGAAGCAGATTCGCCGTCTTCGCGCCATGCGGATTCCCGCCGTCCAAGGTTGAGCCGTGCGCTTGAGCGGGCTTTGCGCCGCGCGGACGGTCTAATCCACCGGCGCGTGCGTCCTCACCTCAGAGCCCCGGCTTTCAAGCCGGGCGGTTCCGCCCATTCCGCGGGCGCAGCCGGTCCCGCGCCCTGCTAGAGTTATCGAACCCGTCGCGGCCGGGGTTGAACAGGACAGGCGGGATCGTCGCCGGACCGGGCTGCCGGGAACGGCGGATCGGGAGACACGCGACTTCAATCGAACAGGCCCGCCGTCTCCGCGCGTGCGTCGCACGCTCCCAACTCAGGCCATCGCTCGACGAAGGAAGCGGCGCACACACGCCCCCACTCGCTGGGCTCGATCTTGTGCGGTCCGCCTCCGTAGACGCGGCCCTCGCCGCGCAATTCACGGCCTGTGACGCGGCCCAGCAGTTCATGCACGCTCGTGGCACGGCCGGGCTGGTCACGGAGCATGGCCGTCAGCCGGCTGCGCCGGTAGAGCATGAGGTGCAGGTTAGTTGCGATTGCCTGCGAGCGGTTCAGGATGAAACGGAAGGGCCGCGTGCCGTCAGCGCCCCGGCCCATGTAGGTGTCGATTCGCTCGGTGGCTTCACAACCCAGATGATCACCATCGACGTGCGCGCAGGACGACGTCAATGTCTCTTATACGGACCGAGGAACTTCGGCTCGTTTAAATGCACCATTTGGTCGGGATTATCTGCGATCCATTCTTCTGTTTCACAGGCGATATCGCCCGCGTACCTGCGAAACGCCCCCATGTTGAGGAAGGCCGTTACATAGATTCGCTCGGCCGGGCAACTCCTGAGCATCGTTTCGATTTCGCGATGCCTTTCTGGTGAGACTGGCCCATGCGTCGTCACGGCTTCAATAAGAAAGAGCCAGTTTCGGTCGCTCCAGTGAAGCACGATGTCGGGCAACTTGTCGTGTTGGGTGACGACGATCCCCAAGGCGGAAAGCCGTGCGATTTCACAAACGACGTGCTTGCGGGCGCTGAAGCGCCGCAGCAGTACGTAGTTTCTCGTCGGAAGGAGGAACTTCTCGGAGTCAGGGCACGACCGCAATGCCAGCGGCTTGCCGTTCTTGCGGACCGGCCAACGCGTGTCAAAGGGATGAACGTTATGCGGAAAAATGAGAGGCACGCCGTCGGGATGGTCGGCCGTGCTCAGAAGGTAGCGAGTGGCTCGAAACGTTACGACGGGGCCCGTCGATATCTGCAACCCGTGCTCAGCGAACCGAGCAGGCCATGAGTCGACCACCTTCATGATTCTCGCATCGATTCGAGCAGCGGGGATGCGGATGACAAGATCGCCCCCCGTGTCATCAATAATCCATGAGGAGCGATACTCGACAACGTCGTGTGCTCCCTGCAGGTCCGCTCCGTGGCTTGTGCTGAACCGGATGGTCTTGCCGTCGGGCGATGCCTTGTCGAATCGCGTGACCAGGCTCTCCTGGAGCACGTCGGCCCCGCGAAACGCATCCGTACGGGAGTCGAATAAGTGAATGTATCTGAGTGCCATTCGTTGAAGGAACCAGCGGCGGAACCCGCGGAAATATAGTCCGCTGCAAAAACTGCGCGGCGTGATGGCGACAAGCTCTCCGCCGGGACGGAGCATCGCCGCCGCCGTGGCCATGAAGAGAGCGTAAATGTTGGGCTGACCGCGGATGATGCACTCAAACGCACGAGCGTGGGCGGACTGTTTGTTCAATTTGAAGTAGGGCGGGTTCATGATGGCCGCGTCGAACTCCACGTGCTCTCGAGGGTCCTCGAAGAGCGTCTCTTGACCGCATGCCGGGCGATTGGCGAGAACGAAGTCGGTTTGCTCGATCGAGTAGCTGAGTTCGTGGCCCGCTTGACGAAGCGCGTCGCGGCACCGCCGCAAGTTTTCGTCCAGCAGCGGCAATACACGCGCATCGGTCTCGAAGAGCACAAGATGAAGCGAGCGCGGCACCGGCAGAGTCAGGACTCGATCGCAGATCGCCGCCGACAGGATCCCGATTCCAGCGCCCGCGTCGAGAATACGAAGGTGCCGCCGGGGCGACGAAAAGAGGCGAGCCATGAAACGGGCGATGGAAGGCGGCGTAAAATACTGTCCACGCTCCTTTCGCCCGGCGATTGACGTTTTCGCTTCATAACGCCGTTGAAGCAATGCGGCGAAGGCCACCAAGTCGGGCGCGTTTCCCTCTGAGTAAGCCTCTGCGACTGTCACGGCGTTGGTCAACTCCTCTCGTGTTGTTCTACTTCGGGTGCGGCATCGTGATCAAGCCGGCGACTCTCGATTGGCGAGGCCGGGCAGGGGTGATCTCATCCACCGGCGCTGCTGCAGTCCGTCGAAGTCGACGGCGGGCCGCGATCTCGGCCTTCCACAAGTGCGGCTTGTCGGCATTGGTGCAATTCACTCGCATGACGCGCTGCCATTCGGCTTCTGTTCGTAGCGGAGTATAGTAGCCACGGTCCGCCCTGGGAACCGCGGCCGGCTACCCCGCGACGCTGGTTCCCGCACGGTCAATCACCTCCGGACGAGCCGCCCGGCGCCGTGGATGGCCCCGTCTGGGGACCAAGCTCGTCCGGGCAGGGCGATCCGCATTCCGGACAGCGGCCGGTCGTGTTTCCGGTCAGGTTGTAGCCGCAGAGGCAGCAGTGGTTCGGCCGCGGCCGTTCGCGCCGCCAGAGCCACGCGGTCAGCGCCGCGACGGGAACCAGCATCGCCCAGATCGGAACGTGTACCCGGCCGGACGATGCGTTTCCGACGGCGTCGAACCACCAGCGCAGCCGCTGCTCGTGAAAGCCGAATTGGCCGAGTTGCACCGGCATTCGCGCGCACCCCCGTGGAGGCAGCGGCCACCACGCCACCACCACCAGGCCCTCGGCCACGCCCCCGTAACCGGCCGCGGTATAGAGGGCCACGCCGGGACGAACGACGCTGCGGAGGTAGAGCGCCGCCAGAGCCGCAGACGCGCCGGTACAGACCGACCGTGCCCACCGCCGCCGCCGCGAACGTCGAAACACGGCGGCGGTCCGGTCTTCCGTTGAATCGGTGCGAGTGATCCGGCGGTCCACGGATGACGTCTCCGCCGCCCGGCCCGTGCGGGCGATCGTACCCTCTGACGGCACGGCGGCCAGGGGCTCGGCCCGAGTCTGCACCTGCTGGGCTTGCGCACCCTTCCCCCGCTTTGATACACACGGGGGTTGGACAAAACCGCGGTTCTCGCTATTCTGGATTCGCAAGGGGGGGCTGCCAGCCGGCTCCGCTTGGGCTATGATAAAGAAGGAGTCGTCCATGTATCGTTGGCGATGCCTGGTGGCGCCCGTGGTCGGCATGGCGCTTTGCGGAAGCGGGCGCGCCGACGTCCAGATCACGCTGGAGGCGAAAGTGGGCTCGGAACCCCTGGCCGGTCCCGTCGAGCGCGATACGGAAGTCACCATCGACGTCCTCCTGTCGGTCACCGCGGATGACGACCCGCTGGAGGAGGTCCGTTCGCTGCAGTTCGATTTCCGCAGCACGGACGACGCGATTGAGGTCACGGGCTTCGAGTGGTTGCTCGGTGACTTGGGCTTTCCCGCCAACTACTTCGAGGAAGACCAACCGCCCATAGTGCGCGCCAATCACATCGGCGTGGGAAACCTGCTGGCGTTGACTCAGACTCCGGCGCGGGTCGGCCGCGTCACCGTTATCGCGCGCGAGAGCGGGACGTTCGACCTTTCCGGCGGCGACGTGGCGGACGAAGACAACGTCGATGAGGGCCTGCGGCTGGTGGCCGGCGTCGCGGCGCCGCACGAGTTCTCGATCTTCGCAGGGGACGCCTCGGCGGACACCGTGGACGTCGAGGTGGACGGTTCGTCCGGCGGCAATGAGAATGAAAACGGCGGCGGCCCTTCGGGCAACGACAACAGCGGACCGCCGCCGGACCGCAACGTCGGACCGCGGGCGCAGTTCACGTTCTGCGGCGCTGCGGCGCTGGCGCCGGCGCTGCTCGGTCTGGGCGCGTTGAGCGCCGTTCGCCTGACGCGCAGGCGCTGCCGGACGGGCGGATGATTCGTAAGTCCGGCGCGGGCTGCCGGACCCGGTCAGCGGCGTCGTTCCGACGC
>QZJT01000149.1 GCA_003597935.1 Phycisphaerales bacterium | reverse complement strand
CGCGACGACCCCCGCGCGGCCGTGCTCAACCGCAAGGGCCGTGCCACCGCCCAATGGCCGAAACCCCCGCTCCGCACCCGCATCTGCGCCTCCGGCTGCCGCGACGCCTGCCGCAGGTCGAAGTGCGAGTAGCGTCACCGTTGCACGAGTGCAGGCGGGCAGGCCGACGGCAGCGGATGACGCACGCCGGTACGAGTCCATGCCGGCGCCACGCTCGGGGCCGGGGCATTGACGCCGGAATCTCGGTCCTGTTCCAATCAGTCCTTCCGGATTGCAGACGTTGCCCCGCACGGACTCCCGCCTTGAAAGGCGGGGCTCTGAGACGGTGCTGAAGCGGTTATTCCAGCTCGTACACGTTGCGCCGGCGGACCTCCCGCCTTGAAAGGCGGGGCTCTGAGACGGTGTTGAAGCGGTTATTCCAGCTCGTACACGTTGCGCCGGCGGACCTCCCGCCTTGAAAGGCGGGGCTCTGAGGCGGCGCTGGGGAGTGGGTGTCACGGGATGTGACGCGGGTCCGCGGCCGTCGCCTATCTCCTGATGCGGGACAGCGTCACCGTTCCCGCGAGACCCGCCAGGGCGAGACCCAGGCCCAAGGCGTAGTCGCCGGCGCGGTAGACGATGGGCGGATCGTTCGGACCGACGTCGAACTGCTGGAACGGCCAGATGCCGATCACCGCGCCTATGAGGATCCCCAGCAGGATGCCGAGCATCAGCTTCTCGTGGCGATGCAGCGCCCATTTGAGCAGGTTGCTGAAGAGCACCAGGCTCAGCGCCGCGCCGATGCCGACGGGGATGATCACGTGCAGCGACTCCAGCGAGCCGGCGCTGCCGCCCGTGGTGACAAACGTTTTCAGATCGCTGATCGCGCCAAGGATCGGCACGTAGCGTCCAAGGATCAGCAGCATGTAGGCGCCGCTGACGCCGGGCAGCACCATGGCCGACATGCCCAGCGCCCCGGCGACGACGTCGCGGGCGTACGTCCGCTCGACATCGGGTGGGGAGGGTCGGTCATCGTCGGGCGGGCCGGGCGGGTCGTCGATTTCTTCGGAGGTTCCCGGCGTCCCCAGGTCGGCCGCCGCCGCCGTGGCAGGCGACGGACCCTCCGCCGCGGCCGACTCGGGTGCGTCCGACGCGGGCTGCGACGGCGCGGGACCTTTGGCGTCGCTTCGCTCCGGCTTTTCCTGATGAGTCAGCCCGATAGCGATCATCAGGCCCAGGCCCAGGGCGCACCCGACCGCCGCCGCCGCGTGGAACCGGCCGATCATGCGGATCAACATCGGCGCCCCGCCCAGCGTCATGCCGATGAACAGCGCGTACATCGCGCTGGTGTGCCGCGTGACCAGCGTCTCCATCAGCCCCGAGAAAGCCGCGATGGTGACGCCCACCACACCCACCAGCACGCCCAGGAACAGCACGTTGCGCCGCGTCAGCCGCAGCCGCGTGACGTCGGCCACGCTGGTGACGAACTCGTCGTAGAGGCCCATCACCAGCACCATCGTCCCGCCGGAGACCCCCGGCACCAGGTTGGCCAGTCCCATCAGCACGCCGGCGATACCGGTGCGCAGCAGCGGCGGCGCGCCGGCCGATCCCGGCGCGGGCGCAGGCGGGGGAACATCATCCTGCTCCCGATCCGTAGTCTCGATTGCGTCCGTCAGTTCAGGCATCGGGTTGCGTCGTCAGACAGGTGACTTGGAAAAGCTCGAACGGCGTCTTCCGCAGCAGTTCGATCAAGGCAACCGGCCGCATCGGTCAGGCTCCCCTTTCGACGGATCATACTCGAGATCGAATCGCAGGGAACGCGCGACACCGCCGCCGCCCGTTCGGACGCGAATCCGGACACGGCAGCGCCGCGAACGCCCATTCCTGGCGCCGCCGCTCCCTGACGTCGCGGTTCGGATTGGGCGTTCCCCGGTCGGCACGGTCTCAACTTCCGGGAATCCTCGTCTATGCACCTCGATCCGCGTCCATCCGCGTTCATCCGCGGCTTTCTGAGTCCATCTGGTGCATCTGTGGTTGATCTCCTCACGGCCGGCCGCTCAGCGTATCGACCAGGTCCTTCAGAAACCTCAGTGGACCCGCCTCGACGTGTGGCTCGGTCGGCGTCCCGGTGACGTGCAGTTCGATGAGTTTCGTGAGCACCGGCACGTCCTGCCACGCGGCCAGGTACACGTCCAGCCGCCGCCCCGGCAGGGTCATGGTCCCTTTGCCGCGCAGCTTCAGCGCCGCGCCGGTAAGGCGGACGTCCTCGAACTGGACGGTGTTTCCGTTCAGCAGAAAACTCGCCTCCAACTGGTCGAAGGCATTGCGGTCGGGCATGCGCAGTTGGAAGACCTGCAGGATCGCCATCAGCAGCGGCAGGCGGTAGAGGTAGGCGTCGCGGACGACCACGTTGCCGGACCCCCGCCGGGACAATGGATCATTCACGGGTCCGGATACGCGGATGAGCGCGTCGGCAACGCCGCGGACGTCCTCGGGAAGCTGCGGGCCGGCCGCGCGTCGGTCGGTGCGCAGGTAGGACGCGACGTCCAGGTCGCGGGCGGCGCCGCGCACGTCATAGGCCGTCCGGCCGTCCTGCGATGCGACCTCGACATCGGCTTCCAGCAGACCGGCGTGGGCACGCGCCGCTAACCTGTCGATCCGGAAGAGGAGCGGCCCGTCGCCGGAGCCGACGGTCAGTTGCCAGGTCGCGCTGGCGTCCGTGATCGGGTGCCCGAGCAGGCGCGCTGAAGGCACGGCCAGCGTCCCGCTGGCCAGGTATCCCTCGCCTGGATCCGACCCTTGTGCGTCGAACGACAGAATCACGTGCGCGTCCGCCACCCCGCCGCCGGCGCCGATCGAGAGGTCCACCGCCTCGGCCGTGCCGCGAAGGCTCACGACACAGGCCGAACCCTCATGCGCCGGCTGGATGCCCAGCTCGTCGATGCGAAGATCCAGCCCCTGCGGCATGCGCAATTCCCGCAGAACGGCGCGGGCGCGCTGCGGCAGCGCGCTCAGCAGCGCCTCGTCGATGCGCAGTCCGTCCACCCGAAGCGCAGCGGACGTAGCCCATGGCGCCTCAGGCGCTGCGCCCGGGGCTGCGCGGAAGCCGAGCGTCACGCGGGCGTCGCCGAAAGCCGCACGGATATCAGTGGCCCGAGCGCCGCCGCCATCGACCGTGATCACACCGTTGACCCGATCGAGCGGATAAGGCAGGGCATCGTGAACCACGCGGGCGTCCGTCAACTGCACCTCGTGCGTCACGCTCGGCGGGGCGCCCGCCTCGACGTCCAGGGTGGTCGTGATGGATACCGGCGTCTCGATCCTCCAGCGCGGCCAAGGTCCGTCGCCGTTCCGGATCACCGACTCGAGCACGTCATCGCTGAGTCTGACCTCCGCGGCCGTGGCGACGACGTGCGTCGAACCCGCCGTGCCGGAAAGATCGGCGTCACCGTTCAACGTGACCCGCGTTTCGCCAAGGCTGGCGCGGATCTGATCGAGCCGCACGCGGCCATCCTTGACCGTTGCGCTTCCACCGAGGCACCGCAACGGCGTTTTCAACAGGCCCGGGTGGATCCGCAGGTCGCGCGGCGTGACCTGTACCAAGGATTCGAGTCCCGCCCGCCGGCGATCGAACGACAGGGCGCAGGTGGCGTCGAACGTTCCGCTGGGCTTCAGGTTCCGCAGCGCGTCCCGCGGTCCGGCCGGCAAGGCGGCCAGCAGCTCATCGTCGCAGGACACGTTCGTTCCGGCGACGACCACGTCGACGTCTTCCAGCCGGCCGGCGGTTCGCATGACCTGGCCGCCGATCGTGACGTGGGCATCGCCATACCGGCCGCGGACGTTCTCGAACCGGATCCGGCCCCCCTCCAGCGTACACGTGCCCGTGATCTGCTCGATCCGGCAGGGAAACTCCTCCCACGAGGCCGTCACCTCGACAAGCTCCGCGCGCAGGCGCGTCTGCCATTTCCCGCGCTGTCCGACCGGCGCCTCGGGGCGCGAGAGCACGAGGTCGAGGTCGGCTACGCCGGCCAGTTGGAACCGGTCAAAGGCGTCCTGAAACTGGGGCGGCGAGGCGTTGCGCAGCGCGCGGTCGAGGACGGCGTGCGTCGCTTCGATGGTCAGTTTGCAGGCGTCGTGCCACTTCGGGCCGCTGAGCCATCCATTGACCACGATCGACGTCGGCCCGTGCCGCGCCGTCATGCGGTCGATCAGAATGCCGATGGGTGTGAAATCGACCGTGCCCCACAGGTCTTCCGTCGGGTAAGGAAAGAAGCGGCACACGGCCGCGGCGCCGCGGGCGTCGATCCGCACGGACGGCGCCACGATGGGCTGGTCTGCGCCGGCGGACTTCACCATCGACGCCGTCAGATCGAACCGGCCGCTGGGCTGGTAGTCTCGGTACAGGTTGGCCACCGGACGGAACGCCCGAACGATCCTCGCCATTCCCGCGTCGGTCGGGTCGGGGAAGACCATCCCGCGCAGATCGACGTGGCCATCGAACCCGATCGCCTTCACGTCGCGCCAGCCGGACGACGCATCCGCCCGCGCCGATCCGAAGATGCTGCACGGCGAGCCGTGGAACGAGCCAGAAAGCTCGTAGTCGATCCGGCCGAGCGCAGGCATCCGGAGTTCGCCGCCCAGACCCTCCAGGCGGATGAAGCGCTGTGAGGCGCCGAGGGCGCGCTCGTCGTCGTCGACCGGTATGGAGACGTTGACGCCGCGCAGCTCGATGGCGGCGCTGACGCGGTTAAGGCGGCCGTGGGCGTCGGGGGCAACGTGCAGTCGCGTCAGCCGCGCATGTCCCTCGACAGTGACGCCGCCGGGCAGCGTCACGGCCGCGCCCGACCGGCCCAGCGCCGGCAAGGCCCCGCGCAGGGCACGGGCCACGTCGTCGATCGCCACCCACGGGAAACTGCCCGACGAAAGGTCGACCGCGCCGGTATCGGTAAACCAGCGGGCCGCGCCGCTGACGCCCGACTTCCGCAGCGACGTCCATTCGAGGTCGACGGCCCGGTCATCGGTGGCCGACCGGCGGGCAAAGAGGCTCAGGTGAAGGGCGTCCGTCCAGTCCTGAGCCTGCGGCGCGCCATCCTTCCAGCGGACGCGGACGTCGCGGCATTCCAGGTTGGGGTATCCGATCGCGTCCAGCCACCGGCCGCCCAGGACGGCGGTGGTCGCACCCGGGGAGAAATGAACCCCGGTCGGGATCGCCACGTCTACGCCGTTGAGCACCATCGTCTCCACGCGGATGCCGGAGTAGACGGCAGCCAGACGGTCCACCGTGACTTCCATCGACGTACACCGCACCGTCATCGTAGGCGGATTCGCCTCGGTGAGCGGACCGTCGGCGGGCGATGGATGAGCGAACCGCAACGGGCCGCAGTCCGGCAGATCCACGCGAATGTCCGAAAGGCGCAGCCGGCGCGGGGTGATCCATTCAGCGCCGTCAATCGACGCATCCGCGGACCACCGTTCCTGCACGCTTCGAACCAGCGCGTTGCGGATGCGCTCGGGATCGATGAGGTGCCGGTAGCCGAGCCGGCCGCCGACCGCCGCGGTCAGCAAACAAAACGCTGCGATCCACGGCCATCGCCGGCGGCGGGGTGAACGTGCATCATCGCTGGGTTGGCGCGGCGGGGCGGTCACGATGTCGGCCCGTCCTTGGGCGTGGTGGTGTCGATTTCGACGCCGGTGAAGCGGCCCAGTGCCGCGACGCACCCGGCGGCCGCCAGCACCTCGACCATCGGCATCGCCGGCAGGCGATAGCGGACGCTCCCGACGAACACCGAGTGCAGCAGGCAGACGACCAGCACCGGCAGCAGAAGGTAACCCGGACGCGCCGGCGGCGCCGAGGCCGCGTCCCGCGGGGCGGCGGCGGGCGTCGATCCCGCTGCCGACGTGGGTGGAATCGACCGCGCGCCGTTTTCGTCCATCATCGCGCCGACCCGCCGGCGGCGCGCCAGCGTCAATGCGCCCGCCAGCGCCAATCCATACACGGGAACGGTCCAGCCCGCCGACACCCATCGCAGCGCGGGCCTTTGGCCGTCCTGCACGTTCGGAAAGACGTTCCACGTGCGAGCGAGCTTCGCAACTGCAAGTCGGATGATGCGGATCGGATCCGCGCGCATGGCGGCCAGAGCCTGCTGCGTGAAGTACCGGTCCCAGCCGGCCTCGTCGCCGGCTTCGATGAAGGGATGGACCTCCGGCATCGCCTTGATGGCGCCGAGATCGCTGGCGCCGGTCGCGCCGGCGTGAACGCCGTCGTAGAGCGTGATTCCCCCACGGTGCGTCAGCCAGCACCAGTCGCCCGTCACTGACGCGTTTCGCAGCGCCCAGGGAAACAGGGCGGCGACGATGACCAGCACGACCACGATCGCGCCGCGCAGGGCGTACCACTGAAAGCGATATGCGATCAGTACGTATGCGAGTGCAGCGCCCACGAAGGCGAGGTTCGACTCGCGCGTGTGAACGCACAGCGCCGCCAGCGCGGCGACCACGATCCATCGTCGCCGGCAGGGCTCGCACGTGGAAGGGCCGTGGACGAGGCAGGCGCCGTCGTGACCGGCGGCGCCCGGCAGCATCAGCGCCAGCCGCCACCAGAATGCGACCAGGGCTGCGATCGCCACCGTCTCCGTTAACACCAGCGATGAGAAGAAGGCCAGGTAGGGATCGAATGCGACCAGGAGCCCGGCCGGCAGGATGGCCCGCTCGCCCACGGTGGCGCCGGCCAGTCCCGCGGCGCACGTGGCCGTGATCGCCCCGACGATCCACAGCAGCAGGCGAAACCAGATCAGGCCGCCGTCGAACGCCACGAAAGCGGCCAGCACGCGGGTGAACAGCGGCATCCGGGTGGCGACGAAGCCGAGTTCGTCCTCGCCCTGCCCCCCTTCGTGCAGCGACCGGGCCATGGCCCAGTACTGCTGCTCATCCGGCAGCAGCAGACTGCGTTCGTCCCACCCGCGCTGCAGGCCCAGCGCCGCCCCCAGCCCCCCCCGAACCGCCAGCGCCGCGATGAACACCAGCAGGTACGCCCTGCGGCGGCGGCCGGCCGCGGACGCGCCGCCCGTGGGGCCGTTGTGCGTGCGGGTGGATTCACCATCGGCGGCGGACATCAGGGGTGATAGGGCTTGACGCTCATCTGCAGCACGCGGCGGGTCAGCGCCGTCAGCTTCACGCGCTCGTCGATGCGGTGCCCGATGATCCAGATGGGGCCGAGCTGATCGCACAATACCGCCACCCGGTCGCGTTCGGCCGGATCGACTTTCACGTCGCCGAGGAAGTCCGACACCTTCTTCGTGCCCGGCGCCCCCAGCGGCCAGAAGCGCTCACCCGGACGGCGCGAACGCACCACCAGCGGCAGGTGGATGGCGTCATACGAGACGAATTCCAGCGTCCGCGTCGATCGGTCCCGGCACTGCACCGCCTGTCCCGCCTCGAACTCGAGCACCTGGCAGGAGATTTCCAGCCGGCGGATCGGGAGCACGGTGCGTCCGGGGACGTGGACGGCGATTTCCGACGCGATCGTTTCGCGCGGCTGGTCGGAGGGCAGCGAGAAGACCAGCCGGTGATACTGGCGCTTGACGGTCATGCCGCCCGGTAGATTGACCTGTTTGCCACTGGTGTGTTCGCCGACCAGATCGAGCACAGAGACCAGATGGCCGAAGGAGAGGTCCTGCTCGCCCAGACCGAACGAGCTGTACGCCAGCCGTACCAGTTCCGTCTGGACGATGGGGCTTTTCCGCCCCATGGCGTCCACGTTCAGTTCGAGCGTCTGGTCGGTGTGGGAGATGACCAGCGTGTCGAAGGTGCGCTGCACCGTCTCGCGCAGGAACTCCTCCAGCCAGTGGGCCTGTTCGCCCAGACGCAGCAGCGCGTCGCGCACCTGCGGATTGATTTCACGTTCCAGCAGCGGCATCACCTGATGGCGGATCCGGTTGCGCGTCGACTCCAGCGATTCGTTGGATTTGTCCTCGCGGTAGGCCACGCCCTGGTCCTGCAAGTATTCGAGGATCTCCTGCCGCGTGTGGCGCAGCAGTGGCCGGATGACCCGCACGGTGCGCTCGAAGTTCATCGGCCGATAGGCGGGGATGCCGCTGAGGCCCCGAAGGCCGGTGCCGCGCAGGATCCGGTGCAGAATGGTCTCGGCATTGTCGTCCGAATGATGGGCCAGGGCCACGATCTTGGAGCCGTGTTTCTTGGCCACCCGCTCGAAGAACGCGTAACGGGCCTGGCGGGCGGTTTCCTCGATGCCGCGACCCTGCTCGCCGGCCAACGCCCGGACGTCGCGGAACTCGATGGTGGCCGGCAGCTCGAGACTGTCGGCGGCCGCCTGGACGAACGCAGCGTCCTTCTCGCTCTCCAGGTCGCGCAGCCCGTGGTTCAGATGCGCGACCATGAGCTGGAAGTTCCACTGAAACTCGCGCGACAGCCGGGTCAGGATGTGCAGCAGGGCCATCGAGTCCGGTCCGCCGGATACGCCGACCACGACGCGTTCGCCCCGCTTGAGGCGACCCTCGACTTCAAGCTCCCTGGATAGCGCTTTGATCATTGTGTATCTGTCAAGACGGTAGCGCACGGACCATTGTGGAGCATCGCGGTAAGGCTTGTCTTAATTCGTTATTCGCTATTCGCCATTCGCCATTTGCCATTCGACATTCACCCTTCCATCATCATCGCCACCTCGCCTATCGTCTCCGACAGCGTCGGGTGGGGGTGTATCGTCGCCACCAGGTCATGGGCCACGGCGCCCATCTCCAGGGCCAGCACGCCCTCGGCGATCATTTCGCCCGCGTGCGGGCCGACCATCGCCACGCCCAGCACGCGCTGCGTGCCCTTGTCGAAGATGATCTTTGTCAGACCCTCGGTGCGGCCCATGACCACCGCCCGCCCGGAGGCCGACCACGGGATCTTCTTGACCGCCACGTCCATCTTCTGCGCCCTGGCGTCGTCGGCCGTCAGCCCCGTCCAGGCGATCTGCGGATCCGTGAACACCACCGCCGGAATCGAGCGCGGATCGAACGCCGATTTCTTCCCGGCCAGCAGCTCCGCCACCACCCGGCCTTCGTGTCCCGCCTTGTGCGCGAGCATGGGGTTGCCGATGCAGTCGCCGATGGCGCGGATCTTCGGATCGGCCGTCTGGAACTGATCGTCCACGGTGATGAATCCGCGCTGATCGACCTGCACCCTGGTGCGGTCGAGCTGAAGCTCTCGCGTGTTGGGCCGCCGGCCGATGGAGACCAGCACCTTGTCATACGCCGTCGTCTTCGGGACGTTCTTGCCCTCGAACGAGACTTTCAGGCCGCCTTTGTTCTCTTCGATGCCGGTGACTCTGGTTTCCAGGCAGATTTCCTCGAAGTCTTCGGCCAGGCGTTTGGCCAGCGGCCGAATCAGGTCGGCGTCGACGCCGCCCGGCAGGATGGTGGGCATCATCTCGACGACGGTCACGGCCGAGCCGAACGCGGCGTAGACCATGCCCAGTTCCAGGCCGATGTAACCGCCGCCGACCACCAGGAGTTTCTTCGGCACGTCCTCCAGATCGAGGGCCGCGCGGGAATACATCAGGCGCGGCGATCGCAGCTCAATGCCCGGCAATTCCATGGATCGTGAGCCGGTGGCGATGATGGCGCGGCGGAAGCGGATGCGGGCGATGCCGCCGCCCTCGATGGCGACGTGCCTGGAGTCCTCGAAGCGGGCGGTGCCGGCGATCTTCTCGACTTTGTACTTCCTGCACTGCGCGTCCAGCCCGGTGGTCAGCTTCTCGATGACCGAGTTCTTCCACGTCCGCACGGCGTCGATATCGATCTTCGGCTTGCCGAAGGTCACGCCCATGGCCGCGGCGTCCTTCGCGTTGCGCAGGATCTCGGCGACGTAGAGCAGCGCCTTCGACGGGATGCAGCCGCGCTGCAGGCACACGCCGCCCAGCGATCCGCTGGAATCGACGATGGCCGTCTGGATGCCGAGCTCCGCCGCCCGGAACGCGGCCGCGTATCCGCCCGGCCCGCCGCCTATGACGAGCAGGTCCGTTTCCTGCGTGAATTCGCCTACAACCATGTGTCTTCTCTGAAGGAAAGGAAGTCAGGGAGTCAGGGAGTTCGGGAAGAGCGGATCCTCGTGCCAACACTTCCGGCAGCGAGCCGCGGGCTTCAGCCCGGGCGGAGGTTCAGATTGTGTGAGGTCGACGATCAATGTGGATGGCGGAATCGCGATCGCGATCTGAGTTCATACTCGTTAAGAACCTCTCCTTCGTGCACATCGCCCCACTTCTTCCCTGACTCCCTTACTCCCTCGTTCCCTTCTTCTTCAATAGAGCAGCATCAGCGCCGGGATTTCCAGCATGGCGACCACCTCGCGGGTGAACTTCGCGGCCGTGACGCCGTCGATCGCCCGATGGTCGAACGACACGAACAGCGGCAGCAGCAGCGCCGGCTTCACCTGATCGTTCTCGTCGAAGACGGGAATCCGCCGCACGCGGCCCAGGCCCAGGATCGCCACTTCCGGGTGGTTGATGATCGGCGTCGACACCGTGCCGCCCAACGGGCCGACGTTGGTGATCGTGAACGTCCCGCCGCGCATCTCTTCGATCGACAGCTTGTTCGCCCGGGCGGCCGCGGCCGCGGCCTCCAGCGCCTGCATCAGGCCCGTCAGGCTCAGCGTGTCGGCGTTGCGGATGTTCGGCACCATCAGGCCGCGGTCCGTGTCCACCGCCATCCCGAGGTTGATGTATTCCTTGTAGGTGATCGTGCCCCCCTCCTCGTCAATCACGGCGTTGAAGCCGGGGAACTTCCGCAGCGCGATGCACGCCGCCCGCATGACGAACGCCGTGACGGAGAGCTTGGGATTCCCCCCCGTCGCCTCGTTCAGCTTTCTGCGGACCCGCTCGAGTTCGGTGATGTCCGCCTCGTCGCAGTGGGTGACGTGGGGGATCGTGAACGCCGACGTCCGCATCTGTCTGGCGATGGTCTTGCGGATCTGCGTCATCGGCCAGGTGCGGATCGGGCCGTACTTATCCGATCCCGGCTCGCCCGGCGGCGGTGCGGCCGGCATAGGCGCGATCCGCGACACCGCGGGGGCGACCGCCGCCGCCGCGGGAGACGGCGTCAGCGGCGCTTTGGCGGCAGACGTCGGGGCCGTGGCCGATGCGCCCGCCCCGCCGGCGGCGTGGGCCTCGACGTCCTCGCGCGTCACCCGCCCGCCGGGTCCGCTGCCTGAAACCTCGTTGATGTCTATCCCTAGCTCGCGGGCCAGTTTGCGCACCGCGGGGGCCGCCGGAACCTTGGTCCGCTCCTGGGACTGGACCTTCGCCGGCGCGGGGGTCTCGGCACGGGCCTCGGCGCGCCTGGGCTGCCTGGGGGCAAGGTCGCCTTTCGTCTCCGCGGGGGCAGCGGCGCCGGCCGGCCGGCTCTCGGCGGCGGCCCCGCCCACGCCGTCAAACGTCACCACCACGTCCCCGACCGAGATCGTCTGCCCCTCGGACACGTGGACCTCGACCGCCGTACCGGAGAACGGCGAGGGGATCTCCACCGCCGCCTTGTCGGTTTCCACCTCCATCAGCGGCTGGTCCTCCGTCACCTGCTCCCCGGGCCGGATCATGACCCGGATGACCTGCGCCTCGTGAATGCCTTCCCCCAGGTCGGGGAGCTTGAACGTCTTCGACATGGTTGCAGATACTCCCTCACGTCGGCGGACGGCTTCATGCAGGCCGGGAATCTCCGTCCCGCGATGGGCTGACCGCGCCGGCCGAACCTTCACTACTCCATTCCGGGCGGATTGTAACGACAACCCCGGCGGCCGTCACTGCGCCCGGCTGGCTCAGGCGGAAGCCGGTCGCTTACGCTCGCGGATCGGATGCGGTGCGGCCGCCAATCCGAACCCCGACCGTGAGGGAGGGGCCGGGTTGCACAGCGTGAACGACAGAGCGCCACTGCGCCGATCCGGGGCGCCGCTGCGCCGATCCGGAAGCCGGTCGCTTACGCTCGCAGTTCGGATGGGGTGCGGCCGCCAATCCGAACCCAGACCGTGAGGAAGGGGCCGGGTTGCACAGCGTGAACGACAGAGCGCCGCTGCGCCGATCCGGAAGCCGGTCGCTTACGCTCGCGGTTCGGATGGGATGCGGCCGCCAATCGAACCCCGACCGTCAGGGAGGGGCCAACGCGTTGCAGAACTGACGGACCCTGTACGAATCGACGCCGCCGCCCTGCCGATGCCCGGTCGCTTACGCTCGCGGTTCGGATTGCCGGATCCTCGGCTGGCTCTTCCACCGTCGGTGGATCCACAGGTATTGCGACGGATCACGGCGCACGCTGCGTTCGATCGCGGCCGTGTACTCCTGCGTGATCCATCGCAGCGGATCGTCGCGCGGTGCCCAATCGGCCGGCCGGATTACCTGCTCGACGCCGATCTCGTAGCGGAACCGGTTCCCCAGCCGGCGGGCGTAGCCCACCACGATCGGCGCCTGCTTCTCCATCGCCAGCAGGCCGATGGCCTTGTAGCTCGAGGCCGGGCGGCCGAAGAAGTCCACGAAGATCCCCTTGCGGCCGGCGTCCTGGTCCGCGATGAAACCCAGCATCCCGCCTCGATCGAGCACCTCCACGGCGACCGCCGACGCGCCCTTCTTGTCGACGACCCGCAAGCCGTGCGTCCGCCGCGTCCGCACGAGGTATTCGTTAAGGCGCCGATTGTCGAACGGCCGCATGATGGCGTGGATGTCGAAGCCCAGCGTGGCGAAAAAGTGTCCCAACAGTTCCCAGTTGCCGAAATGACCGGTGACCAGCACCGCCCCGTTCCCTTCCAGCATGGCCCGCAGGGCGTCCTGGTAGTCCACAAGCTCGACGTACCGCTTCCACGTCCAGCGATTGAGCAGCCGCGGGCTGCACAGCACCTCCACGGCGAACATCGCCAGGTGCTCCATCGACCGGTCTGCGATCCGCTCGATCTGGTCGCTCGACGCGTCCGGCATCGCCGCCCGCAGGTGCTCGATGGCCCGCTGCCGGTGCCGCGGCCGCAGAAACGGCAGGATCCGCGCCGCCGCCCGTCGCGCCCTGCCAATGAAGCCCCGTTCGCGCCCGCTGGCCGCCCACAACCCGCCAACCTGCCGCGCCAGGTTCACCACCCCGTCGATCGGCAGCGACTGCAACGCCGTCGCGGCCACACGGACGGCGGCGTAGCCCAGCCATGCCAGCAGTCCGTCGCGTTGCGCCATGGCGTCGATCGTAGCGGCGAGCCCGGCGGGGACCAATCGACCCAGGGGTTGGAAGGTTGGAAAGTTGGAAGGTTGAAGGTTGAAGAACCGCCCAACCTGCAACCTGCAACCTTCGACTTTCAGCTTTCCAACCTCCAACCTTCAACCTTCCAACCTTCAGACCTTCAATCTTCCAACTCTTCCGAAACTCGTTCGACTACCCGCCGGCGCACGTCGGCCAGCGTCCCCTCGATCCGCGCGCCCGACGCCCGCCGGTGGCCGCCGCCGCCGAAACGGGCCGCGATCGCGGACACGTCGACGTCCGCCGAGACGTAACCCTCGATCGGCGCCTTGCTGCGGAAACTGACACGCACCGGACCGTCCGGCTGCTCGATCAACAGCACGGAGACGATCACCGACCGGATCCGCAGCGGTTCATTGATGACGTTCTCGGTTTCCGACGTCCGCGCATCGATCCGCTGGAACGTCGCCGCGTCCAGGGTCATCACCGCCAGCCGCTCCTGGCAGAACAGCTCCAGCGAATGGAGCGCCTCGCCCAGCAGCCGCACGCGGGCCGCCGTGTCAGACTGCAAAACCATCACGTGGTATTCGTTCGGACGGATGCCGCGGGCGGTCAGCTCCGCCACGGCCGCGAACGCGCGGGCGTCCGTGTTCGAGTGGCAGAACCAGCCGGTGTCGGTGGCGATGCCCAGAAAAAGCGCCCGCGCCGCGTCGTCGTCGACGGGCCATTCCATCAGCTTGGCCCACTCATGGATGAGCAGACACGCGGCCGCGGCGCCGTCGTCGATGACCGCCGCGTCGACGGGCACGTCCCGCGTGGCGTGGTGGTCCACCGCCACTTTCGGCGCCGTCGTCGATGTCAGCCATTCCGCCAGCGGTTCGAGCTGCGAATAGGAGCAGGTGTCGGTGATGATGACGCCGTCCGTGCCCGCCAGAGCGTCGCTGCCGGCGTCGCGCCCCCATACGGGGATGAACTCGAAGCGCTCGAGGAACGAATAGGTCCGCGGGATCGGATTGAACGCCAGGATCTGTGGATCGCGCCCCAGCGCCCGCAGGATCGAGCGCAGTGCGATCAGACTGCCATAGGCGTCGCAGTCCGGCCGGGTGTGCGAGATCACCAGCGGCCGCTGCATCGACGCCACCAGGTCGCCGGCCTGCCGCCAGAGCTGCGATACTGAGGGTCCGCCCGGTAATGAGATTCGATCGTTCATATTATAGGGCGACTATCCGATGGACAAAACGAGCGTTGGGAGAAAACGCCGCTGTTCGTTGATTCATTGATGCGTAGCGCCTCGATGAAGCGATCATAGGAGCAGTCAGATGATGCTCGTTCAACGCGGAGGCGGCAAACGGACCGCCCGAGTCTGCCGCGGCCCCGCACGGTGGCGGCGCAGCGCCGCGGACGTCGCGCGATACGCCGGCCCCTCCCTGACGGTCGGGGTTCGGATGGTAGCAGCCCGATCCGAACCGCGGACGTCGCGCGATACGCCGGCCCCTCCCTGACGGTCGGGGTTCGGATGGTAGCAGCCCAATCCGAACCGCGGACGTCGCGCGATACGCCGGCCCCTCCCTGACGGTCGGGGTTCGGATGGTAGCAGCCCAATCCGAACCACGGACGTCGCGCGATACGCCGGCCCCTCCCTGACGGTCGGGGTTCGGATGGTAGCAGCCCGATCCGAACCGCGCCCGTCAGGAAGCGTCTTCTGCACGGCGGCGGAGCGGGGTTCCGTGTGTTGCCGAACCCCCGCACCGCACGCCCAACGGAGACCCAGTGTTATGCGAAACTACCATATTCCGCAACCCAACCGCGTCAGAAAGATCAGCGCTCGTTCGCCTGGATCGACCATCGCCTCTTGCGCCAGGGCTATCTGGAGGGGATGAGCCGTCACGACCAGGCCCTCTATCTGTTTCTGGCCCTGGCGGCGGTCCGTGACGGCGTCAGCTTCTACCGCAAGGAGAAGATCTGCGATCAGATCGGGCTGGACCGGCGCGAGTTCGAGGTCGCCCGGCGACGGCTCGTCGAGTTCAAACTCGTCGCCTGCGAGCCGTACGACGCATCGAACGCCAACGGCTTTAACCAACTGCTGCCGGTCGCGAGCTTGTCGTCCTGACGGCCCGACTGCCTGCTCTCGTCCGGCATCAGCACGCCTTCAATCTCGGCCCGCGCCGGGCGCGGAGCAGCAGGAACGTCGCGGCCGGGATCAGCAGGGGGCGCACCAGAAACGTGTCGAGCAGAATGCCCAGCGCCAGGCCGATCGCCATCTGCTTCATCACCAGCAGCGACCCGGAGATCATCGAGGCGAAGGTGGCGGCCATGATGATGCCGCAACTGCTGACCACGCCGCCCGTGCGCGACACGGCCAGCGCCACCGCGTCGGCCGGGCCGCGCTGGCGCAGTTCCTCCCGAATGCGGGTGACGACGTAGATGTTGTAATCCTGACCCAGCGACAGCAGAATGATGAAGAGCAGGAACTCCAGCCGGAAGTTCAGGCCATTCACGCCCGTCCAGGCGCGGAACACCGCCCACGTCAGACCGCACGCGGCCGCGAAGGTCAGCAGAGTCGCCGCCACCAGGAAGGCGGCCAGCAGACCGTCGCCCAGCAGCCACAGCAGGATGGCGTAGACCACGATGACTGCGGCCGTGGCGACGACGGCGAAGTCCCACGCCTTCAGCGCCCTCATGTCCTCGACCATAGCGGCGTCGCCGGTGATCTGAATGGTCGGCGCCGCCGTCGGCCGCGCGGCATCTGCTGAAGAGGCGTGCGCCTCCTGCGATGACGCCTGGAGAGTCGCCCCGGCGCCCGACTGCGTGGCGACCGGGGACGCTGCACCGGGCGCCTCCCCGCCCGAGCCTGCCCCTTGTTGCGGGTCGAACCACGCAGTGGCATGCGCCAGCCGCCGAACCACGTCGAGCGCCGACGTGGCCTGAGCCGAATGTCCGTCGAATGCCAGGCCCACGTCCATCCGGACCGTGCGCCGCGAGGGCGAGACGTAGTATGAGCGTGCCAGGCGCTCGGCGAGCGGCCCGGCCGGCGGGCTGGAGCCCGCCGCGTCGGTCTCGCCTGCCGTGCCGGCTCGCTTTCCACCCGCCGTGGCCAGCGGGTCGTAGGCGTGGCGGACGTAGAGGAGGCGGTCCCCCAGGGATCCGCGCACCGCATCGACGAACCGCTCCGTCCACCGCCGACACGCGGCGTCGATCTGCTCGTCGGAGAGCGGCTCATCGAACCCGGTGAGCACCGTGAATTCGGTCGCCTCGGGAGCGGCGTACAGGTGGCGGTGGACCAGCCGGGCGCCGCGGACGAAAGACGTGTCGGGCGGATACTCTTCCAGCGCGTCGAACAGCGTGGGCGCCATCATACCGCCTGCGCCCGCGGCGATCAGCAGCAGCAGGCACCATCCCACCGCGCGGCGCGGATGGAAGATGACCCATCGCCCGACCTTTGACCACAGCCCCCCCCGGCTCAACTCCTCAGCCCGGATGCGGGCGGGCCACAGCAGCCGGCGGCCGGCCAGCGCCATCAGCGCCGGCGTCAGCGTCAGCACCGCCAGCGTGGCGACGGCGATGGCGAACGCGATCATCGGCCCGGTGGTGTAGATGTCGCGGTTGCGGGCCAGGATCAGCGTCGCCAGCCCGGCGACGTTGGTGCCGGCGCTGGCCAGGATCGCTCCACCGCAGCGCGACAGCGCCGCCCGCGCCGCCTCGGCGCCGGCCGCGCCGGCCGCGATCTGCTCGCGGAAGCGCGCGAACAGAAAGAGGCAGTAATCCACCCCCGACCCGACCACCACCACGATCACGAACATCTCGACCAGGCCGGAGATGGGCAGCCCCTGAGCCGCCGCCCAGCCGATCACGCCCAGCGAGACCATCAAAGACGCCGTCACCGCGACGATGGGCAGCGACATCGCCACCGGCGACCGGTAGATCACCGCCAGGATCACGATCACGCTGACGAACGTCCAGAACGTGGTGTCGTCCACGTTCTTGCGGGCGGACGCCGCCAGCAGTTCGCCCAGGGCGCCGCTGCCGGTCACCTCGACCACCAGACCGTCGGGGGGGGGAACCTCCGCCAGCCGCGCCTTGATCAACGCGACGGAGTCGACCGTGTGATGGGTGTAGAGTTCCGACGGCAGGTCGGCCACGATCAGCGACGCCTGCCCGTCGGGGCTTTCCAGCAGGGGGGCGATCAGCGGCGTCACCGCGGCTGCCTTGATCCGCCACCCGCGCCCAGCACGGTCCGCCGCCAGCTCCCTCGCCACCTGCGCCACCCAGGTGCGGTCCGCCCCATTCAGGCGCGGCGCCCGAACGCACACGACGATCGCCCGGCTGGCGTGGGCGTCGGCGGGGAACTCGCGATGGAGCGTGGCCAGCGCCCGCTGCGAAGGCATGTCGGCCGGAATGAACCCGATCCGGGAATCGTGCAGCAGGTCCGAGATCCGCGGCGCCAGCGCCCAGATGACGACGCCCAGCAGGGGCCAGACGACGATCCAGACCCAGCGGGTGCGATGGACGAACGCCGCCCAGCGGTCCCAGCCACTCTCGATGCGCTCGGGGTGCATTCGTGCTCCTTCGGCGGCGGGGCATGGTATCGCAATATCGGACCGATGCCACGACGGCCACCCCCCGCAGCATCGTCGGCTTCGTGAAGTAGGGTTCCCCAATCGCCGAACTATCAGGAACCGGATCCGCCGCCCTTTTTTGGGGAACGGGGTACGCGCCATCAGAACCGGCGTGCCGTGGACCGGCGCTGCGGGCCGGGTTCGGTGGGGTGAGCGCGCGAACGTGGCAGACGTGGGCTGGACGGAAGTTTCCGGCGGGCAATGAGGTGGCACGGGGGTGAGTCGAGCCCGACGGACGTTTCCGGTCACGTACGCCTTCCCGCGCGACGGGATCGCACTGCGCGTCACGATCGGAAACGAGGACGAGCTGCGCCTGGTTCGGACGGAACTCGAACTCCTGCGCCGGGTCCGGCGTCAGGTGCGGCAGATCCAACGCCGGCCGGGTTCAAAACCGTCCCGGCGAGTGACTTCCGAACAGCGCCGCGAGTTGATGCGGATTATCGCCGACGCCGAAGACCCTGCGGTCGATCGGGCCCTCCGCCGGATCGACTGGGACTTTCCCGCGGTGCGTCACGAGATCGTCATGGCGGCCGTCGATGACGAGGCCGCGCGTATTGTTCAGGATGCCGTCAGCATGGAACCGACCGACGTCACTGACCATTCCCAGCTCTCGCCCGGTGATGAGTCCACGCTCGAGTTCGCGCTGGCGGACGCCGAGGCGCAGCTCGACGCGCTGAACCGTCTGGTCACCCGTGAAGAGGATCTGCCCGACGCCGGCTCGGCGGACGAAGTCGCGTCCGGCGCGGGAGGCACAGCCGGTGAGCCGAACTCCGGCGCGGCCGACGTCGGAGCTTCGTTCAACGGCCTGGACGATGGAGGCTTGGAGGCCGCGCTCAACGAGAGCCTTGGCTCGCTTCAAGACGACGCTTTTGAGACGAGCGAGGCGAGCGATGAGCGCCTGGCAGCACGGGCGACGAGGACGGACGACGAGTGTCCGCGGGATCCCATCTCATGCGAACGAGTCGCTGCGGCGACGGCGCCGTCCGTCGCGGAAGTGCGGCAGGCCAACCGTGACGCGGCCGGGCTGGGAGGCTTCGCCACCAGCCGGGCGGACCGTTGCGGCGATTCGTGCGACGACGCAGCCGCCAGCGCCGTGGCGATCATCGAGTCCGGCCTTCGCCGCCTCGGCGACGTGCTGACCGGCGAAGTTCGCGCCAAACGGCGCGCCGCACAGGCATCGCTGGACGAGATCGGCACGTTGCGGCTCCAGGTGCAACAGACGCTGGAGGCGTCGCGCGAGATCGCGGCCCAACTCGCCCGCATCAGAGATGAACTCGAAATCAACCGCGATCAGACCGACGTCTATCGCCGCGAGGCCGCCCTGTTCCGCGACGATGCGCTGAAGGCGAAGCAACTGGCGGAGCGGTACGTGGGCGCCGGCACCAAGGGGCACGCAACCACCGTGCGCGATCCGTAGCCACCCTCCAAGCGCAACGCCCGCTCGGGCTGAAGCCCGCGGCTCGCCGCACGGATCACCGCGATTGCCGTGCGGGCGTTTCTGAGCGTCGCCGATTCGGCTACGCTTGCACCATGCCCACCGCGCGCTCACCCCGCTGGCTGCGCCCTGCGGCCATGATCGCTACGGCCCATGCCCGGTCGCAACTGAAGCGGTTCATGCGGCAGCTTGATGATGCCCCCGCGGTGCAGGAGCAGTTGCTGCTGCGACTGCTGCGGCGGCGGCGTGACACGGCGTTCGGGCGCGACCACCGGTTCGCTTCGATCAGCACGCTCGATGAGTATCGCCGGACGGTGCCGATTCGCACCTACGAGGACCTGCGGCCCTACATCGACCGCGTACTGGCCGGCGACGTAACGGCACTTTTTCCGTCCTGCGAAGCGATCCGCATGTTCGCGGTCAGCAGCGGCACCACCGACAAGCCCAAGCACGTCCCCGTCACCGATGCCTTCGTGCGCAACTATCGCCGCGGATGGAACATTTTCGGCGTCAAGGCCCTGATGGACCATCCGGGCGGATGGATGCGGCCCATCCTGCAGGTGTCATCGCGCATGGATGAATCGCGAACGGCGTCGGGCGTGCCCTGTGGAGCGATCTCCGGGTTGCTGGCCCAGACGCAGAAGCGGCTGGTGCGGCGGTTCTACGCGGTGTCGCCGCTGACCGCCTACATCGACGATGCCGAATCGCGGTATTACACCATCGTGCGGCTGGCCGTGCCGCGCGACATCGCGTTTTCCGTGACCGCCAGCCCGGCCACTCAACTTCGGCTGGCCCGCACGGCCGAATCGCACGCCGAGCGGCTGGTGCGCGACATCCGCGACGGCACGCTCAACCCGCCGGCCGGCGAGGCGCGGGCCACAGGCGCTGCCGAGGGTATGACCGTGTCGCCGGATGACCGGATCCGCGAGGTATCGACGGGGCGCCGCGCAGGCGGCCCGGAGGCGGTGCTGGCGCGGCTGCGGGCGGCGTTGCGCCCGGATCCGTCGACCGCTCGGCGCCTCGAGGACATCCTCACCCGGCGCGGGAGCCTGTTGCCGCGGGACTTCTGGAACCTGTCGTTCCTGGCCAACTGGACCGGTGGCACCCTGGGGCTGCACCTTCGGGATTTTCCGAGGTATTTCGGCGACGCGCCGGTGCGCGACATCGGCCTGCTGGCGACGGAAGGACGGGTGTCGATCGGGCTGAGCGACGGCACGCCCGCGGGCGTGCTGGACGTGGAATCGGCGTTCTTCGAATTCGTGGAGGCCGATTCGCCCGAGGGTGCGCCGGCGGTGCGCCTGTGTCACGAACTGGACGTCGGCGAGACGTACCGCGTCGTGATGACCAACGAAGCCGGGCTGTACCGGTATGACCTGGGCGACTACATCCGCGTCGTCGGCTTCGAGGGCCGCGCGCCGGTCATCGAGTTCCTCAATCGCGGCGCACACGCCGCCAGCATGACCGGCGAGAAACTGACGGAATGGCAGGTGGTCAAGGCATACGAGACCGCGGCCGCGGCGCTGGCCGTGGCTCCGGATGCTTTCGTGCTCGCCCCGCGCTGGGATGATCCGCCGTTCTACGTCCTGTACGTCGAGGGCGGGGCGACCGACGCCGAGCGCCTGGCCGAGCGCGTCGACGGCGCCTTGCGTGAGATCAACGTCGAGTACCGCGCCAAGCGTTCCAGCGCCCGGCTCGGACCCATCGCGGTCCATCCGCTGCCGCCCGGGCTGCTGGCACGGCTGGACCGGGAGAAAGCCGCGCGCCGGGGTGGGGCGAACGAACAGTTCAAGCATCAATACCTTCTGGCACAACCGGGCGACGACGACGCGCTCACGACGAAAGGAACCACCGGAGTGAGCGTCGGGAAGTCATAACGAGCAACTGTCCCTGTCGAATCTTCTTTCTCCCTATCTGCACTGCTAACGCCGCATTTCTTCGCGCGGCGAGCAGGTTTTCAGCGGCAAGTCATGTAACTCGCCTTGGCGCATTGGGTTGCGGGCAACGCCCGCGCTATGTGCATCTGCATTGCAAACGTGCAGAATCTTGTTTTTTTGGCAAGAACTCCGGGCTGCCGACGAGTGCAAGCCGTGTTCTTGGGTTGGGTTGCGGGCAGTGCCCGCGCTGTGCAAATCTGTGGTTTTCTCATCCGCGTGACTCTGCGGTCTGGTTCACGGTCGAGCCGGCCCCGCCGGGTGCAGCGCCTCCGGGTCTATCGCCGGGCGTCGCGCGGTCCCGACGCTGATGCAGCCGGCGGCCAGCAGTTGCGACAGGTGGTCGTCCAGGCTGGGCTTGCCGTCCCGGCCGCCGGTCGGGATGGCGGACTCGGCGGCTCCATTGGACTCACTCCAGTACTTGACAGCATCCACATCTGGACCTAAAACGATGCCGTGTCGACAGATCCGACCCATCTCCTCCGCCGGCACGGCGTGCAGGTCACGGCCCAGCGGCTGGCCATCCTGCGGGCGGTTGCGAGGCGGGCGCACTGCACGGCGGACGACGTGGCGGAGGACGTGCGGGCTGAGATCGGGACCATCTCCCGCCAGGCGGTGTACGACGCCCTGGGGCTGCTGGTCGAAAAAGGGCTGATCCGCAGCATCCAACCCGCGCGGTCGCCCACGCGGTACGAGGACCGCGTCGGTGACAACCACCACCACCTGATCTGCCGCACCTGCGGCAAGACGGTCGACGTCGATTGCGCCGTCGGCGAAAAGCCCTGCCTGGAACCTGCCGCCCGCGCCGGATACGAAGTCGACGAGGCGGAGGTGATCTACTGGGGCACCTGCCCCGCGTGTCTTACAGCCAGATCGGGTCCGCCGAAGCGGGTTTCCCCGAAGTCGAAATAACCAGGAGTACGCCCATGTCAGATAGCGGAAGCAAGTGCCCGGTGGCGGGAGGAACACGCGCCCGTGCCGCCGCGGGGTCGGCGGCGAATCAACGCTGGTGGCCGAATCAGCTCACTCTGAAAATGCTCCATCAGAACCCGCCCGCGGGCAATCCGATGGGCGAGGAGTTCAACTACGCCGAGGAGTTCAAGACGCTCGACCTGGATGCCCTGAAAACGGACATCATGAACGTGATGACCACGTCGCAGGAGTGGTGGCCGGCGGACTACGGTCACTACGGCCCGCTCTTTATCCGTATGGCCTGGCACAGTGCCGGCACGTACCGCATCCATGACGGCCGCGGCGGCGCGTCGTCCGGCACGCTGCGGTTCGCGCCGCTCAACAGTTGGCCCGACAACGCCAACCTCGACAAGGCGCGGCGGCTGCTTTGGCCCATCAAGCAGAAGTACGGCCGCAAGATCTCCTGGGCGGACCTGATGGTCCTCGCCGGCAACTGCGCCCTGGAGTCGATGGGGTTCAAGACCTTCGGTTTCGCCGGCGGCCGCGAAGACGTGTGGGAGCCCGAGGAGGACATCTACTGGGGGTCTGAAACCGAGTGGCTCGCAGACCAGCGCTACACCGGCGATCGGGAACTCGAACGACCGCTGGGGGCGGTGCAGATGGGCCTGATCTACGTGAATCCCGAGGGGCCGAACGGCAACCCGGACCCGATCGCCGCGGCCAGAGATATTAGAGAAACGTTCCGTCGCATGGCGATGAACGACGAGGAGACGGTCGCGCTCATCGCCGGCGGTCACACGTTCGGCAAGTGCCATGGCGCCGCCGACCCGGGCAAGTACGTTGGCCGCGAACCCGAGGGCGCGGGCATAGAAGAGCAAGGTCTGGGCTGGAAGAACACTTTCGGCACGGGCAACGCCGGCAGCACGATCACGGGCGGGCCGGAGGGCGCGTGGACGAAGTCGCCGACGAAGTGGGACAACAACTTCTTCGAGAACCTGTTCGGCTACGAGTGGGAACTCACGAAGAGCCCGGCCGGGGCGTATCAATGGACGCCGAAGAATGCGGCGGCCGTGGCGACTGTGCCGGATGCACACGATCCTTCGAAGAAGCACGCTCCCATGATGTTGACGACGGACCTGTCGCTTCGCATGGACCCCGTCTATGCGCCGATAGCAAAGCGCTTCTACGAAAACCCGGACGAGTTCGCGGAGGCCTTCGCCAAAGCCTGGTTCAAGCTGACGCACCGCGACATGGGGCCGATCTCACGGTATCTCGGTCCGCTGGTTCCGTCCGAGCCGCAGTTGTGGCAGGATCCGGTTCCCGCCGTCGATCACCCGTTGATCGGGGAGAAGGACATCGCCGATCTGAAGGCGAAGCTGATCGCCTCGGGCCTGTCCACGTCGCAACTCGTTTCCACCGCGTGGGCGTCGGCCGCGACGTTCCGCTGCACGGACAAGCGCGGCGGCGCCAACGGGGCTCGCATTCGTCTTGCCCCGCAGAAGGACTGGGAAGTCAACAATCCCGCCGAACTGGCGAAGACGCTGAAAGTGCTCACGGGAGTTCAGCAGACGTTCAACAGCGCACAATCGGGCGGCAAGAGGGTCTCACTCGCCGATGTGATCGTCCTCGGCGGGTGCGCGGCCGTCGAGCAGGCTGCAAAGAACGCAGGACACAACGTGACGGTCCCGTTCTCGCCGGGCCGCACGGACGCGTCGCAGGCGCAGACCGACGTGGACTCGTTCGCCGTGCTCGAACCGACCGCGGACGGGTTCCGCAACTACTACGGCAGCGGGAATACGCGGTCGGCCGAGGAGATGCTGGTGGATCGGGCGCACATGCTGACGCTGACGGCGCCCGAGATGACCGTCCTCGTCGGCGGGTTGCGCGTTCTGAACGCCAACACCGGGGGCAGCGAACTCGGTGTCTTCACCAGGCAGCCCGGGAAGCTGACCAATGCCTTCTTCGTGAATCTGCTCGACATGAACACGGCATGGCGGGTATCTCCAGAATGTGACCACGTGTACGAAGGCCGCGACCGCAAGACCGGCGAGGTCAGATGGACGGGCACCGCCGTCGACCTGATCTTCGGTTCGAATTCGCAGCTCCGGGCGATCGCGGAAGTCTACGCCTCCGCCGACGCCGGGGAAAAGTTCGTTCGTGAC
>QZJT01000127.1 GCA_003597935.1 Phycisphaerales bacterium | reverse complement strand
TTCCGATCCAGTGTACCGGTTGTGAACGCCGGCGGCGACATCCACGTCGGCCCGGACGACGACACCTCGACCGACCCGGTCGTCTTCGACGGCTGCATCAGGATCTACAACAACGACGGCCAGCCGGTGCCGGACCACGGCGATCTGAACGGCGACATCACCGTCAACGGCTGCCACGCCACCGCCGACGACCTCGACATTACCGTCGAAGGCGCCGTCAACGGTTCCATCACCATCAACCAGCCCACCTGCCAGAACCAGGTCACCTGGTCGGCGGGCAACTGCCCGTAGGCGCCCGATTGCCTTGGTTGCACGGGCGCGTACGTTGTGCAGCATGGACGCAGATTCGACGCACGGCCCTTGCGCCCTCGGCCTCATCGCCGGCCGCGGCCGGTTCCCTTTCATGGTCGCCGAAGGGGCGAGGCGGGCGGACTGCCGCGTTCACGTCATCGCGCTGCGCGGACTGGCCGATCCGAAGCTGGCGGAACTGGCGGACACATTCACATGGTCCGGCCTGGCGAAGCTGGGCGGGTGGATCCGCACGCTCAAGCGGCGGCGGGCGACGAGCGTCATTCTGGCGGGGTCGGTGCGGAAGGCGGACATGTACGGGCGGTTCCGGTTGCTTAAGATGCTGCCGGACTGGACGAGCCTGAAGCTGTGGTTTTTCCGCATCCCGGACAAGCGGAACGACACGGTGCTGGCGGCCGTGGCCGACGAGTTCGCCCGGCACGGAATCGTCATGGACCCCTGCACACGCTACTCCGCCGAGCACCTGGCGCCTGAAGGCGTGCTCACCCGCCGCGCGCCCACCCCCGCTCAGACCGCCGACGCTGAGTTCGGCTGGGCCATCGCCAAGCGCCTGGGCGACCTGGACATCGGTCAATCCATCGCCGTAAGGGAAAAGGAGGTCATCGCCGTCGAAGCGATCGAGGGCACCGACCGGATGATCGAGCGGGCCGGCCGGCTCTGCCGCCGGGGCGGCTGGACGCTCGTCAAAGTCGCCAAGCCCAGCCAGGATCCGCGCTTCGACGTGCCCACCATCGGTCCGGAGACGATTGCCAACCTCCAGGCCCATGGCGCCTCCGCGCTCGTGATCGAGGCGGGTCAAACGGTCATCATCGACCGCGAAGCTGTCCTGGCGGCCGCCGATCGCGCCGGCATCGTCGTGGTGTCGCTGCCAGGGACGCCGTCAGCAGCGGGTGGCCGTCAGCCTTGACGCCGGTGATTCAGTGAAGAGGCGTTCCTGACGCGGGCTTCCAGCCCGCGGCTCGCTCAGAGGATCCGGCGATTCTGGTACGCCCTCGACCCGACACCGATGCGGGCTTCCGCTTGACGGCCCGGCGGCCGACGGCGAAGATTCGCGGCTCACCGAAGGCCCTCGTTGGTGCGACGGCCGTGGGGAGGAGCGGGCCGGGCGGGGTGCGCCGCCGCCGGCGACCGGGAAAGCGGCTTCCCATCGGCGTGCGTAGGCTGTGGCCGCGGTGGCAGAGTGAGTAAACCACCCTCCCATGGAGGGTCCACGACCGGGACGGCCGGTCGCACATTTCGAGAGCGTCTCCATGATCAAGGCGGTCGATCTTCGCAAGGGCAGGTGCGTCATCCACGAGGGCGAGCTGTGCGTCGTCCACGAGTGCCACCACGTGGCCAAGGGCAACAAGCGCAGCTACATGCAGGCGAAGATCAAGAACTTCAAGACCGGCATCATCAACGACGTGCGCTTCAACGTGGACGACCGGCTGGAAACGCCCTTCGTCGAGTCGAAGGAGTACGAGTATCTCTACGCCGAGGGGGATTCCTTCGTCGTCATGGACAAGGAGACGTTCGACCAGATCCACGTCGACAAGGACATCGTCGGCGACGCCGTCGATTACCTCACGCCCAACGAGACCGTCACCTGCCAGTTGTACAACGGCAACGTCATCAGCTTCGAGTTGCCGCACGTCGTCGAGTTGGCCATCACCGACACGCCGCCGGTGGTCAAAGGCTCCACCGTCACCAACCAGCCCAAGGACGCCAGGCTGGAGACCGGCGCCCGCGTCCGTGTGCCCGCTTTCATCGAGCCGGGTGAGCGCATCCGCGTCGACACCCGCACCGGCGAGTACGTCGAGCGGGCGAAGTAGCGGAACGCAGCGAGTCAGGGAATCAGGGAAGGAGGCCCGCACCCCCCCACCCGCCATCGGACGCCGATCTCGCGCCGGCGGCGTCCATCGAGTCCGGGGCCGCGCCTTCGCAGGCGCCGGCCGCGGCGAATGCCGGCCGGAATGGCGCTCAGTCGTCGCGCTTCAGCGCCGGACCCGCGCCCGTGATCGGAACACGGCGGCTCGGGAAGATCGGTCATTTGCCGAGTCGCTCAGTCCCATGCGCCTCCGCCCGCGCTTCCGGTATCGGACCGGCACCGATGGGCCGCCTTCGGTCGTGGCCGTCCTGTGCCGAAGAGAGTGCGGGAGGTCTCGCCTTCCGGCACAACGCGGGTCCGGAAACACACAGATGCCTCACGTGCTCATCATCGACGACCTGGCGATCTGCCGCGATCCCATCGAGCTGGCGCTGAAGGTCCACGGTTTTCAGACCTCCACCGCCGCCAGCGGCCGCGAGGCGTTCTTCGCCATGGACCAGGCGCGCCCGGACGTCGTCCTGCTCGACGTCACGATGCCGGAGATGGACGGGCTGTCGGTCCTGCGCGCCATCCGCCGCAACCCCCAGTTCGCGGACCTGCCGGTGGTGCTGCTCACCGACCGGGCCGACAGCGGCACCGTGCTGGAAGCGGCCCGGCACCGTATCAGCGGGTACATATTGAAATCCAGCTTCACCGTAGCCGCGCTGATGGACACTCTGACCCGGTGCGTCTCGCCCAGGCCGGCCACGCCGTCCGCACCGGTCCCGGCAGCTTCGGGTGCGGCCCCGACGAAGGGCCCGCCGGCCGGGCGTCCGGAGGCGTCGGCGTCTCCACGCCCGACTCCCCGCCCGCCGCCGCCGAAGTCTCGTGGATCCGCTTCACGCGGACGTGACTGCCTGGATGATCTGAGGCCGATCATCGCGCGGCAGGAGCTGCGCGACGTGGTCAGTCACGGGCTGGAGTTGCGCCCGCTCAGCGCCACCGTACACCAGGTGATGGCGCTGACGACGAATGCCAACTGCTCGGTGGACGACGTCAGCCACGCCGTCGCCCAGGACCAGGCGTTGTCGGTGCGGCTCCTCAAGACCGCCAACAGCACCGCGTTCACGCGCGGCAAGCCCGTCGATACCGTCAAGGTCGCCGTCCAGCGCCTCGGCATCCAGGAGGTACGGCACCTGGTGACCACGCTCGCCGTGCTCGATGAGTTCACCGGTTCGATCTCCGAGCAACTGGACGCGCGGCTGTTCTGGGAGCACTCGGTCTCGTGCGGCGTGATCGCGCGGGACCTGGCGGAGCGGGCCGCCTTCCCTCGCGCTGACGACTGCTTTCTGTGGGGCGTGCTGCACGACGTGGGACGGCTTATTCTGATCGACCACGCCCCGGAGCTGTACAACCGCGTATGGGAGGTCGCCCACGAGCGCTCGATCCCGCTGGTCAGCGTCGAGCGGCACATGTTGACACTGGACCACGGCGACATTCTCGCCCGGGCGCTGGAGCACTGGCGATTCCCCAACGACTTCATCACACCGGTCGTCAACCACCATCGCACCGTGCCTCAACTGCGGCGGCTGGGCGCCGATCACATGCGGGGCGCGGCGATCGTGGCGGCCGCCAACCGCATCGCCCACGCGCTGCTCCTGGGCGACAGTGGAGACCGGATGGTGTACCCGGCCGACGACCTCGTCGAAGTCGCCGGCCTGAAAGACCTGAACATCGACCAGATCCGCAAGTCCGTGGACGACCAGCTCAAGGACCTCAAGGTCGCCCTGCTGGCGCGGGGGGAATCGACGCCCTGGCCTGACTCCGTCGGGCAGCTCCGAGACTCGATCGGCGCTTCGGTGCGGCCGTTCTTCGTCGGTTCCGACTCTCCTGCGGACACGGTTCGAGCGTTCTTCCACCGCCTGGCCGAACTGGATCCCGAGGAACCGCCCAACGTTGCGGTCATCCCGTGCGGCAGGAACCTTCCCTTCGACGCCGGGATGCGTCGATTGGCCACGCTGGAGGAGGAGACGTGTACGCCCCTCCCCATTCTGATCATCGCCCTGGATCGGACGGCGGAGACGGCGACCCCACCCGGCCGGGCGACCGCGGTCTGCCGGGCGCCGCTGAACGTGGGGCTTTGCGTGCAGGCCCTGAATGAGCTTCTGTGCCCCGAACACGCCGCCGCGGCCGTGGGCTGAGTGCAGGACGGGCACATGGTTTGCGGAGCGGGCAGGGGGCGATCGGCCCTTGACTGACGTCCCTGGCGGTTCATCGCCGGGGCCGAAGCCGGCCGAGTCAACGGCTTCCGCTGGTGGCAGGAGTGGGATGAACATGAACGCGCAGCAGTCGATCGAGGTCCTGTTGGTGGAAGACGACGCCGACGCGGCGCGGCTGGTCCGCCGCGCGCTGCCGGAGCTGGGCGCCCCGGGCTTCGTCGTGAAGCGCGTCACCAAGCTCGCGTCGGCGCTGTCGTGGCTGCGGCGAAAACAGTACGACGTCATCCTGCTCGATCTGGATCTTCCCGACTCGGCGGCATGTGAGACGCTCGCACCCGTGCGCGCCGTCGCGCCGCAGACGCCGATCATCGTGCTGACCGGCTCGGATGAGGGCGCGGCGTTTTCGCCCGCCGCCCAGGGGGCACAGGAGTTCCTGCTCAAGCAGGAGATGACGCCCAGCCTGTTGCGCCGCTGCATCCGGTACGCCGTCGGCCGCAATGAGGCCGAGGCCCAACTGCGGCTGCAGAGCGCGGCGCTGAACGCCGCCGCCAACGGCGTGGTCATCACCGACCGCGACGGACGCATCTTCTGGGTCAACCCCGCCTTCTGCCAGATAACTGGCTACAGTCTGGAGGAAGTCAAGGGCAAGAACCCGCGCATTCTGAAAAGCGGCGCCCACGACCAGGACTACTACGCGGACCTCTGGCGCACAGTGGTGTCCGGACACGTCTGGCGGGGTGAGATCGTCAACCGCCGCAAGGACGGCACGCAATACACCGCCGAGATGACCATCACCCCGGTGCGCGGCCACCGCGGCGACGTCGAGCACTTCATCGCGGTCAGCACCGACGTCAGCGAGCGCATCCGGGCGCAGGAAGAACTGCGGCAGGCGCACCGCAACCTGGAGCGGCGGGTCGTCGAGCGCACCGCGGACCTGGAACGGGAGATCGCGGTGCGGCGCTCCGCCGAGCGGACGCTGGAGCGCAGCCGCGGCGAGATCGTCGCCATCAACCGGTACCTGATGGCCCTGGAGCAGATCGGGCTGACGCTGTTGGGGTGTTCCACCGTCGAGGAGGTGGCCGGCACGGTGACGCAGGGGCTGGTCGACAGCTTCGATGCCCATTTCGCCCGTTTGTGGCTGATCCAGCCGGGCGGACCATGCGCCGACTGCCAGATGACCGACTTCTGCCGCAACCGGGAGACGTGCCTGCACCTGATCTCCAGTTCCGGGCACTACACGCGCACCGACGGCGACTTTCGCCGGATTCCGGTGGGCGCTTTCAAGATCGGCCTCATCGCCGCGGCGGGGGGGGCGACCGTCTGCCGGGACGTGGTCCGCGACGCCCGCATCCAGGATCGGGCATGGGCGCGGGAGAACGGGCTGCGCACCTTCGCGGGGCTGCCGCTGACGCACGACGGCGAGACGATCGGCGTGGTGGCCATGTTTTCGCGCGAGCGTCTGCCCTCGGTCGCCCTCGACGCGATGGACCTGCTCAGCCAGGCGGCGTCGCTGGCCATCGACAACGTCCGCCGGCGCGAGGCGCTGGCCCGGGCGAACCAGGCCAAGAGCGATTTCCTGGCCACGATGAGCCATGAACTCCGCACGCCGCTCAACGGCGTCATCGGCATGACGGACCTGCTGCTGGACACCAGCCTGAATGCCGAACAGCGCCGATACGTGCGGCTGGCGGAATCGTCCGGACGCGTCCTGCTGGCGCTGATCAACGACATCCTCGACTTCTCCAAGATCGAAGCGGGTAAGCTGGAGTTGGAGTGTGCGGACTTCGACCTGCGCGAGTCGGTCGGCAACGTCATGGAGTTCCTTACACCGAAGGCGCGGGAGAAAAACGTGGAGATGAGTTGCCGGATCGACTCGGGCGTTCCCGCGCGGGCCAGGGGCGATGCGGCGCGAATCCAGCAAATCCTGATCAACCTGGTCGGAAACGCCGTCAAGTTCACCCACGAAGGGAGGGTCGCTGTCGCCGCCGTCCGGGAGGAATTCACCGACTCGGGCGTCGTAATCCGCTTCGAAGTGAGCGATACGGGGATCGGCATCCCGGCCACCGAGCAGGAGCGGCTGTTCTCGCCGTTCTCTCAGCTCGATGCCTCGACCACGCGCCGCTACGGCGGCAGCGGCCTGGGACTGGCTATCTGCAAACGGCTGGTCGAACTGATGGGCGGCGACATCGGCGTCCGCAGCGCGCCGGGAGAGGGTTCCACGTTCTGGTTCACGGTCGTGCTGATGGAGGCGCAGTCTGATGCGCCCGGTGGCGTCATTCCAGCCGACCCGGACCGCGCCGACCCGGAAGCGGAGGTGGCAGGCCGGCGCCGCACGGCCCCCTCCCGCGTTCGCGTGCTGCTGGCCGACGATCACGAAATCAGTCAGGAAGTGGCCGCCACCATCCTCCGCCGGGCGGGGTATGACTGCGACGTGGTCGCCAACGGGGCCGAAGCCGTCCGCGCCGTGACCACGAACCACTACGATCTGGTGGTCATGGACTGCCAGATGCCCGACGTGGATGGATTCCAGGCGGCCCGGGCGATCCGCGAGCACGAGCAGGCTGCCGGGCGCGGCCGCGTCCCCATCATCGCCCTCACCGCCAACGCCATCCGCGGCGACCGGGACCGCTGTCTGCTGGCCGGGATGGACGACTACGTCACCAAACCGATCGATCCGAAACGGTTCATCGAGACCCTTTCGTTGTGGTCGAACCGCGTGAGTGCGGCGCAAAGCGATTCGCCGGCCGCCGCGGCCGCAGATGGACAACCGGGCACAGGCTGCCCGACCGGCGAAGAGAGTGAAGACGGCGCCGCGGACACCGGGATTGCCGACGCCGCCGTCCCGACGGCGCCGTTCGACCTCAAACGCATGAGCGAGCGGTGGGGCAGCGATGAGACGTTTCTGCGAAGGTTGATCGAGAAGTTCTGCCAGTCTGCGCCGACGGAGGTCGACGCTATCGCTCGACACGTCGCATCAGGAGACGTCGCCGCAATGACGCGCATCGCGCATGGTCTGAAAGGAGCGGCGGCCTACGTGGCCGCTGAATCGCTGCGCAGCGCCGCCGCGGAGCTGGAACGCATGGGACGCGCCGGGACCATCGCCGATGCACCGGTGTGGGTCGAGCGGCTGCGGCGGGAACTGCAGCGCTGCCTGGAGTCGCAAGGCGCGAGCTGCGCCTTCGTCACCCCGGACGCCGTCGGCGCGGCCGCGGCCGCCATCTGAGGAGCCGTCGCCCGTATCCCTGTGCGCGATGAGACGCCGCCGGCGGACTGCCTCGCTTGAAGCACGCGCACGGATTCCGCCTCGGTCGTGGCTACGAATCGCGCGCGGTCGTTCAGCGCAGCTTCAGCTTCCACAGCGCTACCCAGCTCATGCGCAGCAGGAGCAGGCCGTGCAGGAATCGACTGATGTTGGTGCTGCCGTAGGTGCGGGCCTTGTAGCGGATGGGGATCTCGATGATCTTCAGGTTGGCCTTGGAGGCCCCGAAGATCAGGTCGAAGTCGCCGAACGGATCGAACTCGCCGAAGTAGCCCCGGTCGGCGGCGATGCGCTCGTAGTGACGGCGCCGCAGCACCTTGGTGCCGCAGAGCGTATCGCGGAAGCGCTGCCCCAGCAGCCAGGTGAACAATACGCTGAAGAACCAGTTGGCCGCCTGGTTCAGCGTCCGCATGGCGTCGCGCTCCATCGGATAGACCAGGCGGGTGCCGTTGACGAACTCGCCCTTGCCGCCGGCGACCGCGTCGAAGAACTTGGGCAAGTCCTCCGGCGGCACCGTCAGGTCCGCGTCGAGGATCATCAGCACGTCGCCGCGGGCGGCGGCGAAGCCCTTGCGGACCGCGTCGCCCTTCCCGCGTCCGTGGCCCTGATCGATGAAGCGGACGTCCCGCTCGGGGTGGGCGGCGATCACCCGCTCGATCTCTTCGGCGGTCCCGTCGCTGCTGTCGCCGTCGACGAAGATGATCTCGGTGTGGGCGCCCATTTGCGGCGTGCGCCGCACGGCCGCTTCGACGTTGCCGCGCTCGTTGCGGGTGGGGATGATCACGCTGCACGTCAGACCCGGCTCGCGCTGGCCGCGCGGCGACGGCCGCGCGATCAGCATCTGGACCAGCGCCAGGTGCCGCGTCGGCCAGATCCGGGCTAACACACGATTCAGCACCGTGCTGACCGGCGGCAACGGCACCGGAGAAAGGACTTCCCGTGAACGTTTGACGACGTCGAACCCGGACAGGTCCAGCAGGTTCTGCAAGTCGGCGGTATTGAGCCAGTTCTGGTCCCGCTGCCGCGCCCGCAGCCCCAGCCACGACGCCAGCCGCAACACCGGCTCCCACAACGCACTGTGATAGAAGATGAACAGGCGCGTGTCGGGGCAACAGACGCGGCGCACGCACTCCAGGCACGCCTGCACGTCGGTCACCTCGCCCAGCGAATCGCCCAGGATGACGAAGTCGAACGTCTCGTCCAGGTCGAACGCGTCAGGGGCCGACTCCACCAGCCGCAGATGGGGATGCGCCTCGCGCGCGGCGCTGAGCGGCGCCGCGGTGTCCACGCCAACGCCTCGCTCGGGGCAGACGCCGGCCAGCAGATCGGCCCGCCCGCAGGCGACCTGCAAGACGTGCACTCCTGCCGGAATATGGAGTCGCAGCAGCCGGATGATCTCTCGCTGGTAGTATCCCGGCCGCGCGGCCTTGCTTCGGCGGATCGTTCGGTCGCCCACGGCGCCCGCCAGCGCCGAAACCCTCTGCGTTGCCGTCCCCGGGATTGCCGTCATGCTCATGCCGATCATCCCCGCCGGCCCTGGTGGGGCGTCCACGTCCGCCCATGCGACGAAAGTGCTTCCGGCGCTTCGCCGGCTCGGTCGGGAGCGCGGGCCGTCGCCCGGTCACGCGCCTGCGGCGAGTGCTCGCGTTATCGGCGCATCCCCGCGATGACTGAAACCGCCGTATTACCCGACCCACCGGCCCCGGGACCGCCGCGACCTTTTGCGCGCCAGAGCACCCGATCTGGGTGTGGGCACCCAAATGGGTAACACACCGTATTCAGAGATCGTGGAGATAATGCCGACGTAGGGGCGGCGACTGACGATCCCGAAAGTCGCGTCTGGAGTCGAGACCCGCGGGCTGTGGGCACGGCGGACGGTAGTTTTTGCGCGTCGACGCTCATTCACAGGCGCTGCGTCGCGGGTGTTCGCGACGGGAAGGGCACTGGCATGGTTATTGCTCCCTGACTCGCGTTGTAGAGTCACGGTATGCGATTGGTGCATTCGCACAACTCGGTCGATCGAGGATCTCCTGACGCACGTGCGGTTTGCGCAGGCGTGTACAGCGAGGTCCGATGCGTCGCCGGCTTCGGAGGCGACCTGGTCGCGACCCGCCGGTTCTCGCACGGCCGGCTGCACGTGACACTCGCGGACGTATCAGGGCACGATCTCGATGCCGCCCGGATGGCGCATCAGTTCCACGACGTGTTGGAGTCGATGGACGGGCGGCGGTGGAGCCACCGGGGGTGGCTCTCGGCGCTGAATCGGCAGTTGTGCGCCCGGTTTCACGCGGATCACTTCGGCGCCGTGTTGAGCGTTGCCGTTCAGCCGGCGACCGGCGGATACCTGGCTTCGGTCGCCAACGCGGCCATGCCGCGCCCCTGGATCTACCGAGCCGCGTGCGGCGTCGTGGAGCGGTTTGGTCGCCGGCGGGATGCCGCTCCGCCGCTCGGCGTGTTCGACGTGGACGCCTGGCTGCCGCGGCCGAGACGAGCCTGGCTGGCGGAGGGCGATCTGCTGGTCCTGATGACCGACGGCGCGGTGGAGGCACTGGCGGGGCCTGGTGGAAGCGACGAAACCGTCAGCAGCCTGATCGGTATAAGAGCAGGCCTCGGTGGGCGTCGCCTGCGGGACGCCTTGGCATCGGGCATTCAGCGCGGCTGGGCGACCTCAGACCGAAAGGACGACTCTTCCGTGGTGGTGATCGAGGCGAGCTGTGCGTCGCGGATCGTCTCGGCAACCGCGGCATAGGTGAGCGTGAAATAGACAAAACGCCCGACTGGTACGAGCCGCAATCGGTCGTATCGTGGGAATGACGAATCTCATTTTCTCCTCCTCCTGGGAAGTTGGTCCCCCGCGTCGGTTCGCCGATCGGGGGCCAACTTCTTTTTACTCCGCGTGCTGCCGCAGCTTTACAGTCGGTCGTACGCCGTCAGACGGTTGGCCCGCCGGGCCAGCTCGCTGGCGTAGCGGACGCCGAGAGTGTCGCGATGGCGGCAGGCCCAGTCGGTGAGGTTCGTGCGTCCGGCGGGGGGGGAGTCAGTGCAGAGCAGACCTTCCATCAGACCTCTGATCTCTTCGCGGGTGATGATCACGTCGCCGACCAGCCGGCCGGCCAGCACCCCCACCGCGTATCCGAAGGCGGGCGGCGCACTGATGATGGGCCGCGGCTTGCCGATGATCGCTCCGATCTGCCGGACCAGGTCGCGGAACGTGAAGGTCTGCGGACCGATCGCGTCGATGACGGCATTGCCGTCAGCGCCGGCCGCACGGACCGCCAGATCGGCGAAGTCGTCCACGTGGATCGGCTGCAGCGAATAGTCGCCCCGTCCGAAAACGGCAAAGAACGGCGCCCGCCGCAGCAGGTAGGCGATGTTGTTGACCAGAATGTCCTCGCGTCCGAACAACACCGCCGGACGGAGGATGGCGTAGCTCAGGCCGGACTCGATCAAGGCCCGCTCCAGCGCGGCCTTGCCGCGGAAGTACTCCAGCGGCGAGTCCTCCGAGGGGTTGGTGATGCTGACGTGTACGACCTTCCCCACCCCCGCCTCGCGGGCCGCGTCGAAGAGCTTCAGCGTGTTCGTCACTGCCGGCGCCTGCCTGAATCGGCGGTGGTTGAAGCGGATCCAGTAGGTGTTGTACAGCACGGCCGCGCCGCGGAGCGAGTCCACCAGGCGGGCGCGGTCGTCGAAGGAAAAGGGGCGTACGTCGATGCGGCCGCCGAACGGGTTCTCCCGCCCGGGCGAGTGGGTCAGTGTCCGCAGCGTCATGCCCGCATCGAGCAAACGTTGTGCGATATAGCGGCCGGTGTAGCCGAACGCTCCGGTCACGACGTGTACTTCGTTGGACATCGCCCATGCACTCCCGCCTTCAACCATCAGACGCGACGCCGACGGCAGCGGGCCGCCTCCCTTACCTCCCCGCCCCCACCCCCGCCCCCAGCGGGATCTTCTCCACCCGCGGCGACAGCGTGTGCTTCCACACGCGCAGCACCGAGCCGTCGGCGTCTTCCAGGCCGAAGAACTTGACCGGGCCGTAGACGTGCTCCATCTCCTTCTCGTTGCACGTCGGAAGGTACACGCGGAAGACGCGGGGGTCGTAGAACCGGAAGTAGACGCTCTCGCCTTCCGGACTGCGCACCATGAGAAAGCGGCGGAAGTGCCTGCGCATGTCCATGAACGGGACGCGGTCATCGACGCAGGCGTAGATGCCCCAGTGCCCCCGCCAGCCCTCCGTCAGCAGGGCCCGCGTCAGCGCCGCGGCCGGGTCGAGCTGCACCAGATAGGGCGCGGCCGCGGCCAGGTCCGGCGACAGGTCGCCGCTGAACAGGCAGCAGTTGGCCTGCTTGCCCGCCGCCAGCCGCGGCACCAGATCGGGCACGCTGGCCCCGTCCAGCACCGCGTACACGTGGCTGCGGCGATGGCGGAAGAGCACCTCGTGCAACGTCTTGAACGCGGGTTCGTCGAGCATGATCTACTCGGGCGGCTTCGTGGTCAGTGCATAAAGACGTTCGTCGGTGGCCAGCAGAACGTCGCCTCGCTCGGTCAGCACGGGGGGCGTGCGCACGGACCGAGGCCCGAAATCGTACAGCGTTTGCCAGGCTCCCTTCGGATCGATCCATCCCAGTTCTCCGCCGGCGGCGATCAGGAGATGGTCGTCCGCGGTGACGCCCGCGCCGGCGACCGGACCGGCGGGCTTGCACGACCACAGCAACTCGCCGGTCTGATCGACGGCCGCCGCGTGCGAGCGGGTGAGCACATACGCGACGTGGCCGTAACCGACGATCGGCGGCGCGATCGGCTCGCCCGCGTCGTCGGAGATCGGCGCGGCGTAAACGCGGCCGCCGTCAGACCGGACCAGCCATAGTTCCATCCGCCGCTCGACCCGGGCGAGCAGGTACATTCGTCCGGCCTCGTCCACGCTGAGAAAGCGCGGTTCGAAAGCGCCGTTCCATTGAACCGTCAGCGCGCACGATTCGTCGACCCGGCAGATCGCGTTGTCGACCGCGAAAGTCCACTGGCCGCGGCGCAGGGCGCACGCGAAATGGCGCGATTCGCCCGTCAGATCTGCGATCGGTTCAGTGAGGACCTCACCCGCCGCCAGCCCCTCGCCGCGCTGGTCGGTCAGATTGCGGACTTCGAGCAGGAACTGCCGCGGAGCGATCCCGGCGTGCGGGTCGAGGGTGCGTTCGACGCTGGCAACGCGCAACACACCGTTCGCCAGCGCGATCATGCGCCGTTCATACGCGGCGCCGAAGGTCAACGCAACGTCGAACTTCGGCGAACCGTCGGAAAGATCAAAGGCGGTGAGGGTTCCGGAGCGGTTGGGCGCGAGGCACAGGTTCCGCTCCGGCTGTAGCCGCAGGACGCCGGCCGCCTTGACGCCCGCCGCCCGCGGTGCGCCGTCGCTGGAGAATAGCGCCCAGCGCGACGTCCCTTCGACCAGAATCGCGCCGCCCGCCGTCAACACGAACTTGGGGTCCAGGCCGTCCGGAAGCGCCGCGTCGAACGACACGTGCAGCGGCCCTTCCGGCGTCTTACCGCACAGGCGTGAATCGGCGCCGTCGCCGTAGGCGACGACCGGCGGCGCAGACACCTGGTCCGCACGCGGGATCGCGCGAACGCCGGCAACGGAGCGAATCTCGATCACCTGCTGAGCCGTCACGGGTGCGTCCTTCCAGACGGACCGCCACGATTCGTCGCCGCTCTGACCGGTGCCGGCGCAGGCGCACAGCGCGGTCCCGCCTGCGCCGACGCACAGCAGCCGCAGGATCGCCGGCAACGGACCGCGGGGTGGGCGCACCGCCCGCGTACGTCCGCGCGGACTTCCGCCCGGCGTGCTCCGCAACGTGCGCTCGTCGCGCGTCGGATCACGAGTGGCACGAGAACGCATACAGCCTCCGCGCCGAAGCGACCAGCAGCATCCCATCTTGCGTCAGAACCGGCGCCGTGCGGAAGGCTTCGCCGGTTACGTGACAGAGTTCGCGCCGCGCGCCCATGCGGTCGAAGGCTAGAACGGCATCGCCGCAGGCGACCAGAAGTTGATCATCCGCGGTCACGGCCGCGCCGCCGATGGCCCCGCCGAAGCGGCAGCACCAGCAGTGCTCATGATCGCCGTCCAATGCGTACACACAATCCCGGGCGGCGAGGCAAATCGAGTGGCCGTAGCCCACCACCGGCGGCATGCGCCACTCGGACGCAGGGAGCGGAAGCGGCACGTCCATCTCGCGTTTTCCGTCCGGCGCAACCAGCCAGAAGCGAGCGTCGCGGCCAACCTGCACGATCAAATACATGCGCCCGGTCTCGTCGAGGCTCAGCCACAGCGGCGTAAACTCGCCTTTCCAGGCCGACGCCGCGTTGAGCGACCAATCCCATGTGATGAGGAGGTTTTCGGTCGCGCCGACGACGGTATCGCCGTGAAGCGCCACCGGCAGCCGTAGCGTCCGGCGCATCAGGTCGGCCGTACACGTGGAGGGCGAGAGCAGCCGTGCAAGTTCATCGTCGCCGGATGGCTGCCCGGCGAGGCGCTGAACCTCGATCGTGGACCACTGGGGCGGCTCAGCGGCGTGCATGTCCACCTCGCGCTCGGTGCTGGCGACCAGCAGGTCATCGCCGCGGCGGGCGACGTAGTTGCGCCGGTAGACGTGTCCGAAGTTCAGAGCCAGCAGCCCGTCCTGGACCCCGTCATCCAGCCGCAGCACGGTCAGGCCGCCGCTGCGGTTGGCGACATAGAAACTGCCGCGCTCCTCATCCACGGCGATGTCGCACGGCAGCATCATGCCGTGACCGAGCGGCCGGCCGGCGGCGTCGAGCAGCGCCCAGCGCCCTTCGCCCTGCACCACGATTCGTTCGGATACCGGCAGCACCGCAGTGGCAGAGAATTCATCGCCGAGTTCCGCGTCCCAGGCGCCGCTCCACCCGCCGGACGGCAGCGGCACGGCCAGCCGCGAGTTTAACCGGTCCGTAACGAAGCGGCGCCGAGCGCCGGCGCCCGCCGGCGACGCTGCCGGCAGGCGCCGGGGCGCCGCGTTCGACATCGGCCGCGCGGCGGTCGTCCGCTCTTCCTGCCACAGTGATTGAAACGTATCAGCCATGTCACTCTCGCGCGCCGTCAGCCCGCCGATGTCACGAAATGACCGGATCCGGCGCGGCCCCGTCCATACACGTTTTGACGATCTCCTTGTACGACGCCGGAACACTGAACGACCCGGCCGCCGGGGCGGCGCTGAGATTCATTCCGAGGGCTTTGATGAAGTGCTGAGCGAGCTTCATCCCCAGATCATTGAGCTTCCCGGCAGAATCGTTGGCGATGTACGCATCAACCTGGTTCGGGTCCGTCGCATCGGCGTCGAACCAGTTGACGCGCTCGTTCGCGTCCTGATTGACAGTAACGTACAGGTGCGTGGACGATTGCTGCCCGCCGACGCCGAACCTGGGCGAGAAATAGAGCAGGCAGCGTGAAAACGCCGGAGGCGCGTCGGCGCCCGTCTCGATGCTGAAGGCGGCGGTCCGTTTATAGTTCAGCGTGTTGTCGATCAGCGAAAAGAGGCGTGCGAACAGCGCCTTTTTCTTGTCGTCGCTGATGGCGTAGCCAAAGAAGAACCGCATCCGGAGCATGATGACCAGGATGCCGTCGTAGTCTGCGCCGCCCAGCAGCCCGGGCAGCACGCTGGTGGCGAACTTGTCCTTGCCCAGACGGTAGAGATACGTGTCGGCCGCGGCGCGGCGGCCGCCCAGCGTCGCATCGATCTTCGCCCGCATCGGCCACGACACCCAGTGCCGGCCCCTCCGGTCGTGCTGATAGTGCGGCAGCTCATACGACTCCGTACCGTGCTCGATCTTGTAGTCGACCTTCAGCGCCGGCAGCAGCCGCATCCACTCCGCCACCTGCCAGAAGTACCGCGCACGGATCCAGCGGTTGAAGTTCATCATCGAGTCGTCCTCGATCTCGAACGGCGATCCGGGCACGTGGTTGGAGCCGAAGCCGCGCTGACCGTAGGAGTAGGGACAGTACTCGTCCGGGTGCCCGCCGCAGTGGCCCGTCTCGTGCGCGCCCGCGAAGTGGCGGTCCACCGTGTCGGCGCCGGCGGCCACGCGCAGGTCGCCCGTGCCCTGCTCCGCGTTCATGGCCGACGTCTGGTCCTCCGCCACGAGGTTGATCTTGAAGTGGGCGCGGGCCGCCGCCAGGTGCTGCACGACCGTCACCACCTGTGTCTTCAGCGCGGGATTGCCGGCCTTGGGAACCACCCACGCGCGGTCGCCGTTGTCGCCGTCCTCGCCCGTCCAGCGCAGGGCGCAGGCGTCGACGAACTTCGTGATCCATTCAGACCGGGCGACCTTGCGAGAGGTGTCGTCGCCGCCCAGCGTGGCGTTATCCATGGTGTTGGGCGCGGCGGTGAAGTCGAAGTCGAACCGGTGGAACCGCAGCGCGACCGCACGTTCGTCCGTTCCCTCGAAATCGCAACAGCGGAGCATTGCGATCTCATAGCGGGCATTCTGGTAGAGATCGCCGTCTCCGTCCGCGATGGGGTTGTTCCATTCGTCGTAGGTCCCGGCCGCGCGGGCGTGCGAGCGGGCGAAGTACTCCTGCTGATAGAACGGCTGCACGGCGAAGTAAGGCCGCATGGGATCAGGCAGCGGCTTGGCGGGGCGGGCGCCATGGACCGTCGCGGCCGCGACTCCCACGCCGCCGTCCGCCGACGTGACGGCATTCACCCAGTTGACGGCGGCGCGGGCGCCGATGACGAACTTTGCATCATCCGGGGGTCTGAGACCCTGCCCGGATCGCTGATCGAACACGTCGAAGAGGTTCCCCTGGAACACGATCAGCCGCGTCCAGTGAGGGTAGTCCACCACGTGGTTGAATTTGTCGCCGTTGAGCTTGATGTCGCTGTAGGGATAGCCGCTGGCGGCGTCCTCGGCCAGGTGAGCGTTGGTTTTCGCCTGGGTTTCAGCGGTGGTCACGCGGCCGGTGGCGGCGGGGTCGGTGTTCCACCCGGCTTCGGCGGTGTTGCCGGCCTGGGTGATGGCGGTCTGCTGGCCCCCATCCGGCTTCCAGGCGGCGACGGCGTCGTCGCCGGCCTTGGTGACGGCCTTCTGCTCTTCCACGCTGGCCGTCCATCCGTTGTAAGCCTGTGTTCCCGCTTGGCTGATCTCGGTGGCGTTCTTGCGGGCGGCCCGTGCCTGTTCCTCGGCCTTCTGCCTCGCCGCGTTCTTGAACTCCTCCCGTTTGGCGTTTTCGGCGTTGGTCCGCACCGGCACGAGATACTCGTCGCGCTTGGCCTTTTCCGCCTTGTCGCGGGCGTCCTTTTTCTCCTTGGCTTCTGCCTCCGCCTTGGCCTTGTCGCCGGCGGCCTGAACGGCGCCCTTCCGGTCCGGCCCCGGCTTGTAGACGCCGATCTTGGAGTACTTGGCACCCGTGCGGCCGCCGGCGCCGCCCGTGGCCTCGGCGAACGTGTGATAGAACAGCAGCGGCCGGTCACTGGCGGCGGCGTCCACCGGCGTAAGCTTAAGCTTCTTGTCCGGGCCCTCGACCTTCGCTTTTACGAATACCACGTCATCCAGCGAGAAGATCAGCGGCTTGTCCAGACCCGTCTTCTTGTCCGTCATCTTCTCCCAGACTTCAGCCTCAGCGCCGTCAGCGTCGCCCCAGCGGCACCAGTAGTGCTGCGACTTCCATTGCAGCGGCAGGTCGTAGAGTTTCAACCGGTCCGGGCCGGGCTTGAGCTTCTCGGTATCCTGAGCCGCTTTGTCCCCGACCTTGTCGATGTCGCTGGTCGGTGGCGCGGCGTCGAACGCCTGCTCGGCCTTGTTGCCGGCGTCGATGACGCGCTTGGGGCGGGCGGTGTCGCTGCACGCGTTCTCGTAGGCACGATCGCCCGATTCCCTTATGCGCCGGAGGACTTCGAGGCTGCCGGGATCCTGGCCGGCCTTGACGGCGTTCGATTTCGCCAGTTCGCGTGCCTTGTCGCGGGCCTCCTCGCGGATCTTGACGCGTTCCTTCGCCTCCGCCTGGTCGCGGGCCTTTTTCTTGAGCCTGGCGGTCTCGTCTTTCTTGGCCTGGGCCTTGGCCTCGTCGGCGGTGCGCAGCCCGTCGACCGCCGGGTGCATGTAATAGTATTTCCGCTTGTCGCCCGCCTGCGCTTCGATGAACGTGTTGGCGCGGGTGCTGAAGGCCAGCAGCGAGTCCTTGTCCGGCTTGGTCACTTCCGTCCCGTCCGGCTTGGCGCGGATGAACCAGGGCACGCACTGCACGCGCTTCTTGACGTCGCCCGCCGGGTCCAGGAACCACAGGCAGTGGGTGTCCGGCTTTTTGCTCTCGTCGGACTTCTCCTGCTTGGCGCTTTTCGGCTGGGTGGCGCGGTCGCGATAGCCCTCGATCAGCAGCTTCGGCACGCTGATCGGCTTGTGGCTGTGGTCGGTGTGGCCATAGTAACGGTCGAAGTACTCGAACTTGACGTACTGCCAGCAGGGGTCGAGCACCAGTTCCACCGGCGCATCCACCGTTCCGATGGAATTCGCTTTCCCGGTGAACTCGAACTTCTTCTTCTCCTTGTCGTAGCAGGGCGCCTGCTTGCCGACGTTCCACGTCGAGTTGATCGGGGCCCAGAACGGGTCTTTTTCGCCGGGCGGATCGGCCTTGGCCTTCGAATGCGTGCGCCCGCGCGGCGCCTTGAAGACGAAGAACCCGCGGTTGGTCAGGTCGTTGAGGCGTTCGGTGTCCTTGCCGAGCACCCACTGTTCCTTCGCCTCGCCCTCCTTGAGCTTGGCGTCCGCCGAGGCGCTGGCGACGTAGGCCGCCACGTCGATGCCGAACTCCAGGGTCGCCTCGTGCTTGAGCCGCACGACGTCGACCTTCACGTACCCGTTCTTGTCGAGCTTGACATCCTGAATCGGTCGGTCGTCGGGCACCTGGTCCGACGGCGGCTGGATGACCCGCACCGGAAAGCCCTCGGGGAACGGGTGCGGCGTGTCCTTCTTCGCCGGGTCGGGGTCGAGCCAGAAGAGCTTCAGGTGCAGCGGGATCTTCTTCGGGACGTTCGCCGTGTTGTTGTTGGGGTTGTTGCGGTGCTGGCGGGCGAACTTCTTCCGCGGCGCGGAATGAACTGTGCGGGGCTTCGTGCTCACGCGTCCCCTCCGGCGCCGGCGTCGCCGGACGCGGCGTCACCGTCCGAATCGTCCGCCTGCGGGAACTCGTTGATCTTGTCGTGGATCTCCAGCAGCTTGTTGCACGTTGTCTCGTCCGGCTCGCCGGTCTCTTCCAGGCCGAACCGCTGCTGGAAGGCCAGCAGCGCCGCCTGCGTCTGCGGGTTGAGTTCCGCGTTCTCCTCGCCGCAGAAGAAGCCCAGGTTGTTCAGCCGCGCCTGCACGCCTATCGGGTCCGTCACCGGTGGTAGCTGGCCCAGGTCGAACTCGATCTCGTGCTCGTCGTCGCCCTCGCCGACGAACACCACGCCGCGCATCGCCCGCGGCGGGATGGAGACTTCCAGCAGGCCGGTGGCGTCGGTCCGGCCCGGCGGCAGACCGACGCCGTCGATGACCACCGTGTAGGGCTGATCGGCCAGCGGCTCCTCGCCGTCGAAGACCTGGAGGCGGAACTTGGCTGGGATGCCTCTCTTGCGGAACCAGTGGCGGTCTCCGGTGGGGCAGGATTCCTCCTTCGCCGTCCGGTCCGGGATGACGACCACGTCGCCGGCGGCGAGCACGTTGGGGTCGTCGCGCTCCTGCTTCAGCTCGGCGTTGGCCGGGTCGTTCCAGATGGTGTCCGGAAAGAAGCCGTAACTGCACGAGATGCTCGAAATGCAATCTCCGGGTTTGACGACGTGGTTGATCGGCATCAGTCGATCCTCTCCCAGGCGTCCTTGTCGAGATCGGGGAAGGTCACGGTGCAATCGCCTTCCGGTGTGATCTCATCGATCCGCGCCATGCCGCGGCCGCAGGTCTGCCCCTCTTTCACCGTCCCGTCGGGCAGCGTGATCCGGTAGCGCTCGTTGGGCACGGGGTTGTCTTCCTCATCGACCAGGACGACTTCGATCCAGGTGGTCGCGGCCGGGGCGACGTAGTCGTCCTCTTCCTCCTCCGGTTCCGGTTCCGGCGCCGCCGCTCGGGCGGCGGCCTCGGCGCACTTCTTGCAGAAGGGCACGCCGGTCTGGGCGGCGATCTGCAGCGCTTCGGCCTGGACCGACGGCGGCGTGTACGTGGTGGAGGCGCCCGCCTCCGCCTGATCCGCTTCGGCCGCCTCCTCCGGCGGATCGGGGTCGGCGGGGGGGGCGGGCGCGACCGGGCTGCAGCCGGAGCCGGAGCCGGCGGCGCCGCCGCTGTTGATCATCACGGTGGGCGAGCCGGAGATGGCCACGCCGCTGGGCCCCAGGGCGATGAAGTTGGCGCCGGCCTTGAGGGTCAGGTTCATGCCGGCCTCGATGACGACGTCCATCCCCCCCTTGACGTGGACCTTCATCCCTCCTTCCACCGCAACGCTCTGGCCCGCCTTCTCGTGGATCTCCTGGCCGGCGTCCATCGAGTATTTCTGGCCCGCCTTGGCGTTGATGCTGCCACCGGACTCCAGGTTCTCGTCGCCGTCGATCTTGGCGCAGCGGTCGCCGGCCACCTTCAGGTTCACCGTGCCGTCGATCTTGGACGAGTGGTCTCCGACGACGGTGTAGTTGGCGTTGCCCTCCACCTTCTCCTTCAGGTCGGCCTTGACCAGCAGGTGCTTGTTCTTGTCGATCTGCTCCTTCAGGTCGTTGACGACGATCAGGTGGCGGTCGTTTCCGACCCATTGCTTGGCGTCGTTGAGGACGCGCGTCTCCATATCCTTCTGGGCGTGGATGAAGATCTGCTCGCCGTCCTTCTTGTCCTCGAAGCGCAGCTCGTTGAACCCGCCCCCCCCCGTGGAGCTGTCCGTCTTGATGGTGCTCTTCGTTTTCTCGTCCGGCAGGGTGTAGGGCGGCATCTGGTCGGCGTTGTAGACGCTGCCGGTGATGATGGGCTTGTCCGGGTCGCCCTCCAGAAAATCGACGACGACCTCGTGCCCCACCCGCGGCAGGAAGAACATGCCGTACTTGCCGCCCGCCAGCCCCTGCGACACGCGGATGAAGCAGGAGGCGTTCTCTTTGAACTGGCCCTCCGCGTCCCAGTTGAACTGCACCTTCACCCGGCCGTACTTGTCGGTGTAGATCTCCTCGCCGCTGGGGCCGACCACGCGGGCCGTCTGCGAGCCGCGCATCACCGGCCAACGCGTCACCCGGGGGGGGCGGAACGTGACCGTGGCCGGGATGCACTCGAAGCGGCATTCGTAGACGGGCACGTCGCGGTCCATCACGCCGGCGCCGGTGACGTCTTCGAGCAGGTTCGCAACGGTCAGCGCCGCCAGCGGGGCCGCGCCCAGCGCCGACGCCACTCCGGCCAGGTCCGTCGACACCTGCCCCGCGTGATACAGCCAGCAAGTCAGCTCGCGGCGGGCCGTCACGTCGCCGGTCAGCAGCCGGGCGGCGATCGCCTGCAGGGCCTCGGCCAGGTGAATGAGCGTCTCGTTGCCGTCGCGGCGGGCGCTTTGCACGGCCCGGTCCAGGGCGCGGTCGCCGTGGATCATGCGGCCGTTGGTGGCGCCGGCGCCGTGTGCGGCCGTCTGCTTGCCGTGGTGCGTGACCTGCGTGATCAGGTAGGACTGGTTCAGTTCCGCCACGAGGTGTTCGGCCAGGTCGAACTGCCGGGCCGGGGCGATGCGAAAGCTGTTGCACTGGCCCACGCCCACCACGCGGCCGGCCTCAAACTCCTGCGCCCGCACGGCGGCGCGGGTCGCTCCGTCCGCCTGGGCGGCGTAGTTACCGGGGTAATCGCGCATCGTCAGGGCGTCGTCGCGGCCGCTGGCGCCTTCGGCGCTGAGGTCCAGGGCGGGGTTCTCGAAGTTGTAGTCGGTCAGCTTGACCTTGCCCGGCCGCACCGACTGCGACAGGCGGAACCGCCGCACGTGCTCGATGTCGTCGATCAGCCCGGTGGGCGGCCGGTACACGATTTCCGTCGATTCGCCGGGGATGGGTTGATAGTGCGAGGGAGCGTCACAGGCGACGAAACAGTGCGCCTCCTGCGTCTGATCGAAGTACCACCAGATCCCCTCGTCCTCCATCAGGCGGCAGATGAAGTTGTAGTCCGTCTCGCGGTACTGCACGCAGTAGGGACGCGGGTTGTAGGTCCCTTCCAGCTTGAGGGTGAACCGGTCCTCCGGAATGCCGGCGTCGGTCAGGATCGCGGTGATGATGTCCGGCGTCGATTTGTCCTGGAAGATGCGGCTGTTGTAACGGTGGGTCAGCAGCCACAGTTCCGGGGCAAGTTCGGCCCGGTAAGTGCTGCGGCCGTCGCCTTCGCTGGCGAACTCGAACCGGCTGACCACGCCGTGAAACCAGCGGTCCCCGGCGGGGGTCGAGATGCTGAGCGTGGCGGGCTTGCCGACGATGGCGTCGAAGGGGACCGTCTCCAGGTTCGTCGTCAGCTCGATCTCGAAGCGGTACAGTTGACACAGCCCCTCCGTGCCGCGGTAGCGCACGACCTCGAAGTCGTCGATCTGGCCCCCTTCCACCTGGAAGGCCAGTTGCGCTGCGCTGGCGTCTCGAACGAGGGCCACGGATCACGCTCCTGAGAACTCGAACGCGAACTCGCCCGCCTGATCCGCGTCGATGGTCGCTTTCGCCGGCATCGTCTCGTGCGTCATCTGTTCAAGCAGCAGCCGCGACAGCTTCGGCAGGATGGACTGGTCGAGGATGTGATCCACGTTGCGGGCGCCCACGTCCACCTGGTCGCAGCGGGAGGCGATCTGATCGTAGGCGGCGTCCGTCACCTCCAGTTCCATGTCATGGGCCTGCCGCAGCCGCCTGGCCAGCTTGCCGACCTTCAGCCGGGCGATCATCTTCATCACCTCCGGCCCGATGGTCAGGTACGGCACGATGTTCATCCGAGCCAGGAGCGCGGGCTTGAAGTGCTCGCGAAGCTGCGGATAGATGGACTCCTTGAGCGTCTCGATGCCGAACTCCTCGCCCGATTCGCAGATGCCCTGGATCACGTCGGTGCCGATGTTGCTGGTCATGAAGACCACGGTGTTGCGGAAGTTGATGACCCGCCCTTCGCCGTCGGCCAGCGTGCCCTTGTCGAACACCTGGTAGAAGAGGTTCATCACGTCCGGATGGGCCTTTTCCACTTCGTCCAACAGCACAACCGAGTAAGGCCGCTGCCGCACCGCCTCGGTCAGCACGCCGCCCTCGCCGTAGCCGACGTAGCCCGGCGGCGAGCCCTTGAGCTGCGAAACGGTGTGCTTCTCCATGAACTCCGACATGTTGATGGTGACGGTGAAGCGCTCCCCGCCGAAGAGCAGTTCAGCCACGCACAGCGCCGTCTCCGTCTTGCCCACGCCGCTGGGCCCGACGCACAGAAAGACGCCCAGCGGCTGATCCGGGTTGCCCAGGCCGGACTTCGACGTGCGCAGCTTGTCGGCGATGACGGCGATGGCGTGGTCCTGGCCGACCACCCGGGCGCGGAGCCGCTCCTCCATGTGGAGCGTCGCCTCGATCTCGTCCTTGACCATGTTGCCCACCGGGATGCCGGTCCAGTCCGCCACCACGGAAGCGACCGCGGCCGCGTCCACCTGGGCGTACACCATCGGCGATTCGCCCTGGGCCGCTTCGATTTCCTTGGCGGCGCGGTCGATCTCGACGCGCAGCGCAGCCTCATCCACCGCGGCGGCCGGCGCCGCGGGTTTCGTCCCGGCCTTGCCGTCACCATCCCCGCCGCCGGCGGTTTTGCCGTCGCCGGCTGCGCGGCCGTCGGCATCGCGCCCGGCGAAGGCCGGCAGCCTGCCGCGCAGCTCGTGAAACTTGCGAACTGCGGCGATCTCGGCCTGCCACTTCTGTTCGAGCTGCTCGCGCTTGGCCACCAGCGCCTCGCGGGCCTTGTGCATCTCATCCAGTCGTGCCTCGCCGTCCAGGATGGCGCCGGCGGCGAAGTCGCGCTCGACGGCCCGGATGGCGGTATCGAGGTGGCCCAGGTCGCGGTCGACGGTTTCCAACGCCGCCGGCCGGGTGGTCAGGCTGGAGGCGACCCGCGCCGCCGCCGTGTCCAGCAGGTCCACGGCCTTGTCGGGCAGGAAGCGGCCGCTGATGTAACGGTTGGAAAGCGCCGCCGCCTCGGAGACGGCCTCATCGAGAATCACCACCTTGTGGTGCTTTTCGTACTTGTCCTTCAGCCCGCGCAGCATCACGGTGGCGACTTCGACCGACGGCTCCTCGCAGCGGACGAGCTGAAAGCGGCGCTCCAGGGCGGCGTCTTTCTCGAAGTACTTCTTGTATTCCGCCCAGGTGGTGGCGGCCACGGTGCGCAGCTCTCCACGGGCCAGGGCCGGCTTGAGCAGGTTGGCCGCGTCGCCCCCCCCCGCGGGGCCGCCGGCGCCGATCAGGGTGTGGGCCTCGTCGATGAAGGTGATGACGGGCGTCTCGGACGCCTTGATCTCCTTGATGACGTTCTTGAGGCGGTTTTCGAACTCGCCCTTGACGCTGGCCCCGGCCTGCAGGAGGCCCAGGTCGAGCGTGATCAGTTTGACCCCCTGGAGCGAGGGCGGCACGTCGCCGCCGACGATGCGCAGGGCCAGTCCCTCGACGATGGCGGTCTTGCCGGTGCCCGGCTCACCCACCAGAATCGGGTTGTTCTTGCGCCGGCGGCCGAAGATGTCGATCATCTGGCGGATTTCGGCGTCGCGGCCGAAGACCGGGTCGATCTGACCCGCCTCGGCCTTGGCCGTGACATCGGTGGTGAACTGCGCCAGCGCGGTGCCCTCGACGCCCCCCCCGGGGCGCGGCCCG
>QZJT01000111.1 GCA_003597935.1 Phycisphaerales bacterium | reverse complement strand
TGCCTACGCTGATGTTCACGTACCGCCCGACGTTACCCTCCACCAGGAACGCCCCGCCATCGATCTCTCCGATGAAGACGTAGGTCAAAGGAACTACGTTGTTCACGCTGAGGTCACCTTCGATGGTGAACCCGTCGCCGAGTTCGAGGCTGATCGTAACGCCCGGTTGGACGCTGCCCTCGATGGTGAAGCCGTCGCCCGTGGGGCCGTAGAGGGTGATGTCGCCGTAGACGTCGCCGCCGATGACGAACCCGTCGGCCGTGCCGCCGGCATCGCCACTCGAGCGCTGCAGGAACAGGTTGCCGGTCAGGTCGCCGGTGATCTCCCCGCTGCCCAGGCTGGAGTAGTTGGCCGCATTGCTGGGATTAAGATCGAGCAGGCCGACGTTGGCCGCCCCGGGCGACTCGGTCGTTCCGTCCACCTTGATGATCCGCACGCTGTAGTCGTCCGCGCCGTAGGCCGCCAGGATGCCGATATCACCCTCGCCACCGCCGTTCGCGACGGACCAGACTCGCCAAGTCGCCGAGCCGGTGATCAACTCGATCTCTGGGGCCGTCTCGCAGCCCTCGCACAGATAGTCGACCCTGAAATCGGTGTCCTCCTCGGGATCGGGCGTTTCACTCCATGCGACACAGATGTCAGGCCCTTCCCCAGGATTCGTCGGACACACGTCATTTGCCGAGCAGAACTCGACGGACAGGCCGGCGATTGCGGCGATGAGTACTGCAACCGCAAGTTCACGGAATGGTAACAATTGCATTCTTCTGCTCCTTGCGATATGATCTCTGCATTGTTAGCAGGAATCTCTCCGATAACGTCTCAGGAGAGAATCGTGCTTCCAGGAGATCAAACTTGACTCGGAATCGATGCGTAGTGGCGGCCGTACTGCAGATGGGGGTGCCCGTGGCTGCACAGGTATATTCATACGAATGTACTACCTTTCCTGTCGAAGCCGGATGGGAACTCCGCGTCGCCCATTGCGATCCGGAACATTGGCTTGAAGGGGGATGGCTTTACCAGCACGTTGGCGCAAGCTGCCCGGAGGGTCCTAACCGAGGACAGTGGGATTATCGCCGTCCGCTCGCGGATTACGACGGCCAAGATGCGTTCTTCATTGACTGGATGGTCATCACAGACGGCGATCGGTCCGAAATTGACGGAACTGCGCCAGCCGCCCTCGTGGCCGGCGGCAATTCCAGCACCGCCTATCACTTCACGATATCTCGTGACCTTGTCCGCTTCATTCGCGACGTTCGCCTTCCAATCCGGTGGATCCCGATCCAACCGAATGTCCCGCACCGCTACCGTTTGGAAATCCGCGGTGCGGAGCGCTATACGTGGTACATTGACGGCGCAGTCGCCGACTCTGGTGAACCGGAGGGCGCATACCCCACGGCAGATTCTCGCCTCAACTTCCGAGCTAAGGCGTGGTACCTTGAAAGCGTAACTCGATGGAACTACATAAGATACGGACGCATTCCCGAAGACGCCTCCGGCGATTACGACAGCGATGATGACCGCGATCTGTTTGACCACTACTACGTTCAAGAGTGCTTCTCCCAAAGCGGGCCGGAGGCGCACCCCGGACCGGGCTGCCGTTTCGCCGACTTCGACTTCGACGGCGACACCGACCTGCGCGACTTCGCCGAGTTCCAGAATCGCTTCACCGGCGCGGAGTAGCCACCGCACGCTCGCCGTCGTCGACCACGGGCGCGCCGGTACGAAGTACAAAAAGCAGACCGGCGAACACATGCTCCCGCTGCTCGACTGCCCGGCCATGTCGCCGGACGTCTCGTGTGAGGAGGCATCCACGCGGGGAAGAAACGGGCAAGATATGGCACGGCGGGGATTGAGCCTGAACCGGCGAGGCGAGCCGCGGGTATGCTGCCTGCCGCCGATTCTGTCGACAGGCAGCGCGGGCGGGTCAGCCCGCGCGGACGGCGGGCGCAAGCACACCTCGCGCCAGTAGCGCGGGTGCTGCGGGTCAGCGGGTCTTCTGGGCTTCTGGTCTGGGGGGCTGCGGGGTCGCGGGGTTGCGGGGTTGCGGGGTTGCGGGGTTGCGGGGTTGCGGGCGCGTACCTCTCCGCAGGAGGTTTCCACCTTCGTGCCCGTCATCGGGAGTGGGCGGCTGCGCTGGCATCACTGGCCATCCGCCTCCGACCCATGACCAAGTCTACCAGCGTCAGCGGGGCGAAGTCAAGTCCGAAAACGTGTAGCATCCGTTTTCAAGGTGGTTCGGCCACGGATTGGGCGGCCCATCCTTCACCACCGTGGCGTGATAGCACCGGGCCGAGAGCTGATGGAGTCGCGGCCACACCGGTTCAAAGCCCCAGCGCCCGGCGGGGTGGCTGCTCCGGCGGTAGCGACGCCGCCACGACGATATCCGTCGCGTCTGCCGCCTGTTCGACATTTCGTGGGGATGATCTGGCCACGCCTACGTCGCGTGGGCCGTGGCGGTGACGGCACTGTATCCGTTGTGCCGCACCTATGCCGAATACAAGAGAACTCATCGCAATCCGCTGGTGCGGCTCTTCTGACGGAGCAACCGCCGCCGGGGCCGACCGTGCTACGCGCTTTGCGTCTTCAGAAACTCCACCGCCAACCGGCAGTGCAACGCGGCGCCGAGCGGAATGGCGGCGTCGGGAAAATCGTACCGCGGGTGGTGCAGCTTGGGATAGGTGGTGCGGTCCGGCGGGCAGACGCCCAGGCGCACCATCACGGCGGGGACGCGCTGGCCGAAGTACGAAAAGTCCTCCCCGCCCATGGAGGGGTGCGAATCGCTGATGACGCCGTCCGCGCCGAAGACCTCGCGGGCGGCTCTGGTCGCCGCCTCCGCCAGCGCCGGATCGTTGATCGTCGGGGGATAACCCGGGTGCCAGTCGAACGCCGCGGCCGCGCCGAACATCGCGGCCGTGGTCTCGGCGATCCGCTTCAGGCCGTCGCGTAGCCGATGGTTGGTGTCCACCGACATCGCCCGCAGCGTGCCGAACAGGCGCCCGCGCGCCGGCAGCACGTTGTAGGCCGTGCCCATCTGCACCCCCGTGATCGACACCGCCACCGGCTCGACCGGATCCGACAGACGCGACGCCAGCGCCTGGGCGGCGGTGACCAGGTGGGCCGCAGCGACGATCAGATCCTGCGTCTGGTGCGGGTAGGCCGCGTGGCCGCCGGAACCGGTCAACTCGATGTCGAACGTCGAGGTGGCGGCCAGGATCGGCCCGGCGCCGACGATCACCTGCCCCTGTCGGATCTCGGGCCAGCCGTGCAGCGCGAATGCGGCGTCGACCGGCGGATCGTCCAGCGCGCCCTCCGCGATCATGCGCTCGCCCCCCCCGCCGCCTTCCTCGGCGGGCTGGAAGATGAACTTCACGGCTCCGGGCAGTTCGTCGGCCATGGATGCCAGCACGCGGGCGGCGCCGACCAGGCAGGCCGTGTGGCCGTCGTGCCCGCAGGCGTGCATCCGTTCTTCATGCCTCGAACGATGCTCGAACGTGTTCTCCTCCTGGATGGGGAGCGCATCCATGTCCGCCCGCAGGGCCACGCACGGCCCGGGCTTGCCCTTGTTGAGCGTGGCGACGATGCCCGTGCCGGCCACGTTCGTCCGGATGTCCAGTCCGCCGGTGCGGCGAAGGTGCTCCAGCACGCGCGCCGCGGTGCGATGCTCCTCGAAACCCAGTTCCGGGTGCATGTGCAGGTCGTGGCGCAGGGCCACCAGTTCGGGGAGCATCGGTTCGAGGACGTCGGCGATGGCGGTCATCTCGGTCCCTTCGCGTGGTCGATCGGCGCGGCCCGTTCTATAGTCACGCACGGTGTTGCGCGACGCAGGGTGCGCCGGAGATTCGGATTGGTCAAGACGGTGTTGTTCAGCGTAGCGATACCGGCGGCGCTCGGCGCGGTCGTGCTGGCGATCGCCCAGGGGTTGTGGCGCGGGTCGGGCGACGCCGCGTCGCCGTCACCGGACGAAACGGCCGGAGCCGGCGCGCTATCCGCTGCACGGATTCCGTCCGCGGGGGAACGTCCGTCTCGCATCCGCCCCGGCGGGGCGTGGGGATGCGCCGTGGCGATGCTGGTGGTGTTCCTTGCGGCCATGGCTTCTGAAGAGGGCCTGCCTCAGTGGCCGCCGGCGAGTTGGTACGCGCTGGCGGTTCCACTGCTGGGAGCGGCGCTGGCGGCCGCCGCGGCGCGGAGCAGTGATCCGCCGTCGGCGTGGCACGCGGCCTGTGCTGCGGCCGTCGTCGCTGCCGCCACCGGCGCAGCGGCGCGCTTTCCGGAAGTGGACGGTTGGAATTGGCGGGTCGCGTTGATGGTCGCCGCCTTCATCTCGATCCTCTGCTGGGGCGCCGCCCGCGGCGGGCGCGAGTGGCTGACGGTGTGCGCCCCTGCCATGCTGATCTTCGCGGCGCTGTCGATCCTGCTGCTGGAAAGCCGCTTCGCCAAGGCGTCGCTGATCTGCGGGGCGCTGTCGGCGTTCAACGGCCTGGCGGCGGCGCTGGGGCTGCTGGGCCGGCCGGTCCAGGCGGGTTGGGGGGGGGCGATGGCCATCGGCGCGCTGGCGCCGGCCGCGGCGCTGTGCGGCTATGCCTACGATTACGACGTGGTTCCGGCGGGGTGCTGGATCCTTGTCGCGGCCGCGCCGCTGGCGATCGGCGCCCTCTCACCGCTGGCACGTCCCAGACCGGGCGTCTGTGGACCGCCCGCCCGCCACCCGCCGATCACGCGGCTCCTGGCGCCGCTCGTCGCTGTCCTGCTGATTTGTGGGGTGTCGGTCGCGTGGGCGCTGCGAGCCGGCTCAAGCAGCGCGGCCGACGACTACGCCGCCGGAAGAGGCACGACGGGCCCCGGATGGACATTGATGGACATCATGGACACGGATGGACACGGATGGACGGGCGGCTCGTTCAGTCGAGGCGCTCGGCTTCAACCAGATCATCGTACGTTTCCCGCCGGCGGATGACGCGGGCGGCGGATCCTTCGATCAGCACCTCCGCCGGGCGGGGGCGGGAGTTGTACTGGCTGGCCATGACCATGCCGTAGGCGCCGGCGGTGAAAACGCACAGCAGGTCGCCGCGCTCCATCGGTGGCAGGTATCGCTCCCTGGCCAGGAAATCGCTGCTCTCGCAGACCGGTCCGACCACGTCCACCAGCCGCGTGCCGTCCAGCCTGAGCGTCGCGCTGCGCTGAGGCGGCACAAGCCCGCCGGCCGGCGCGACCGGCCAGACGAAGTGAAACGCGCCGTACAGGCAGGGACGGATCAGCTCGGTCATGGAGCCGTCGACGATGACGAACTGCTTATCCCCTGATGCCTTGGTGTAGAGCGTCCTGCACAGCAGCACGCCCGCGTTGCCCATGATGGTGCGGCCGGGCTCCAGCAGGATCTTCAGATCGTGCCCGCGCAGCAGCGGCACGATCGCGCCGGCGTACTGCATCGCCGGCGGCGCCTGATCGGTCTCGTAGTCCGCCCCGTAGCCCCCCCCGATGTTCAGCGAGCGAATCGTGTAGCCGTCTCCGCGCAGATCGTCGATGAGCCTCAGCCCTTTGGTGATCGACTCGACGTAGGCGCTTACGTCATTGACGGGTGAACCGATGTGCAGGTGGATGGCGTCGAGGTTGAGGCCCTTGCGCCCGTGAAACGTCTTGAAGACGTTTCGCGCCCGTTCGACGTCGACGCCGAACTTCGTCTCCCGCTTGCCGGTGGTGGTGTAGACGTGCGTCTTGGGGTCGACGTCCGGATTGACCCGCAGCGCGGCCGAGGCCGTCTTCCCCGCAGCGGCCGCCCGCGAAGCGAGGTTATCCATCTCCGCTTCGCTCTCCACGTTGAAATAACCCACGCCCACGTCGAGGGCGTGGTTGATCTCCTCGTCGGACTTGCCCACCCCGGCGAAGACGATGCGGGCCGGGTCGGCCCCCGCCTCCAGCGCCCGCCGCACTTCGCCGCCGCTGACCACGTCGAAGGCGCAGCCCTGCTGGCGCAGCAGCTTGAGGATGCTCAGGTTCCCGCAGCTCTTGATGGAGAAGCACAGCCATGGATCGACCTCGGCAAACGCCGTCGCCAGCCGGCCGTAATGGTCGAGGATCGTCTGCCGCGAGTAGACGTACAGCGGCGTGCCGTGGCGTCCGGCCAGGTCGACGAGGTCGACCGATTCGCAGTGGAGAATGCCGTTTCTGTATTCAAAGTGATCCATGACGAATCCATCAGGGTGGAATCAAAGTCGGCCCGGCCAATTGAGCGTCGGCAACCGGCCCGCACTTGTCAAGCGGCCGGGCGGCCAGCAGCGCAACCGCAGTGCGTGACACATTGGGCGCCGCCCGGGGACCGCCTGGCTCCAGCCTGGCGGCATGGGCGATCGCGCTCCTCCTTCGAAAACGAGCCCCGACGGCTGACTCCGCGCGGGCTGAAGCCACGCGGCTCGCCACAAGCCGCCGCGATCCGTGAGGCCGGTTTGAGTCGGGCTGCCCGTTTCGAGTATCATGGCACGTACGCGGCTGGCTGATCCCGTCGGAATCGCCGCAGGCCCCGGGCAACTTCGCGGACCGGGCTCGCGGTCGCACGCCCTGGCCCTCGCAGGAATTCAGGCCGCGTGGGGAACAGGCCTCGGATGATAAGGCCGACGCGAGCGAGCCCCGCGCCGCTCGTCGGTACAGATGCCGCGCAAACGGAGGAATCCGATGGTGCACTGCTTCTTAACGCTGTTGTATCTCGTCCCGAGCATGCCCGTTCCGCCGCCGGAGAGCGACCCGCTCGCCAATACGGATGCGGCTGTCTGGACGCCTCCCCGCGACCCTTCCGGCGTCTCCGCGCCGCAGAAGGTGCGCGCGCGCATGACCGCCGTCGGCACGCTGTATCAGTACGTCGCGCTGTGGCTGGATGGCGACGGGCGGGATCAGATCTATGTAAAGGTGGAGCAGAGCAGAGCCACCGGCTCGTTTAATGAGGTGGGTTTCTATCACGGTGAAGGCGCCGGTGGCTGGCCGGGAATGACCGGCGGAGCCGCGTTTATTTCGCTTGACAGTTATTTCAAGTCGGCCGACATGGCCGTCGAACACGACGGCCTGGGCAACGTCCGGGTGACCTTCAGCAACCTCGACCCGCCTGGACCGGACCAGGTATACGAGCGCGGCGGATGGGCGCCGCGGAACGGAACTCAAGTCGGCATCGCCGGCATCAATGGCACGGCCGCCATCGACGATTTCAGTTTCGGCGCCCACGGCATTTGCGATCGCTTCAACCGCCCCGACGGACCGCTGGGCGATGACTGGGAACTCAAGGCCGGCACGCACGGCGTCATCCGTGACGGCCGTGCCTTTGTCGGTCTCGACAGAGTGCGTGCCCGTTTCGCGTACGTCGGCGCCTGTTCACCGACCTGTGCCTACACGCTCAAGCAGAGCAGGGCCAGATCAGGGTGCAGCGCCTGCCCGCCGGTCGGCAGCGAATATCGAACCAGTGGAGAATGCGACTCGCGTCGCGATTGTCCGCGGAAGATCAGGACACGGATAGACTGCCCCGACGGAGCCGGAAGCTGCAAGTTGAAGGGCAAACAGAGCAGGTGCAATTAGCCCGGGAGGTCAACCGGAGGTGTTGCACGTTCTTGCGGGCGGCGCGACCTTCGGGAACGTAGGCTGGTGTATTCGGGCACGGTGGTATGGCAACGCCGCGAGGTCACGGTTCCACCCACGCCCTGCCGGATCGATAGACTTCCACGCGCGCGCGGATCGCGTCCGCCAGTTCGACCCGGCCCGCGCCGCCCGCCATCCGCGCGGCCCGCTCGGCGGTGTGGACGGCACGATCGAAATCGCCTGACGCCGCCGCCGCGGCGGCCAGCGCGTCCAGCACCGCCGGGTCGCTCCCGTTCGTCAGTTCGTTGGCCCGTTCGGCCAGCATCAGCGCCGTCTCAGGATCGCGCAGCGCCGGCTCGCGCGTGGTGGCCATGATCCAGGCCGCGCCGCGCATGGCCGTGGCGTCCGTCGGGTCGGACTGCAAGGCGGCGCGATAGTGCTCGATAGCCGGTTCCAGCCGGCCCTGCCCGGCCAGCAGATCGGCCAGGTTGCGGCGGGCCGTGTTGAAATCCGGCCGCAGCTCCACGGCCATGAGGTAGTGCGCGATCGCCTCCTGCACTCGGCCGGCTGCTTCCAGTGCCGCCGCGAGGTTGTTGTGAGCATCGGCCAGGCCCGGATCGGCCGCGATGGCCGCACGATAGGCGGCGATGGCTTCCTCCGTGCGCCCCAGCGAGCGCAGCGCGATGCCGAGGGCGAAGTGCGCCTCGGCGAAGTCCGGATCGAGCTGGACGGCGCGGCGATAGTCCTCCACCGCTTCAGCCTCTCGCCCCATGCGCCGCAGGGCCAGGCCCAGACCGTACTCGGCCCGCGAGTGGTCAGGCCGGGCTTCGAGCACGGCCCGAAAGTGCAGAATCGCCTGCTCGTGCCGGCCCTGTGCCGCCCGCGCCCGGCCGAGGTTGTAATGCGCTTCTACGTCGTCCGGCCGCAACCGCAGCGTCGTCTGATAGTGTTCTACGGCCTCCTCGATATCTCCGCGGGCGTGCAGCAGGCTGCCCAGATTGTTGTGCGCCATCCACGCGTCAGGGTTCTTGCCGATCGTGTCGCGCCACAGCGTTTCCAGATCAGCGTAGACGTGGCATTGCCGCCACGTCAGCACAGCGAGCATCGTCAAGGCAATTGCCCCGACGATCTCAGGCACCTTGCCTCTAGCACGTAGGAGGGCGTCGGGGACAGTCCAGCGAGCCGCGGGCTTCAGCCCGCGCGAAGTCCCCTGGTGGCGGATCTCGGCCATTGCGGAGCGAAACTGCTGGATTGAATCACGAACCGCACCAAGAAAGCGGTCGACCGTGCGGGCAGCGCGGGAACGACGCGAGGAACGAGTCTCCGCTGCAGAGTCCGCGCGGGCTGAAGCCCGCGGCTCGCTGGCAAGAGGCGACGAACTCCCGAACCATGAATACACCGCTGCCGTCAGCAGCGCAATCAGATACGGCGACGCGTGATACTGAAAGTGGTCCGCCACGTATGAATATCGCGTGGGATAGACGTCTATGAATCCCAGCGCCGGAAACAGCGTTCCCACAAAGCACAACACCGCCGCCAGCGGCCCCGTACCCCACCACCGCCGGCCGCGCCACAGCGCCGCCAGCGCGGCGATGACGGCGAGCGGAGCGAGAAACTGCGAAACCTGCGTGGCATCGATCTGCCAGCGCGGATAGAAAAAAGTCAAGGTCGAGGGCCACACGAGTTTCCAGGGGTAGAAGAGCACGGCCCGTCCGGCGATCAGGCAGCGCTCGATCCAGGTGTGATCCCACTCCTCGCCCGCCGCCCCGACTGTGTCCGCCTCCATCCACGCCGTCAGCAGTCCGAACGCCAGACCCAGCGCGAACATCGGCGCCAGCGTCAGCACGTGGCGCAGGATGACGCGACCGCGCTTCCACCAGACGATCAGCAACACCGCCGCCGGCAGCGAGCAGGTCACGGTCTTGCTGAGCAGCGCGAGGACGAACAGCGCGACGGCGACGACGTAACCGGCGTTGCACTCCGTCCACCCTGCGGGCGAATCGGTGGGCGCAGCGTCGGCGGGGGGGACTACCGCGCTTTCGGTCATCGGGGATCCTGACGGCGACGGCGACTCCGCGCGGGCTGAAGCCCGCGGCTCGCTGGATGCGCGGGCGACGGTTGCGGCGCGAGTCTGCGGCTGTTCGGTGGCGGCAGGATGCGACTCGCTCGAGGCGTGCCGCGTCGCCGCCATCCGGCGGACAAGCAGCAGCATGGCGGCGAAGTAAAACGTCGCGGACAACACGTTCTTCCGCTCGGTGATCCAGGCAACGCTCTCGACGTGGACCGGGTGCAGAGCGAAGATCGCGGCCGCCCACCAGGCCCCCGGCACGCCAATCGCCAGCAGCGCCCGCCAGATCAGCAGCGCGACGACCGTGTGAAGCGCGACGTTGACGGCGTGATATCCCGCCGGCGACAGCCCCCACAGGTGGTACTCGACCCAGAACGTCGTGTGGACAAGCGGGTAGTACTGCGGCGTGGCGCCGACCTCGAACCAGATCCGCCGCAGGCCGTCCGCGTCGCGAAGCGTGGGATTCCGAGTGACGTAGTAGTCGTCGTCCCAGACGAATCCCGCGTGCAGGGCGGGCCAGTAAGCTGCGCAGGTGATCGCGACGAGCGCCAGTGCCCGTGGCCACACGCGCGATCGCGCGGACCCGGCAGCGTCAGGCTCGACGGCGTGCGGGGGTGATTCCATGCCTCGATACGTGCTGCGCCGCCCGGCACGGTTGCCGGGCTGTGCGTGTGGCACCGGCTTCCAGCCGGTGCCCGCCCGGCATGAATGCCGGGGCTCGGAATAACGACGATCTTCAGTCTATTCCCAAACCGCCGTCAGGGGCTAGAATCCCCTCCCCGGTCCGCGGGGCAACGGCCGCGCCGGGAGTGCGGGCCTTCAGTTTGCCGGGGCCGCCGGATCGGGAGGTCGGCTTCGGAGCGGTCCGCGCTTTCGATCGCGAATCGGCAGGAGAGCGTGGATGGCACGCGGAAAAGGCGGCATGAAGACATACGTCATCTACTTCAAGTTCCAACAGCCGGGCGAGAAGAAGCCCGGCCCGATCCGGCACTACAAGCTCCAAGCGGCCTCCATCAAGGAGGCGGAGCAGTTGCTGCGACAGTACACCACGTACGAGGGGCTGGAGGTCATCCGCATCGAGGAGGTATAGCATCGGGTCACCGATGGAAACCGGGTACCCCACCCAGAGCCCCGGCATTCATGCCGGGCGGACACCGGTTACAAACCGGTGCCACAACCAGAGCCCCGGCATTCATGCCGGGCGGACCACCGGTTGAAAACCGGTGCCCCGAGCGCGTGCATGAGATACGAACACGTTTGCATCGAGCGCTTCGGATACGTCCTGCCGGACGAGATCGTGACCTCCGTCGATCTCGAACAGCGGCTGGCCCCGGTGTACGCGCGTTTCGGGCTGCACGAGGGGCGCATCGAGATGATGTCCGGCATTCGCGAGCGCCGGCTGTGGCCGCCGGCGACGCTGCCGAGCGAAATGAGCGCCCGCGCCGGCCGGGCGGCGCTGGAGGCGTCGGGCTTCCTGGCGGAGTCCGTCGAGTGCCTGCTGCACACCTCGGTGTCGCGCGACTGCCTGGAACCCGCCTCGGCCGCGTTCGTCCACTCGGCCCTCGCGCTGTCGCCGCACGTCATGATGTTCGACATTTCGAACGCCTGCCTGGGTTTCCTCAACGGGATGCTGGTGGCGGCGAACATGATCGAACTCGGGCAGATCAAGGTGGCGCTGATCGTAGCCGGCGAGCACAGCCGATACCTCGTCGAGTCCACCCTCCGCACCCTGCTGGACAACCGCACGCTCACCAAGAAGAATCTCAACGACGCCTTCGCCTCGCTGACCATTGGATCGGGCGCGGCGGCGCTGGTCATGGCCCACGAATCCGTGTCGAAGACGGGACATCGGCTGTTGGGCGGGGCCGTGCTGGCGTCGTCCGATGCCAACCACCTCTGCCGCGGCACGGCCGACGTCGGCTTCAGCGACGGCGCCCACATGGTGATGAGCACGGACTCGGAAACGCTCCTGGTGGCCGGCTGCGAACTGGCGGTGGAGACGTGGGCGCAGGCGAAGCGCCAGCTCGGCTGGAGCAACGCCGACGTCGTCCGCTGCTTCACCCACCAGGTGGGCGTCGCCCATCGCGACCGGCTCTACCAGACGCTCGAACTCGATCCGTCGCTGGACTTCTCGACGCTGGAGTTCCTCGGCAACGTCGGGTCGGTCTCGCTGCCGATCACCATGGCGATCGGCGCGGAGCGCAACCCTCCCGCGCCAGGCGACCGCATCGCCATGATGGGGATCGGCAGCGGACTGAACTGTGTGATGCTGGGAGTGGAGTGGTAAAACCGGGACGGCCGAGGTCGGGGCCGCGCGGGCTGCGCTGAACTCGGTTCGTCCGGTTCGCAGGCCGACCCGCGGCGCGGCCGCGCCCTGCGGGGCCGCATCACACCATGACACGGGACACGGTGAACCACGGCAGAGTGTCCACTGGAGCCGGCCATGTGAACACCATTGTCCTCCGCCAGGCACCGCTCCTGCCCGTGGTCGTGGGCCTGATGGCGGGCGTGCTGCTGGACGCACGCACGGCCGTGTCGCCGGCTATCGCGGTGGTCGTTGCGACCGTCGCCGCTGCAGTGCTCGCCATCGACGGGTGCCGGCGGCGTCTGGGCACGGCGTTGATCTTTCTCGCATCCTTCGGCGCGGGCTGGGTGCTGCACCACCGCGCTGTGAACGGATCCAGCGATGCCGATATCGCCCGGTACGCAGCCGATCCCGGCGTCATCGCCCGCGTCCGCGGACGTGTCGCCGACGAGCCTCGCCTGCTGGAGCGAAGCGACTTCGAGTTCGCAGAGTGGAGCTACGGCGGCGAGCGCACGGTGTTCGAGCTGGAGTGCTCGTCGATCCAAGGCGTGAATGGGTGGCTGCCCGTGAGCGGGCGGATCCACGTCAGCGTTCATGAAGCCGTCCTCGACCTGCAGCGCGATGACGAGGTGGAGGCCTTCGGACGGTTGTCCCCTCTTCGTCCTCCGGGCAACCCCGGCGCTCGCGACTGGGCGCTGCACAGCCGCCGGCGGGGGATCCGGGCCTCGATAGCCTGCGACTTCGCGCTCAACGTCAGGCAACTCGACCCGTCGCTTCAGGCCGGCGCCGGCCGTTCGTGGACCGTCGCCGCCTGGTGGTCGCGCTGGCAGCAGGTGCTGCGCGAGGCGCTCTTCGATGAGGGATCGACCTACGATCCGGACGAGGCGGGGTTGCTCCAGGCGATGGTGCTCGGCCAGCGGGCGGGCGTCGGCCGGGAGCTGACGGCCGCGTTCGTGAAATCCGGCTGTATGCACTTCATGGCGGTCAGCGGCGCGCACCTTTCGGCGCTCGTCCTGCTGGTCGTCGTGGTGGGCAGGCTGGGGATATGGCCGCACCGGGTGACGGCGGCCGTCATCATCGCCTTCGTCGGCTTCTACACGCTGGGCACGGACCTGCGCTATTCCATCCTGCGCGCGGCTGTGATGACGGTGGCGCTGTGCCTGTGCGTGCTGCTGCGACGCCGCGGCACGATGCTCAACACGCTCTCCGGCGCCGCGGCGCTATTCATCCTGTGTTGGCCGCCGGTCGTCTTCGACGTCAGCTTTCAGCTTTCGTTCGCAGCCACCTGCGGGATCGGATACCTCACCCCGGCGCTGGCGGGCCTGGAGCGGGAAGGGTGGATCCGGTTCAGATACCCGGCACGGCTGCGCCGGCGTGATCCGACGGGCCGCGTGCTCGATCGACTGCACCGGTTCACGCCCCTCAACCGGGCACGACGGCACGTGCTGCGGTGGGGGGTGCGGCCGTTGCTGGTCTCGCTGGGCGCCTGGCTGGTGACGGCGCCGATCATCGCGTGGCACTTCCATCGGATTCAGCCGTGGGGCGCGCTGACGTCGCTGCCGGCGATCCTGCTGGTGGGGGCGATCGTGACGGGCGGGTTCCTGGCCGTGCTGGTGTCGCTGATCTCGCCGACGCTGGCCTGGCCGGTGAAGGCGCTGGTGTCGCAGGTGGACGGACTGCTCATCGCCTTCGTCGAATGGGCGGGCGATCTGCCGGGGGCGTCGATCGCCGTGGGGCAGCCCTCCGTCACACTCGTGCTGCTCTACTACCTCTCCCTCGGTGCGCTGGTGCGGGCGTTTCGCACGAGCGGGGCGTTGACGTGGGACCGGCGCGGCGCGCTGGTCGAGCCGGACCATCGGCCGTCGTGTGGTTGGCTCCGCGGCGCGGCCGCCCTGGCCGGTTGCACCGCCGTCTGGGGTGTACTCGCCGAGCCGGTGCTCCTGCGCGGCACCGGCGCACTCCACGTGACGGTGCTCTCCGTCGGCCGCGGACTGGCGACCGTGCTGGAACTGCCGGACGGCACTACCGTGCTGTATGACGCCGGCAGCGACCTTCCCTTCGACGCCGGGGCGCGCATCTTGGCGCCCTTCCTGCGCTGGCGCGGTATCGACCGCATCGACCGCGTCTACGTCAGCCACGCCAATCTCGACCACTACAACGCCCTCCCTGGCCTGATCGATGAGCTTCGACGCTATGGGCCGCCGGACGCCGTCGGGCCGATCGTCACCACGCCTTACTTCGCGCTGCACTCGCCCGCTGGCTCGCCGGGGGCGCATCTGTTGGATCGGCTGGCCGCCCGCGGGGTGCCCGTCATCATGATGAGGGCAGACCAGCGGTCTTGGCGCATCGGCGACGTGCGATTCGAGTACATCTGGCCGCCGCCGGACGGAGCATCGTTGCACGTCAACGACACTTCCCTGGTGTTGCGCGTGACGTACGCGGGCCGCTCGGTCCTGCTGACCGGCGACATCGAGGACGAGCCTCAGCTCGCCCTGATCGAGCGCGGCGGCATCGGCGCGGACGTGCTGGTGTTGCCGCACCACGGCAGCGTCCGGAACAGCTCCGAGGCGTTCATTTGGGCCGTCGATCCGACGATCTGCGTCAGTTCGCACGGGCGCAGCGGGAACCTGGACCGGACGGCCCTGCCGCTGATCCTCAGCGGGAGGCAGTGGCTGAATACTGCCGACGCGGGCGCCGTGCGGGTTACGCTGGCGGCGAAGGGAGTCTTCGCGGGCCCGGCGCGCTGAGCGAAGCTACCGGCGCACCGGGCGGTGTGCTTCGGCGACCCCACAGATAAACCGACGTGTCAGGCCCGTGGTTCGGTTGTGTTGATCCGTTCATTCCATCGCGCACGCCTCGCGTGTTCGAAGCGTCGTCGTCCGTCAGCCTGGTTGAGGGAATAGGAAGGGCAGGGCGGACCGACGGTCGTCGGTGTTCTACGCTGGGAGTCAGCCGGTCCGCTCAGGCAAACCCAAGGCCCGAGAAACGCAATGGCAAGGAAGAAGCGAAAAAAAGGCGCGCCCCGAAGGAAGCGAGAGAAGCCGATTCCGCAGTGCAAAGCGAATATGCTCTGCGAGCGAGTCATCGTCGACGAATTAACAAAGTCAGCATCGGCGATATCCATCTTCAATACGTTTGTCGTTCCCGAGGGCGCGGAAGAGACGGAGGAGTTCTTCGTTCACCTTCATCTCGTTGGGGGCGTGGGTACCCACACTCTGGGGTTGGAGATTGTGGACTTTATGACCGTGCGCAATCATGCGACAGAGGATCCCAGGAGGCCGTGGCGGGGCTGAGAACCGCGTTTTCTCGTTGTCGCCGAATCGCGCACGGTCATTTTGTCGGACGGTAAGGTGTTCGTGGAATCGGACGTTGCGATAGTAACGTCCCACGATAGAATAGCGATCAAGCGTTTGGTGGTTGCCTGCCCGCCGATACCCGTCAAGGGAGGAGGCGCCTACGATCTGGTTGTCGTCGCGGACGGTCGGCCGGTGGAGCGTGTATCTTTCCGCGTGGAGTTCATCGGATTCAGGCATCCAGGCCCAGGATCAGAGTACGAGGGCGAGGATCGAGGTCATGGCGAAGAAGACCGACAAGAAGAAGGCGACGATGATAGTGATTAAGAGCCGGCGACCCGTTGCGGTCCCTCGTCAGTCCACCGCAACGGGTGGTGTAATCTACCTGTCGATGCGAGTGCTCAAGACCCGGCGAAGCCCGTCGAAATAGCCCGGATTCTCGCATCACCTGACTTACCCATAAGATCGGCAAAAGGGCCGGGGAATCGGGCCGGCGCGGCCGCACGGCATTTCACGCACTCGAACTTCGTCCGACTGCATCGGACCATGACGTCCACCCTTGGCGTCAGGGGTGGACCGGCCCACCGGGAGTGGACGCTCCGGGATCAGGCCATGTTGCCGGATTCAGACTGAACACCAGGGTGCGGGACGGAATCGGAGGGTGCCCCTGGAACCGCCCGGCTCCAGCCTGGCGGTCCCAGGGGAGGCCGCCGATTCCGTCACGCACCGTACGCGGCGCCGCTTCCGTCATCCACCCGGACGCTTCCGTCATCCGCCCGGACGCTTCCGTCATCCGCCCTGACGGTTCCTTCATCCACCCGGACGATTCCGTCATCCACCTCGACGATCCCGTCGACCTCGACGGTTACGTCATCCCCCGGACGCTTCCCTGATCCACCACGTCCACATCGCGCGCGGCCGGTGGCATCCGTTTTTTCGGACCCGGTCCTTTGGAGTGGGTCTGTTGGTTTCAGGACGCCAATCCGCCGATGCATGGATGTCCGCGCGGTGCGCGCATCGGCGCGCGGGGCGGCCCGCGCGGACGGGAAGAGGTCATGGCGGACTCTTACGTCGCAACCATTCTGCTCGTCGACGACGAACCCGACCTGACGTTCGTACTCAGCGCCCATCTGAGGGCATCCGGGTACAACGTGCTCATCGGGCGCAGCGGCCGTGAGGCGATCGAAATGGCCGAGGCCCACCAGCCGGACCTCATCGTCATGGACGTGGGCATGCCGGAGATGGACGGCGTCACCGCCACCCGCCGTCTCAAGAGCGACCCCAAGACGGAACACATACCGATCATCATGCTGACGGCCCGTTCCCGCACCGAGGACCTCGTGCTGGGCCTGGAGGCGGGCGCCCAGGAGTACGTCAGCAAGCCGTTCGACGTCGCGGAGCTGCTGGCGCGGGTGCGGACGGTACACCGGCTGGCCACCGCCCGGCGGCGGGTGGAAGAACTCAACGAGCGGCTGGAAGACGAGATCGGCCAGAAGACGCGGCGCTTGCAGACGCTCTACGACTACACCCGCAAGCTCAGCCAGTGCCAGAAGCGGGACGAGATCCTGGACTCGATCGTCCAGTGCGTCAAGGACGCCACCGGCAGCGGCCGCATCTCGTTGATGCTCACCGACGAGTCCGGCGAGTATCTGACCTGCGCCCGCGCCGTCGGCATCGACCCGGACATTGTCGACAAGATCCGGATCAAGAACATCGAGGGCGTGGCCGGACAGGTCTTCCGCAGCGGCAAGACGTTCGTCGCCACCGCCTATGGCGAGAAGTCGTCGTTGGAGCGCGGCTACGGGCGGGAGGCGTTCCTGTCCACGCCGCTGGTCTCCACCTCCCTCCAGACCCCCGACGAGATCCTCGGCGTCCTCAACGTCACCGAGAAGAGCGACGACGAGCCCTTCACCCGCGAGGAGATCGAGTGCATCCGTTCGATCACCGACGCCGGCGCCATCGCGCTGAACAACCTGACGCGCCGGACGCGGCTGGAACAGTCGGTGCGCGTGCTGCTCACCACCGTGGGGCGCCTCTCCGAGTATCGCGACAACGAGACGGGGCTGCACCTGGAGCGGGTATCGCAGTACGCCCGCATCCTGACCCGCCAGATGTCGAAACGGGGTCCATACGCCGGCCGTGTCAACGACGAGTTCGTTCAGTCGATGGGGCTGGCGGCGCCGATGCACGACATCGGCAAGGTCGGCATCGCCGACGATATCCTCACGAAGTCCGGCCCGCTGACCGACGAAGAATACGCGATCATGAAGACGCACACGACGATCGGCTATCGCGTGCTCTCGGCCGCCATGGAGGGCACCGGGCCGGTGCCCCTGCTCCAGCACTGCATCGACATCGCCTACTGCCACCACGAGCGCTTCGACGGGCGCGGCTACCCGCGCGGGCTGGCCGGCGACCAGATTCCGCTCTCCGCCCGGATCATCGCCCTGGTGGACGCCTACGACGCCATCACCAGCCGCCGGTGTTACAAGGACGCTCTCCCCCACGAAGAGGCGGTCCACCGGATCGAGCGCGACGCCGGGAAGCACTTCGACCCCGACATCGTCGCCGCGTTTCTGGAGTGCGAGCCGCAGTTCCGCCAGGTGGCGCACCGGTTCGCGGACAGTGACGCCGAAACACGCCCCGTGGCCATCGCCCGCGCCTGAACCCCCCGTTTGGCCGGGCTCCGCTACCCGATGGGTCGCAAGGTCGCTATAGTGGCGGTGGTGGCGCGCGCCGGTCAGAATGAACTCATGGGCCGCCCATCAAAGGACCGATGCGCGGGTCATCGCGGCGGGCGTGTGATTCGGACCGAGTGAGCGGATTGCCGGCGAAACGGGAATTACGACAGCGACTGAGGGCGGTCCTGGCCCAGCTCACGCGCGAGGAGATTGACGCCCGTTCGCGCATGGCCTGCCACCGCCTTTTCGAGCGCCCCGAGTTCATCAAGTCGGAAGTCGTGATGGTCTACCTCCCCCGCCCTACGGAAGTGGACACCACACCGCTGGTGCTGCGCTGCTGGCAGGACCACAAGCGCGTCCTGGTTCCCAAGGTCAGTTGGGAGCAGCGTCGGATGCTGCCCGTCGAAATGCGGTCGCTGTCGGACGCCTCCGCGATTTCGGAGTTGGGCATTCGCGAACCGGAATCCGGCGCCCCTTTCCCCATCTCGCTGATCGACCTGGTGGTGGTGCCGGCGCTGGCCTTCGACGAGTACGGCAACCGGCTGGGGCGCGGCCGGGGGTTCTACGACCGATTCCTGGCCCACCCGGAGTTCAAGGGGATATCCTGCGGCCTGATCTTCGAGAACCAGATGACCCCGGCCGTACCCGTCGGACCCCTCGACCGGGCCGTGGACATGGTCGTCACCGACGCGACCGCACGCCGGTTCCGCTGAAGCCCACAGCTTGCGGCGGGTGCGTCATCGGGCACGCCGGTCCAAGTTCCCGCGCGTGATTCGAGGACGGGTCGGAGCAGGAGCATCCGCGCGGGCTTCATGCCCGCGGCTCGCTTCCGGTCTGCCTTCGGGCACCCCGTTCAATGCCGCCCTGCTCCATTGGTAGTCGGGTCGAAGCAGGAGCATCCGCGCGGGCTGAAGCCCGCGGCTCGCTGGCGGCTCGCTGGCGGCTCGCTGAGGGTGCGTCGGCGGGCACTCCGCTTTAGTGCGTTCGCACTATCCGCCGGCACATTTTTTGCGAAACCCGGCTTGAATCGTGTTACGTAATCAGTACAATGAGGGCACAGCACAACTGCGCGGAACTGGGTTTGGTCGTCCAGTTCGAGGAGGGAATGCAGGTCGGGTGACCCGAAGGAGCACCCGACCTGCATCGCTTTTTGCCGGTGCGTCACGCCGGCATGGTCGTCTTGCAGAGGCCGTCCGTCGCATCACGCGCATTCGAGCTGCGCGGTTCGGTCGCCACTGCGGACTCGCCGAGCGAGTCCGCCCGCGACCTCAATGGACTCCACAGGGTCACACGCACAGTTCCCCCCAATGCGGCCAAGTTCGGGTTGTAAGATTGTGCACGATGAATATCAGACTTGACGGTGGGCCGTATCGGACCGTTCCGAAAGCGACGCCGCGCGGGCTTCAAGCCACGCGGCCCCGCCGATGGTGTCACGCACGCGTTCGCCGACCGGCGTGCCGATCAAGCGGACCCTGCCGGTATAATGGGGGTGCGGCAGCGACCCCGGCGCCAGGCGCGCCGGGCTGGACGAGGCGCCACGTGACACGAACACGCTCGAGCCTGTTGGAGGGCGTCCGCAACTTCGACGACGCGGACCAGTGGGCGGCGTTCGACAGGATCTACCGACCGCTGCTGGTCCGCTACGCCCGACAGCAGGGGCTGAACCGGGGCGAGGCGGAGGAGATCGCCCAGCAGTGCCTCGAGATCATCGTCCGCAACATCCGCGGATTTCGCCGCCGCCGCAGTTTCCGCGCCTGGCTGCGGCGGATCGTGCAGCTCAAGGTGTATCAGCACCTGCGGCGGCGGGCTCGTGATCCGCTGCCTCTTCATGGCGATCCGGAGGCCGTCCAGGGGGTCAGCCCGGCCGAGGAATGGGAACGGCAGTGGACGCGCACGCACCTGATGTATTGCGTGGCCAGCGTGAAGGGGGATTTCGCTCCCCACACTTATCGCGCCTTCGAGTTGTACGTCTTGCAGTCGGTGCCGGTGGAGCAGATCACGCAGGCCCTGGGCATGACCCGCGGCCAGGTGTACGTCGCCAAGGCCCGCGTCATGCGCCGCGTGCGGGAGCGGTTCGCCGAGATGCTGGAAACCTGGTATGGGGACGGGAAATGAGTGAGTGCCCCACTCGAGACAAGCTGGCCGCGTTCGAGAACGGGGAGTTGAGCGAGCACGACGCCGAACCGCTCGAACGACACGTGGCCGCCTGCCCGCCCTGCCGCCGGGCAGTCGAACTGATGCGGGCCGCCAGCCTCGATGCGTCTCTGCTGCGCGAGGCGTGGCAGGAATCGGTGTCCGGGTCGGCGGCCGCGGCACTCCCCGACGCGCCCGCCGACACCGCCGTCTCCACCGACGTGTTCGCCGTGCGCCCAGGCCTGGCCGCCGACGACGAAGCGCCACTCGGCAGCGCCGACCCGGGCGAGGCGTTCTGGCGGGTCCCGGACTACGAGCGCATCCAGTTGTGCGGCGAGGGAGCGTACGGGGCGGTGTGGGCCGTGCGCGACCGCGTGGGCGTCTTTCGGGCGCTGAAGATCCTCGACGTGAGCCGGATGCGACAGGCCAACGTCGGCTGCCGCGAGAGCACGGCGCTGGAAACCTACTGCCGCAAGGTCGGGCGGCATCCGTATCTGATCGACATCTACCACGTCGGACTGGTGGGCAATCAGCTCTACTACACCATGGAGCTGGCCGACGACGCGGAAACCAAAGGCCCGGTCAGCGGCGAGACCTTTCCGGCGAACTACCGCCCGCTGACGTTGTACAGCGTGATGCGCCGCCGCCTGATCCAACCGGACACGGCCATCGAGATCATCCGGCGGCTCCTGCGCGGCCTGGCCCGGCTGCATCGGCTGGACCTGGTCCACCGCGACATCAAGCCGAGCAACATCGTGTTCGTGAAACACCGGCCCAAACTGGCGGACATCGGCATGGTCGCGGCCGGCGTGGACGGGGCCGTGGTCATCGGCACTCCGCGCTACATGCCGCCGGACCGGGTGATGGACCGCACGGCCGACACCTTCGCGATGGGCAAGGTTCTGCACAACATGATCGCCGGCCAGCACCCGGAGACGTTTCCCGCGCTGCCGGCGGCGTTCCGCAAGGACACCCGCAAGTGGGACATGGCCAAGATCAACGAGCTGATCGTGCGGGCCTGCGCCCCGGCCGCGGATGACCGCTATCAAAGCGCCGTCGAGATGCTCGACGACCTGGAAGCGTGCGCCGTGTTCCCCTTCGGCGCCCTGTTCGATGAAATGGACCCGTCGAACACCGAGACCGTATCCGTCCGGCGCGGCGCGCCGTCGAGCCGGCAGATCGTCCTGGCGCTTATCCGGGCGATCCCCTGGGTCCTGGCGTTCATCGCCCTGCTCCTGGTGCTGAACCGGCTGGGGTAGTCGCCGTGCGGTCCGTTGAGGAAGAGTGCGCTGCTGAATCACCGTGCGCGATCATGCGCCACCAGTGAGGCGCGGGCTTGAAGCCCGCGCGTCGTTCCCGGGTGAGTGCGGTCTTACGCCGCGGACGCCTCTCTCCCCTGCCGCCAGGCTGGCGCCGGGCGGTCCCAGGCCGCCCGGCGATTCTGTTACGCACCCGCGCATAATCTCATTCCGTCGGCGATTTGCATCCTAGATGTAGCGGTGGTAGGTTCGGCAGGCCCGTCATGCGGGGTGGGGTCGAGCACCGGGAGGCCGCAAGATGGTGGCGAAGGCGAAAGCGACAGCCGATCGGGCAGTCGGGCGTCTCGGGGCCCGTGCGGTGATAGCGCCCGATTGCAAAGACACTCGTTCCACCCCGCTTCCGCAGGATCGCCGGCGCCTCGCTTGCCCCGCGCCGTCGCGCCGGCACTTCGTGACGTCTTTCTGCCGAGGAGCCTGACCCCATGCGATGCCCTTCGTGCCGGACGGACAGCGACAAGGTCATCGACTCCCGCACCACCGATGGTGGACGGGCGATCCGCCGACGGCGGATGTGCCAGGAGTGCGGACGGCGATTCACCACCAAGGAGCGGATCGAGGAGGAGCTGCGCCTCAGCGTCATCAAGTCGGACGGCTCCGTCGTGCTCTATCGGCGTGAGAAGGTGCGCGACGGCGTCGAGCGCGCCTGTTACAAGCTGGCGGTCACGGAGGAGCAGATCACCGGCGTGGTCGACCGGGTCGAAGAGGACCTGTTCCGGGAGCACGACCGCGAGGTCCGCTCGGAGGAGATCGGCCGCTACGTCGCCCGGCACCTGCGCGGCGTCAACCCCGTCGCCTACGTGCGCTTCATGAGCGTCTATCGCAAGTACAGCTCGGTGGAGGAGTTCGTCGACGAGATCCGGGAGATCCGGGAGCGGGCCGTCCACGACAGCCCCCAGCAGCAGGCCCTGTTCGAGTGACGTCGACCGTGAAGGCCCCCCCCCATCCCTTCGACCACCTCATGCGGCAGCCCGGCCCGCGCATCCGCCTGGCGAAGGCCGCCCTGCTCTTTTCGCTGGACGAGTATCCCGACCTGGACGTCAGCCGGTATCTGGCGCGGCTGACGCGGCTGGCGCGGGAGGTGGGGGCGGAGCACGTCCACGGCCCCGAGGACGAATGGCGGGCGATGAGGACCGTGCTGTTCGACCGGCACGGATACACCGGCAACGAGGCGGACTACAAGAACCCGGCCAACAGCTACCTCCACCGCGTCATCGACACCCGCCGCGGCATCCCCATCAGCCTCTCGGTCCTCTGGCTGGACGTGGCCGCCACGCTGGACTGGCCGCTGGTGGGCATCGGGCTTCCCGGACATTTCGTGCTCCGGCACGAGCGTATGCCCGAGGACGTCTACATCGACCCGTTCCACGGCGCGGCGTTGCGGTCACGGGGGGAGTGTGCCGAGATGGTGCGGCTGATCCTGGGCGCCTCGGCGCCGGTGTCGGACGCGATGTTCCAGCCGGTGGACAAGCGGCAGACGCTTCGCCGCATGTTGGGCAACCTCTACGCCCACTACGTGAACCTCAACGACTGGCGGCGCTCGGCCGACGTGCTCTCGCGCATGGTGGCGGTGGTGCCCGACGAGATCCCGGTGCGGGCCGAGCTGGCCCGGGTGCTGACGCAGGAGGGGTCGCTGGGCGAGGCGGCGGAAGTGCTGGAGGAAGCACGGGAACTGGCGGTGTTCGAGCCGGAGCAGAAGCTGATCCACGAGCGGGCCCGCGAACTCCACCGGCGACGGGCGGAACTGAACTGACGCGGCCGGCGACAAGACGAGCAATCGAAGGGAAGGACCATCGATCCGGCTCATCTTCCCTCACTTCCTTACTCCCGCACTCCCGCGCTCCCTCACTCCCTTACGCCCAGGACCTGCCTGCCGCCTCGATAGCGGCCGCCCCGCCACACCGTGTCCGTCCACCCCATGGCTTTCAGCAGGGCATCCATGAGTACCCCCAGCGCGAACACGCCGCCGACGGGGTACGCAAAGCACCAGCGCGCCCGCGAGCCGGCCAGCCCGTACCATCGCGCCACCGACCAGAGCTGCGCCGCGCAGGCGGCCGCCCAGATACCAACCAGCGCCGGCCACCAGCCGACGGACGCCGTGGACGCCGTGTTTGCCGTAGTCGCCGTGGACGCCGCGCCGGCCGCCCACCAGCCGATCGACGCCGCCATCAGGCTGGCCCACGGCGCCAACGTGAACAGGCACAGAAAGGCGATGGCCAGGCCGATCCGCGTCCGCGTGCGCAGCGCGCCGAAGTAGATGCGGCTCCACCCTCGCCAGGCCTCGCGGATGGTCGTGTACATCCGGGTGCCGTAGACGCCCTCGTTGCGGGCGACGCTGATGCGACGGCCGGACGCCTTCGCGATCCGCGCCAGGGCCATGTCCTCGCAGGTCTGGTCGCGCACGCGGGCGTGCCCGCCGCAGGCGTCGTAACAGGCGCGGGTGATGAGCAGGAAGGCGCCGTTGGCGTAGGCGTCCGAGCGCGCCGGGTCGTTCACGCGCCTGGGCCGGAACCACAGCATGAGGATGGCCGCGCACACCGGCTGGACCACGTGCTCCCAGGCGCGTTCGATGATCAGCGCCGGCGTCAGCGAGAACAACTCCGCCCGCCGCCGGCCGGCCTCCGCCACGGCCGTCGACAGCGCCGCCGGCGAGAAGAAGCGGCAGTCCGCGTCGGTGAAGAGCAGCCAGTCGCCGTCCGCCCGCTGCACGCCGGCGTGCAGCGCGTGATACTTGCCGAACCAGCCCTCCGGTAGTTCGCGCACGTGTAAGACGTCCAGCCGGTCCGGGTGGTGCCGCGCCAGCCGGTCGAGGATCTCGGCCGTTCGGTCCGCGCTGCGGTCGTCGATCGCCACGACGCGGAAGTTCGGATAGTCCTGCTCCAGCAACGAACGGACGCACGCCTCGACGTTGTCCTCCTCGTCTTTCGCGGCCACCAGAACGGTCACGCGCAACGCGGACGGAGGCGCTGCCGCCCCCGGCGACCCCGGCCGCGGTGAAACCGCGGGGTCGCGGCGCAGGACGGCCCCGATGGCGACCCGCCGCGCCACCCACAGGACCGTGATGAGCACGCCCGCGGTGAACCAGATGCCGCCAGTCATAGTCACGCCAGTCTCGCCCCAAGCGTCCCCGCCGCACCGTATCCGCGGTATCGTCCGGCGGCAACGCGGACGC
>QZJT01000085.1 GCA_003597935.1 Phycisphaerales bacterium | reverse complement strand
AGTTGGGCGAGGTGCAGCGAGGACTTGGCACTGCGCCGGTAGTATAGCGGATTTATCGCGTAGTTGCCAGTTCGTCCAGTTTATTCTCGAGCGCCGCCTTACAGGTGGCTTATTGAGGTCAATCATCGAGACGAGAAACAGGTCATCGGCGTCGGTCAGGCCCAGCTCTGGTCCGCCGAGTCCGTCGAGCGGCAACCGGCCTTCGCGGTCGCCAACTACTCGATGCTGCTGCTGGCGGCCATGAACGCCTTCGGGCCGGACGAGCTTGATGTCCTGCCTCTACCCAAATGGGAAGACCGCAGGAATGGCTCGCGGCGATCCACACAACGACTGATCCAGATCCTTCGACATGAGATTCGGGGCTTCGCCCTGGAGGAGGTGACCCGAACAGACCGACCCACCGACTTCGTGACCAGTGTCCTGCCGGTTGCGAAGTGCCCCGAAGTGCCCGTCGCCCCCGTCCCGCCCATCGCCTACGTAAGAAGCGGCTGAAAAACGCGGGTCCGGGACGCCAAGGGCAAGTCCAGACTGTCTAGTTAATCGCCAAACTCCGGACACCGGCTTCCAGCCGGTGGGCGTGGCCTTCCAGGCCACGCCCGTCGCCGCTTCGCCGCGACCACGCCACGATGCCGGTGCCACACGCAGAGCGGAGCGCATTGATAGCCCCGCCGCATCCGTCACACACCCGGTCGTTGCGGGCGCGTGACACTTGCGGGGGATTGAGGGGTCGCTCGCCGCTCCGCGGCCAGGGGGTCGTGTGAGCGATCGGTCGGTCCCGCCGCGGAGCGACGAGCTACCCAAGCACCGCGCAGCTACCACGCCCCACGCCGCCGAGTCTGTCACGCACCCGCCCTTGCCCGCATCTGAAGCGGAGTTTCCACCGACGGCCCGAACGTGGTAGAATCGGCGCACGCTTCAAACGTGGTTTGATCTGGCAAGCGACGCCCGGAGAGCCGCGAGCCGATTGGCTGGCGAGAATTACCGCTCGTGTCTGAATCGGGCGTATTACGCCGCGTATTCCAGAGTGACGTTCGCGCTGGCGGCCGCGCCGAACGTATCATTCCCGGCGGGACGGGAAGGGCCGAACCATCCCGGGGAACTCGGTACCGGTGGGATTCGCCGGCTGATTGAAACGAGCATGCCCGGGATGGAACCGGATCGCCGCGTATGGCTGTCGGAGTTGATCGGACGGCTATACACGTTGCGGATCGACGCCGACTATAAGCCGTCGGTGCAGGTCACCGCAGGCGACGCGCGGGAAGCCGTCTCCATCATGAACAACGTCTTTGACGCTTTCCATATAGAAAAAAGAATTGCACCATGCCCACAACCACACAGCAGAGCGATATCGTCGAGCGCGTGAAGTCGCGGCTTGCCGAAGCCGAGGCGGACGGCGTGCATCTGAAGGTGACCGGCTACAAGCTGGATGACGAGTGGCTTTACATCGTGGTAGAGCCGGCACAAGCGGGGGTCCGTGCTTCGGATCATGCCGAACTCATGTCCAGGATCGAGCGGGAACTCCGGAAGGACGGCATCGATCAGGTTCTACTGGTGCCGGCCCTGAGGGATTGATCCGGCTGTGACATCTCCAGCGCCCACGTGCCGCGCAGCGTGCGATCGTCGCCGAACTCGAAGCCGAGCGGCAGTTGGTGGAGGGCAACCGGAGGCTCATCGTCAGGATTGCCGGATCGGGGCAGCCTCGGATTCGCCAGCGCCGTTACAAGCCTGCAGTATCCGCGCGGCGGGCGAAGCGGATCGCCTGGCGCAGGGCCTCCAGCATCGAAAGTGGTAGTTGTCCGTAGTGAGAGACGAAGGCGCCGGCCCAGCCGGATTCCGCCAGCGTCTTGAAGAGGCTCACGAGCCGGGCCGAGTCGGACATGACGGCGTCGGTCGCCTGAACTCCGAGCCAGGTCGCGGGCGTGGCGCCCGGCTGCGCGGCGAAATCGGCCAGCGCGCGGCCTGCTTCGGCGAGCCCGGCGGACCAGGGGATGACGCGGCCGGCGGTCAGCACGGCCCGCACCCTGGGCAGCGCCGACGCCCCCTCCCCCCATCCCGGCCCCAGGATCACCGGACAGCGTGACACCCGGGCCACGCCCGCCAGCACGCCGTCCAGCTCGGTATCCGGGCTCGGCTCCAGCCCGGACAGCCGGAACTCGTGCGCGATCTGAGCCGCGGTCTGCCCGGCGGCCGCGGCGGCGTCCATCAGCGTCTCGATGCGGGCGCGCACCCGAACGGCCATCTCGTCCACGTCCACGCGGGCCGCGGCGGTGCGCTGCCGGCACGATTCGCAGAAGCACCATTCCAGCAAAGCGCGGATGGCTTGGCGGCGGTCGGCGGGCGCCGCCGGTTCGACGTCCACGGCGTCGGTGCAGCCCATGCGGAAATCGTGCAGGTAGACCGCTTCCAGGTCCGCCCGACGGGTGACGTCGTCGACGAGCGAATACAACCACGCCCGCACGTCCGGGTTCGACAGGCACACGGACGTCTGTGAGACGTCGCCGTACACGTTCTTGCACGCAGCGTCCGGATGCCGCCGCGCCAGGCCGCCGGTTCGCGCCGCTGAGATGATCGCCGACAGGCCCATCTGCCGTTCGGCACACGCCTCGAACAGTTCCTCCAGGATGTCGCGCGAGCGCGCCGCGGCCGCGGGCGGTTTGAGCCGGGTGGTGGCGAAGCACGCTGCGTCGGGGCGATACGTCAGCCCGCCGTCGAAACGCAGCACCTTGTTCTCAGCGGCGCGGGGCCGGAAGTAGGTCGATGCCGGCGCGGCCACCCACACCGCAAGGCCGTCCGCGCCGACCGTGCCGCGGAGCACGTCCAGCGATTCGGCGATGCCCGGCTCGATCAGGTCAATCGGGTTGGCGGCGATGATCGTGCGGAACATGCGGGCGGCTCTGGTTCAGGTGGGGCGCCGGGGATGGACGGCATGGCCTGAATGGACGGCATGGACGGCATGGACTGAATGGACTGCATGGACGCCATGGATGGCATGGACTGCATGGACTGAATGGACACTATGGACAAGATGGACGCCAGCGACGCTCCGCGTTGCCGCGCCTGGTGGCGCGGGAGCTTGCTTCATTCGCCATTTGCTCCTCGACGTTCGCTATTCCCCCGATACTCCGGCACGATCCGGCGCAGGAGGTCCTTGCGGCGCTCGTCATCAGCGGCGTCGTTTGCGGCCAGCAGGCTGCTCACGCTGCCCAGGATCGCGTCCGCGTCCACGTCGCGGTGCTTGTGGACGCCGATGGACGGGTGCTGCGTGCCGGCCACTTCTTCTCCGTCGATGGTCAACTCCTCGAACAGCTTCTCGCCCGGACGGATGCCGGTGAACTCGATGTCCACGTCCACGCCCGGCCGCAGCCCGCTCAGCGTGATCATGTCCCGGGCCAGATCGACGATACGGATCGGCTCGCCCATGTCCAGCAGGTAGATCTCGCCGCCCTGCCCCATCGTGCCCGCCTGCAAGACGAGCTGGCTGGCTTCCGGGATGGTCATGAAGTAGCGGCGCATGTCCGGGTGCGTGACCGTGACCGGTCCGCCCGCCGCGATCTGCCGCTGGAAGATCGGCACCACGCTCCCGTCGCTTCCGAGCACGTTGCCGAAGCGGACGGTGACGATCTGAATGTCCCGTTGCTGGTTCAGCGCCTGGGCCACGAGTTCGGCCACCCGCTTGGTGCAACCCATAATGCTGGTCGGGTTGATCGCCTTGTCGGTCGAGATCAGCACCATACGCGGCACGCCGGCGTCGGCCGCGGCCCGCGCCACCGCCAGGGTGCCGCCGACGTTGTTCTTGATCGCCTCCCCGACGTTGAACTCCATCATCGGCACGTGCTTGTGCGCGGCCGCGTGGAAGACAAGGTCGGGACGATGCCTCGTGAAGACGTCGGCTACGCGCGGTGCGTCACACACGTCCGCGATCGCGGCTACCACGTCCAGCGACGGGAACAACCGCCGCAGCTCCCGGTCGATCTCGAACAGGGCGTTCTCCGCCTGCTCCATCAACACCACGCGTCGCGGGCCGAACTGCGCGATCTGACGGGTCAGCTCGGACCCGATGCTCCCGCCCGCCCCGGTGACGGCGATGGTCCGGCCCTTGATCTGCTGCGCGATCCGGTCGGTATCCAGCCGCACCGGATCCCGCCGCAACAGGTCGGCGATGTCCACGTCGCGGATGTAGTTGACCTGAACGCGGTCCTCCATCACCGCCGACACGCTGGGCAGCACGCGGAAGCGCACGCCGGTGCCGCTGCACCGCTCGACCCACTGCCGCATCTCGCGCGGGCGGGCGCCGGGCAGCGCGATCAGCACCTCATCCACGCGGTGCTGAGTCACCAGGGCCGGCAGGCGCTGCGTCGAGCCCAGAAACGCGGCCCCGTGGATCGTGCCCGTCTGTCCTGACGCACGGTCGTCGACCAGTCCGACGATGACGTAGCCCTCGTCCGGCATGCGGCGAATCTGCCGCACCAGCGACTCGGCCTCGTCGCCGGAACCGACGATCAGCAGGCGGCGGGCGTTCTCCGCCCGATGGACGCGCACCTCTTCGTAATAGAACCGCACCACGATCCGCGCCCCGCAGACGAACGCGACGGTGGTCCCGAAGTCGAGCAGGAAGATCGACTGCCGCAGCCGCGGTGGCACGTAGCGGTCGATCATCGCCTCGCCGGTCATCTGGGTGGCGACGTTCTCGATCACAAAGTAGGCCACCACCAGGATGACCGAGCTGATCAGAGACGCCCACGATACGCCGAACAGGTCGTGGAACCCGATGTAGCGCCACGATCCGCGATACTGCCCGGTGACGCCGAAGACCAGCGTCTTGATCGCCACCGCCAGCAGCAGCAGCGGCGGAAACAGCGTCGTCAGCCATCCCGTCGTGATCGGTCCGTCGACGTAGGCCGGCGGCCAGCGAAACGCGCGATGGAAGTTGTAGGCCAGCGCGAATGCCGCCAGCATGCTCAGGCTGAAGAACAGCACGTGGGCCATCATGCAGATGGCCAGCCGGTGGCGCACGATGAAGATGGGCAGGCCGAACGCTGTACGCGACTCCCGCCCCCGCACCGCCGGCACGTCCCCCCCGCCCGCCGGCGGCCCCGAGTGGGATCCGGCAGGGGTTGGGGCGCTGACGGTTGCGCTGGTCGCGGCCTGGGTCATGGGTGTGCGTTGTCGGCCGGTCCGGGCGGCGGCGCCGCGTCCGGACGGGTCATTGTGCGGCGCAGCCGAACCGACCACGAGGCATAGGGCGAATCGGGCCGTTGCCTGGCGATCTGGTCCGCGACCTCCAGGGCGTCGCGCTCGGCGCCAGCGTGCCACAAGAAGAACACCAGCAGCGCGGCACTGTCCAGGTCCCCGCGGCGCGTCATGACGAATCGCTGAAGCTGGTCCAGCGTCTGCACGTAGGCATCGGCGGCGCCGAACTGGGCTCCGAACGCCACAGTACGCGTCAGGGCGTCGCCCCCCTCCCGCCCGATGATCGACGCCATCCGCGCCTGGGCGGCCACGAACCGACCGGCGCCGGCTTCGCAGAACAGAAGTCCCAGGCGCGACACGCGGTCGCCGGGATTCAGCGACAGCGCCGTCTGAAGCTCGTATGACGCGGAGGCGAAGTCACCCTCGCGAAACGCCGCCCATCCCCGGGCACGGGCCTGCTGGTACAGCGTGGCGCTTCGCTCCTGATAAAACTGCGACGCGCCTCCGACTTCCACCGCTCCGCCGTCCCCTTCCGTCGATACGGCCTCGGCGGCGTTGACCTCCCCGGCCCCTCCGACATCCGGCGGATGGACCGCCATTATGAGCCGGGCGGTGCCCAGCACCCGTTGGCGGGTCAGGTCGATTGTGGACCGCACCGGCAGGTCCGGCACCCTCAGCGGCATCGTGCCGGGCGTCTGCGCGACCGGCCCGCCCACGGCCGCACCGCCCCCCGGTCGGCCGGTGCCCGTGGCCGCCGCGCCGACGGGAGCACCTCGCGTGTAATCGAAGGGTTGCCCCACCAGACCGCCGCTTCGAGCGGCCTCCAGGCGGCCCGCAAACTGCGGCGGCCTCCCGACGCTCCGCGCCGTGGCGGACACATAGTCCCAGGGCGCTGCGTCCGGAGCGACGCCATATAGCCCAAAGCGTGCGCTGATCCACGGATTGCGGAACGACCGAGCGTTCCCGTACTCGTCGAACTGGGTGGTGACGTTATAGGCCCGAGGATCCTGAGCGCCCGCCAGCGACGGCACGACCAGCGCCAGGAAGGCGACGCGGAGCGCGGAGGACGGCTGCGAGAATGGTGGCACGGATGCGAACTCCCGTGGGCGCCGGGCGGCGGCCGGGGCACGCTGCGTCGATCGCCGATCCCGGTGCTTCCGGATTCTTCGGCAGATCGTAGAACCGGCATCCAGCCACGACAAGCGACCCGGCCGGACCGACGACACTGACGACGGGCGATAACTCGCCAGCGAGCCGCGGGCTTCACCCCGCGCGGACTCGCCGGCGGTGACGCGGTTACGAATGGCGCGCGGCGACGTAGACGCCGGCCGGTTGCTGAACCCCGAACCCGTATCGCTACTTCCCGCTCCGCGCCCCGTCCCGCTGGGCTTGCGTCGGGATCGCCTCGACCCGCTCGCACAATTCGCGGAAGCACTCACGGACGGGCGCCCAGGCGGCGTCGATCCGGCGGGCGTCGCCCTTGACGACCGTCAGTTCGTCCGAGCGCTGGTCGATAAACGTGGTTGCCCGCTCGAGAAGCTCAGCGTGGATCGACGTCGCGGCAGCCGTCTGAGGTTCGTCCAAACCGTAGAGCGCGATCGCGTGACGGACGTATGCGATCCACGTCTTCGGCTCGTACGACAGCCACCGCGTGGCAGGCTCAGCCCCGCCGGCGTCTTTGCCCGGCGGCCCCGGCAGATCGGTTTTCGACGGCCCGCTGCTCGCCCACCCCAGGTCCTCGTCGCGCAGCCCCCAGTCGCTCGGGTCCCACTGGCCCCGCGCCCACTCCGCGCGCTGATCGTTGGCGAAGCGCGTCAGCTTCTCGAGCGTGGGCAGGTCCCGCCGCACGAGTTCGCGCTGCGACGGGTCCATGCCGCGCTCCAGATCGGCGCGGATCCGCTCCGTCGCTTCCAGCGCGTCGCGGTGGAGGGGCTCGGTCGCTCGAGTCCACTCCGCCATGAAGGCCGCCACGTCCTCGCGGCTGGGCGGGTGGTCGCGAAACTCGTCGTTCTTGGCCACCGCCTTGCGGACCTGCTCCATCAGCGTCGGGCCGTGCTTGACCAGCAGGCCGGCGGTCTCGCGCATGATGGAACCCTGCAGCCCCGTCTTCTGCTGATCCGAAAGGCGGTAGCGCTCGCCCACCAGGTTCGTGAAGCGGCCGAGCCTTTCCATCACCCGCCAAGGCGGAATGCGGGCGACTTCCTTGGCCGTGTTGAGCGCGAAGCGGTCGCCATCGTCGGTCCAGCGGTTCTGTTCCCACAGCCGGTCCATGGCCGGCTCGATCATCTCAAGCTGGTCCTCCCAAGGGCCGAACTTCTTGAGTTGCCGGGTGATCTGCTGAAGCGGGCCGAGGGCGTTTTGCGAGGACTCGCGCTCGTCCTTCCCGGTGGAAGCGCCGTCGTCCTGCGCCGCCGATGTCGCGCACGCAAGGAGAATTGTTGCAAAGATGGCCAGGCGCCGTGACATATCCTTTCCAGCCTCCTGGTATTCTATCGACGCGGCGCAGCGTTTTCGAGCATGCGGGAGACTGCCGCAGCCGAGTGGTGCGTGACGAGTGCGGCGGATGTCCTCGGAACCTTCCGAGTCGGGCGCGGCACGCTGAGGCCCAGCTTCTGAAGAGGGTAAGCGTTGCTGCGAAGGAGAGTCCGCGCGGGCTGAAGCCACGCGGCTCGCCCGGAAGAGTCGCGTGGCTTCAAGCAGGGGCCGGCAGGGAGCCCGACGCCGATTGTGTCACCCTCTCGTCCCGGCACGTTGCGGGGCGGTGGACGGCTACCAGCGCCGATGGGTCACGAACTCCGCCATGGCCGACAGCGATGACCGGGCATCGCCGGGCGGCAGCGCCGACAGGGCCTCGACCGCGTCCGCCACCCGTTGATTGGCGTAGTCCATGGCGTAGGACACGCTGTCGGTCGAGGCCAGCCATGCCTTCAACTGGCCATTGACGGATCCGGGCTGCTGTGACAGCGCCGATTGCAGCTCGAAGCGGACGTCCAGGGCGCAATGGGCCAGGCAGTGCAGGACCGGCAGGGTGGGTTTGCCGAGGTCGAAATCGCGCCCCAGCGACTTGCCCATCTGGTCGGGCGCGCCCACCACGTCGAGCACGTCGTCGACGATCTGAAAGGCCAGCCCGGCCGCGTAGCCGAATCGCCGTGCCGCGGACGTGGTGGCGTCATCCGCACCCGCGAAGCGCGCCCCCAACTGGCAGGCGGCCGCGGTCAGCGACGCCGTCTTGCGCCCGATGATGTCGAGGTACAGCGCCTCGCTCATGGATGCGTCGCCGCGATGGTGGTTCTGCATCAGCTCGCCTTCGCACACCGTGTTGGTGGTCGCGCCGATGAGCCGCGAGGCATACTGGCTGTCCAGGCTGCTGCACAGATGGAACGCGTGGCTGATGAGAAAATCGCCCAGCAGCACCGCCTGCACGTTGCCGACGATCGCGTTGATGGTGGGACTGCGGCGGCGCATGTCGGCCCCGTCCAGTACGTCGTCGTGAACCAGGGTGGCCACGTGGACCATCTCCACCACGGCCGCCAGCGTGACGTGATCGTCGGTGAGCCGCCCGCACGCCTTTCCGGTCAGGAGCAACAGCGCCGGCCGCAACATCTTGCCGCGAAAATGCCGCACGCGGTCGAGCAGGTCCTCGACGAAGGCCTGATCCGAATCCAGCTCGGCGTCGAACCGGGTCTGGACCATGCGCATCTCGTCGGCGATCGGCGCATAAAGCTCGGACAGTGGAAGGGTGATGTTACTCATGGCTGCGCGGAGTGTAGTGATGCCGGCTTGCCCCCTCCATTGCTTTTCAAAAGTTTTGAAAGGAACTGTCGCACTGGCGGCGCGTCGTCCGTTCGCCACGTTGCCTTGACACGGCCCGGCAGCATCCTAGCATTCAGTAACGTGGCTTGCGACAAAGGCTTGCGAACACAGCGGCGAAAGGTCCATGTTCACCGGAATCGTAGAGCGCACCGCCGTGCTGGCCGGGCTGGGACCGGTCGCTCACGCCGCGCGACGTCTGAGACTGACCGGCGTTGGCCCGGTGGGCCGGGACGCCGTCGCCGGCGACAGCATCTGCGTCAGCGGCGTCTGCCTGACGGTCGCGGCGGCCGGTGCGGACGCGCTCGAATTCGACGTCATCCAGGAGACGCTGGATCGCACGACCCTCGGTGAGCTTCGCTCGGGCGCCCGGGTCAACCTCGAGCGGGCGCTGCCGGTGGGGGGGCGTCTGGACGGACACTTCGTGCAGGGCCACGTCGACGGCGCTGCCACCGTGACCCGCCGGATCGCCGATGCCCGCGAGCACGTCCTCGGGCTGCGTCCGCAAGGCGGCCTGTTCGATGCCATCGTCCCGAAGGGATCCATCGCGATCGACGGCGTGTCGCTGACGATCGCGGCCGTGGAGGACGGCGAGTTCAGCGTCGCTCTGATTCCGACGACCCTGGAGCGAACCACGCTGGGCGAATTGCGCGTGGGTGCTCGCGTCAACGTCGAGACGGACATCCTGGCCCGAACGGTCATGCACCTTCTGCGCCGGTCGGGCAGCGCCGGCGACAAGGCTGGCGAGGGGGTAACCTTCGACCGGTTACGGCAGGCGGGCTTCGCATGAACGCCCCACGCCGCCATGCCGACAACGACAGGCCCCTGCTGGCCATCACCATGGGCGATCCCGGCGGCATCGGGGCCGAGGTCGTGGTCAAGGCGCTGGCGGAACCGGAACTGCGGGGGCTGGGCCGCTTCGTCGTCTACGGGCTGGACGAGATGCTCCAGTACGCCGCCGACCGGGCCGAGATCCGCCCCTACTGGTTCCGCGTCCCGCACGAGGACGTCGGCGCGGTTGAGAGCGGGGTCGTGGTGGCGGATTTCGACGAGTACACGGCCTTCGGCCCGGCGCTGACCCGCCCCACGGCCGAGGGCGGGCACGCCTCGCTGCGGTTCGTGGATGAGGCCATCGACGCCGCGCGGCGCGGCTTCGCCGACGCCGTCGTCACCGGACCGATCCACAAAACGAGCTGGAAGATGGCCGGCTGCCGTTTCGCCGGACACACCGAGAAGTTCGCCGACGCCTTCAAGACGCCCCGGGTCACGATGATGTTCGCCGCCGCGGACCTGAAGGTGGCGCTGGCGACGGTCCACGTCGCCATCAGCGACCTGCGCGACGCCCTCAACATCGGGTGCGTCTTCCGGGCGATCGACCAGTTGCACGACGCGCTGAAGCACTGGTGGGGGCAGGCGGAGCCGCGCCTGGCAGTGGCAGGTTTGAACCCGCACGCAGGTGAATCGGGGCGGTTCGGAGACGAGGAGACGCGGATCATCGAGCCGGCCATGGTGATGGCGCGGCAGGCGGGCGTGGACGTGTCGGGGCCTTTTCCGGCGGATACGCTCTTTGTGCCGCAGCGACGGCGGCGCTTTGACGGCATCGTGGCCATGTATCACGATCAGGGGCTGATCCCGGTCAAGATGCTCGCCTTCGATTCCTCAGTGAACGTCACGCTGGGATTGCCGATCATCCGCACCAGCGTCGACCACGGCACCGCCATGGACATCGCCTTCCGCAACAAGGCCGACCCGGGCAGCATGCGCGAGGCGATCCGGCTGGCGTGCCGGCTGGCGTCGACCGCCCGCGGCGCACGGGGGGCGGAATCCGGCGGCGGTCCACCCGCGCTGAACGCCAATATCAGGCCGGCCGCCGCCGAATAGCAGACTGGACCGGCGCGCCCGGCCGCAGGAAAAACCGACGTCGATGGGATTCGCCGAAGAAGGGGAGGCAGGCGGGATGAACTCTCAGGACAATCCATTCCTCAAGCTCGAACCGCCGGCCACGTCGAAGACACTGACCGCGCTGCCGAAGCTCTCACTGTTGCAAAGGGTCCGCTATCCGAACCTGTACGTCTGGTTCGTGTTCCTGGCGGCGATGGACATCATGATGACCTGGATCGTGCTGGCATTCGGCGGCCGCGAGGCGAACGTGCTGGCCCACTGGTTCCTGGCCAGGTGGGGGCTGCAGGGACTGATCGGGCTGAAGTTCGCGTCGGTCATCTTCGTCGTCCTGATCTGCGAGGTGGTGGGTCGGATACGCGACGCCGCCGGCCGCAACCTGGCCCGCGCCGCGGTCGCTTTGAATGTGCTGCCCGTCCTGCTGGCCTTCCTCCAACTCCTGATCAACGTCTTTGCCGGGCCGGAAGAGCCCGACGAGGCGGTCGTCTCCGCCGTCGGCTCCGCACTGGCCCTCGGGGGCGTCGCGCTGGGGGCGTAACCCGTCATCTGGATGTTATGGGACACCGGGCATGGAATCTGATTGACTTCGGGGGGTGCTTTTGGATATCCTCCTCTACTGACAGACGATCCGACGCACGGCGATCGGGATCGTTTGAACACGAGGGGGAGGAGTCATGTTGAGGAATCAAGTGTTGGCCGCCGCGGCGTGCGTCGCGGCCTTAGCGTGTGCAGCTCGGGCGGACATCACCGCCGAAGCGGATTACACGGTCCTCGCCGGTGGTAGCGCGCCCATCGCAGGTCTTTCGGCGCACGGTAAGTTCACCGTCAGCGGAACGACGCTCACGGTCGAACTATCGAACACGACGCCGGGGCAGGCGGGCAACCAGGTGGGGGCGGGGTATATTCTGGCCTCCGTGGGCCTGACGCTGCCCGTGGATTTCGTCAACACCATGAGCAACTCCGCGAAGATCACCGCCGGTTCGGTGGGGATCGGCGCGTGGAGTGCTCTGGGGGCGGGGGCCGACGTCGGTACCGCCTGGCTGTGGACGAACCTCTTCGGCGGAGATGAGATGATCTCGCTGAAGCACATCATCAGCACCTCCCAGGGGCAGGGCGGCGGCGACACGTTCAGCTTCGACTGGGACTACCACGGAAATCCCGGAAACAACAAAAATCCCAACGTCAATTCTCCCTGGGGCGGCATGGCCCCCCCCGGCTCGACGGTCAACAACAACGTCGAGGCCGTCCGCAACTCGATCACGTTCGTGCTGGAACTGAACGGGGGAATGACGCAGTTGCAGTTGGACCAGGCCGTCGCCGGCAGCATGGTCGAGTTCGGCTCCGACGGAACGTACCTTGTCATCCCTGCGCCCGGCGCTGCGCTGCTGGCCACGCTGGGGCTGGGGTTTGTCGGCTTCACCCGCCGGCGGCGTCTTTAGGATCAGACCCGCACCATCGAACCAGCGTGCCGACGAGCGGGCCACGCGCTTGAGGCTCGCAGCTCGTTGAACACCCATCAAACGCGCACGGCGATATCGAACGCACCCCGCTACCGGACGATGAACCGGCCCGTGCGGCGCACGGGCGCATCGCCCTCTCGGGTGAGCGTGGCCGTGACGATCAGGGTTCGCACGCCGCGGGCGTCGGTTTCGATACTGACTTCGACCGTCGCTTCGGCGTCGGGGGGGGCGAGGGCGCCGGCGTCCAGGACCGCGCCGGGCGGCGAAAGCCCGCGCTCAGCGCCGGCCGCGCCGGCCGCTTGCACCTCCGCCCAGGCGCGGCCGCTGTCGATGAGCTGACGCAGCGTCATCTCGATGCGCTCCTGGCGGACGGTCGTCGCGTGCTGGGCCAGGCTGGCGCCGATCAGCACGATCAACGACCCCGCCAGCGTCATGCACACCAGCACCACCACCAGGACCAACGCGGCGCGCCGTCCGGCGCGACGGGTGCGGCGGGCGCCCCTGGGACCGCCAGGCTCCAGCCGGGCGGCGCGGGGAAGAGCGTCCGCGGACTGAGACCGCATCAACGGGGAGACTCCGCGCGGGCTGAAGCCACGCGGCTCGCTCAGAGAAGCCAGCGGTTGTGTCACGCACCCGTGCCGGACCAGGCTCGCTGATTCAGTCATGGCGCTCCCCTTCGCCGCTCTGCTGGCCGGCCGTGCGGATCGCAGCGTCGAACGTGCGGGTCGGCGCGGTGTCATGGGTCCGCGTCGGCTTCCACGTCACGATCACCCGCACCAGCCGGCGCGCTTCCATGGGCACGGATTCGTCGATAAACCGCACGGACAGATCGGGATCGTCCCACACGTGGGTAGCCGTATCCAGGCCGACGGCCGAGCGCGTCACGGCGTGTCCCTCGACGCGGTAGACTGCCTCGCCGTCCGCCCGCGGCAGCGTCAGGCATTGAACTGCGCCGTCCGCCGCCGGTTCGGCGCTGAGATGGGCCGCGTCCGCCCGGCGGACGTCGCTGCGCAGCTTGTGCAGAAAGTCGTCGATCATCGCGGCGCGGTTCGAACCCTCCACGACGCGCTGGTGCGCCTCCAGCAGGGCATTGAGGGCCGTCAGGATCAGGCCGCTGCCGATGAGGAAGACCATGATGATGGTCAGCATTTCACCGATGAGCACGGCCCGTCGTCGGTACACCTTCATGGCGGCGACTCCTGATCCGCGGCCGTCAGGTCGATCATGGCGCTCGCCTGCGCCTGGATCACGCGTCCGTGCCGGGCGGTGTATTCACCGGTGACGTTCACCTGGGTGAGGGGTTGCCAGGAGGCGGGCGCGTCGAGCACGGTGACGGTGTAGGTGATGCCGCCTTCGTCCTCGAACGGCGCGTCGGCTACGGACAGGGCGCCGGCGCGGAGGCGCTCGATCTGCGACTCGACCCCCAACTGCACGCGACGATAGTTGAGATAGTAATCCGCGGCCCGGCTGTAGCGGATGAGCAGCACCGACGCCAGACCGAGGATCATCCCGATCAGAGTGAGGGCCACGCACGCTTCCGCCAGCATCATGCCGCGCCGCGGACGCGAAGGGTTCGACGGCTGCTTCATCCCATCGTCTCCAGGACGCCTTCGATCAAAGCGACCAGCGGCAGGAACATGGCACAGAGCACGTAGAACACCACCCCCGCCGCCAGCAGCGTGGACGCTGGCTCGATTACCGCGGCCAGGGCGCTTCGCCACCGCCGGGCGATGGCCTGGTAGTACTCGGCCGCGTGTCCCAGCACCGCGTCGGCCGGCTCGCCGCGCTCGATCATCATGAGGGCGGACACCATGACCGTTCCGAGCCGGGCGTCGCGTGCGGCTTCGTCCGGCGCCCGCCCGTCGCGCAGCGCCTGCTCGAACGCTGCGACGCGCGGCCAGAGGTGATTGCCCGGCGACAGCAGCGTCGCCAGCCCCCGAATCCGATCCAGGGGCTGGCCGGTCCCTAGGATGATCGCCAGATGTCGCGCCACCAGGGCCATCCCCCCCCCGTAGTCGATCCTGCGGGTTGCGGGCAGCAGCCAGCGCAGCCCCGCCACGGCGCTGGCGATCCATCCCGGGCGACTGCCGGGCCGGGCCAGGCCCGCGAACGAGAGCACCGCCGCCACCACCAGCGAGAAGCCGCCCAGCGCCACCAGACCGAACAGGAACGAGGGAAAGACCGTCACCAGGCTCGCGGTGATCGCCGGCATCTCCACCTCGAAGTCATCAAAGATGTCGCGGAACTTGGGCATGATCCAGAAGAGGCTCCCCCCGACGACGCCGCACGCGAACAGGACGGTGATGAGCGCCAGCCAGACGGCCGTCCGCGGCGACTCCAGCGGTTCGAGCACCTGGTCGGTGAACATCCGTTCGATGTCATCCACCGCGGCCGTCAACTGGCCCGATGCCTCCCCCCTGCGCAGCAGCGTCAGCACCAGCGGCGGACAACCGGGGACGGCGTCTTCGAATCCTCCCGCCAGGCCCCCCCCCGCCTCCAGGTATCGAGCCAGGTCATGGAGCATGATCCGCACCCGGCCGGATTCATTCTGGGCCGCGCTCCGCAGCGCCGGCGCCAGGGGCAGGTTCACCCGTATCGCCAGCCCGACGTGGCTGATGACCCGGTGGACTTCCAGCGTCCGCCGCTGCCGCGCCCCCCGCGTGCGAAACCCCTCGACGCTGAGGTTGCCGCTCTCGCCGGAAAACGTCCAGCAGACCGTGCCCCACAACGACGCCAGCCCCAGCCAGCCGAACCAGACCAGCGCCAGGATCAGCAGCAACGCCACCAGTCCCACGGGCACCGCGATGACCCATTGACCGAGAAGGGATGGAGCGCCGTCGATCATCCGGACACCGAGTCGATCATCTGGAGCATGGGCGTGAACAACGCGAGGATCAACAGTGCGATGAACAGGCCCAGAACCAGAACCGCGGCCGGCGTCAGCCACGTCTGGAGGATCGTCTGAGTCTGAACCGCGCGGGCGGCGTATGTCTGCGCCAGGCGGTTCAGCGCCCGTTGCGTGTCGTCCTGGTTGCCGCCCACCTGCACCGCGTAACCCACCAGCGCGGGCACCAGCCGGCTGCCCACGCACGCGGCCTGGCTCGGCGCACCTGCCTCCACTTTCCGTGCGACCGCTTCCGCGTCCCGCGCCGCCCACGGACTGCCGGTGGCGTCTGAACCGAGCCGAATCGACTCCGGCAGCGGCAGACCGCTGCTGACGCCGTACGCCAGCGCCCGCAGGAACCGGGCCCGCAGCGAATCACGCAACAATCCGCCCAGCAGCGGGACCATCATCACCAACTGCTCTCGCGCCGCCCGCCCGCCGGCGGACCAGCCGCTGACCAGCCACAGCGCCGCGGCCGCCAGCACGACGACTCCGGCTGCCAGTGCCAGCGTCGGGACTGCCTCGCTGAAGGCCAAAAACAGTTTCGTCAGCGCCGGCAACTCCGCCCCCCACTCGTCGAAGATCTGCTTGAATTGCGGTACCACCAGCCAACTGACCATCAGGAAGATCGCCACCGCCGCCGCCAGGACGACCGCAGGATAGGCGAGCGTGCGGGTGACGAGTTGCCGTGTCTGCGACATCAGCCGCAGGTGATTGGAAAGGTTGAGCAAGGTCGGGGCGAGCTGGCCGCTGGCGATGCCCGCCTTGACCACGCGGGCGTAGCGGCCCGGCAGCAGGGCCGCGTGCTTCTCCAGTGCCTGATCGAGCGTCTGCCCACCTTGCAGGTCGGCGGCGACGGATTCGATCGTCTGCCGCAGCCTTGGCGAGTCGATGTCCTGCGCCAGTCGCCGCAGCCCTTCATCCAGGCACAGGCCGCTATGGGCCAGCGAAGCCAGTTGCTCGTTGAAAAAAAGAAAGTCCTCCGCGCCCAGTGGACGGCCGACCCGCGCCCGCGTGCGCGTCACTTCGACGTCCGAGAGGCCCATGCCCTCCAACTGCCGTGCCGCTTCGGCCTCGTCCGCCGCCTCCAGCACACCCGATATCATCGACCCGCTCGGGCAACGAGCACGGTATCGAAAGGCGTTCATCAGGCACTCCCCGCTCCCCCCCTGCGACTCACACACGCGACTGTGACGTGCCACGCGCCCCCATGTTAGCGCGACCGGCGCTCCCGCGGAACACGCCCGCCGCGATCCTCACGTCCCGGCGACGGCGCCGAGCACGCGCCCCACCTCGTCGGCGGTGGTGATCCCCGCCCGCACCACCTCTTCTGCCCGCTCCGCCAGCGTCGCGGACTGCCGCGCCATCAGCGCCCGCAACTGGCCGGCCGAAGGGTGACTGAGTATGACCGGCCGGAGGTCATCGGTCATTGGCACGATCTGCGCGATCGCGGTCCGGCCGGCATAGCCGGCGCCGAGGCAGCGCTGACAATCCGCCGCCGCGGCGTCCGGGCACGCCGGGCACCTTCGCCGCAGCAGCCGCTGGGCACAGACCAGCGCCAGCGTGCTGACAAGCTGGTAGGCGGGCACGCCCATCTCCAGCAGGCGCAGAACGGTCTGAGCCGGGTCGCTGCTGTGGACCGTGGTCAGGATCAGATGTCCGGTCAGCGCGGCATCGACCGTCACGGCCGCGGTGCGGGCGTCGCGGATCTCGCCGATCAGCAGCACCTGGATATCCTGCCGCAGCAGCGAGCGCAGGCACCGCTCGTAGCTCAACTCGCCGTGCGGCTGAATCTGAACCTGCGTCACCCGGTCGACGCGCTGCTCGACCGGGTCTTCGAGCGTGACGATGCTGCGCTCGGGATAGCGTGCCAGCAGGTCGCGGATGAGCGCGTACATGGTGGTGGACTTTCCGCTGCCGGCCGGACCGGTGAAGACGAGCAGCCCGGACGGCTGCTGGACCGCGGCCCGCAGCATCGCCACCTGTTCAGGCGGCAGCCCCAGCGCTGCGAGCGACTGCAAGCCGGATTGCCGGGTGAAGACGCGCACCACCGCCCGCTCGCCCCGGATGGTGGGAAAGGTCGCGACGCGCAAGTCGGTGACCTCGTCGAGCGGTGCGGCATCGCGCCCCGTGTCCGCCGGCGCGGAGTCGTCCGACGGCCGGGGCCGCCAGGCCAGGCCCCCTTCCTGCGGGATGTCCATCCGATAGGTCAGGAGCGAGCCGAGCACCTTCAGCCGCGCGATCAGGTTCGGCCCCAGCCGGGCCGGCACCCGCTCGAAGTCGAGCAATTGTCCATCCACCCGCACGCGGATGAGCAGATCGGCGTCGGTAGGGTCAAAGTGAACGTCGCTCGCCCCCCGTGCCAGCGCCCGGCAGAGCACGTCGTCGATCAGACTGGAAACGTCATGCTGCTCGCGCGTCATGGGAGTCTCACCCGGCGAGGATTACCACGGATGGGGTCGAAGGTCCAAGGTCGAAGGTCTTGAGGTTAGGAGGTTGCAAGGTTTGGAGGTTGAAGGTTTTGAGGTTTGGGGTCGAGGGTGCAATGCTCGTGGATGCGCGACGCGATGGGGCGCGCGAGAAAACGGCGGCCGGGAGGGTTCCCGGCCGCCGCTGTGCCACCCGCGGTGTGGGTGTTTCCTGGCTCGCTCGATCAGAAGCTGACGTTGACGTCGAAGTTCGACGCCAGGATGCGGGCCTTGGTCAGGGTGATGTACGGGTTGTCGCTGATCTTGGTGACCCACAGCGTCTCATTGCCGACGATGTTGATCAGCGGGGAACGGCCCGGCGTCACGCCGTCCTCGGGCACGCGCAGCAGGTGGCCGGTCCAGTTGCAGATGTAGGCGCCCGGCTCGTTGAGGTTGTCGAACGGGACCTTCGTTCCCACGCAGCAGTTGCTCTTGTCCTGAGTCGTCTGGCAGGCAGTCGTCGTCATTCGTGATTCTCCAAGGAAGAGGGAAACGGCATCGGACCCCGGCCCCGGCAGGAGAGGCCGCACACCGCGCAGCGCGTACTGCAAGGGAGGGTCGACCGGCGGATACCCGATATCCGCCACCGCAGGTGTTATCGACGGACCGCTGGGCGGACTTGTGGAAGTGAAGCGTTATTCGTCTTCGGTCGGGTCGGCGCCGGTACCGCCGAAGGTCTCCGGCGCGCACGCGGTGTTGATGTGCTCCGCCTGGCCGGCCACCTTGCGGTATCCGAGGTAATGGACGACCTCGAACACCTCCGACCAGCTCGGAAAAGGGCGATCATTGACCCGCTTGTACTCGTCCATGGCGCGGACGAACTCGAGCAGGTCGCCGGCCATGCGGCCTTCCTCCGCCTCGCGGCGAAGCTCGCCCAGCCGCCGTCCGGGTCCGCGGCGCCGGTCCATGCCGCTGCGCCGGTCGACGTCGCCGCGGCGCTCGCCGGCCCGGCGATCGGCCCTTACACGCCGATCGGCCTCCAGCCGGGTGGAAGCGTCTGCCGGATCCCGTTCGATCGGATCGGTCATCGCCAGACCGATCGACCGGCGGCAGGCCATTCTGAAGCACAGCGGGCTTATCGGGCGCCCCGTTGCCCATAGCGGACGGCGTCAGTCGAAGTCCTCATCACCGTCGTCATCGTCGTCGAGGTCGTCATCGAAGTCGTCGTCGTAGTCGTCGTCCTCGATCTCCTCGTCGTCGTCGTCGAAGAAATCGTCGTCGCCGTCCTCGTCATCTTCGTCGCGGGCGGCGCAGGCATACCGGGCGTCCCCGGCGACACGGCTCCCTCCCCCGGCCGCCCCGGACGGCGACTGCGTCCAGCACACCGGCGGCGTCCGCGCGCCGGCCCCGTTCGCTGCCGTCGGGCGGACGACCTCGGTCTCCATTCCGTCCAACACCATAGTCGACATGTCACTGGCCATCGTGCGTTACTCCGACGTCGCACCGGTGCGACATCCGCAGGGTGATTCGTGCCTTCCCGGCACCGGCGCCCGGGTCCCTTCGGCGATGTTCGGCTCGCGCCGGCATCGCGCGCGGCGCGAAAATCGGACGAAGTTTAGGGGGGCGCAGGTCCGGGTCAAGCGCTCGCGCTGCCACCCCCGCGGGCGTTTTGAGCCATCCGCGGGCCGGTGTCAAGATGGTCCCGGCTGCCCCCGAACGCTGCCACGGGGAAGCACCCCGCCGGGCCTGCGGCGCAGGGCACGGGTAGGCCCCATCACCCCCGGGCCGTCCCGACCATCCGCGCGCGTTACCGGGCGTTGCGCCCTTCTGCGCCTCTGCGTGAGCAGCGTCCCTACCCGTCCGCGCCGCTCACGCGGCCCGGGCAGCGCTGGCCCGCCGGCTCAGCAGCAGCGCCAGTACCGCCGAGACGAAGCAGAGCGCCGCGGCGATCGCGAACGCGGCGAAGTAGCTGCCGGTCGCCTCCAGGGCAGTGTTGCCGACGGTCACGCCGATCACGCCGGCCACGCCGTAGGAGGTGAACACCCAGCCGTAGTTCGCCCCGAAGTTGCGGGCGCCGAACAGGTCGGCGGTCAGCGACGGGAACAGGGCGAAGTTGCCGCCGAAGTTGAAACCGACACAGGCCGCTCCTACGGCCAGTTGCCACTCGCTGTGCAACGTGATCAGGAGCAGCAGCGTGATGCCCTGGAAGGCGAACATCGCCGTCATCGCCGGGGTGCGTCCGATACGGTCCGAGAGCAGCCCCCATGCGACGCGGCCGGCGGCGTTGAACAGGGCCAGCACGCCCACGGCGGTGGCGCCCTTGAGCACCAGTTCCGCCCGGATGGAATCCGCCAGCGCCGGAGTCTGAGCCATCGCCGCCGACACGAGCTGATCGCCCGCGAACGGCTTGAGGATGCTGATGACCATCAGCCCGGCCAGCGCGCCGCTGAAGAACATGCTCCAGACGACGTAGAACATCGGCATCCGCAGCAGTTCCTGCCACGAGGTGTCTGCCACGGCGGTGCGGGCTGGGGCGGCCGTGCCGGGCGGGTTGCGCAGCAACATGGCGCCGATCAGCACCACGACCGTGGCGATGAGGGCGTGAACGGTGAAGAACGACGTGATGCCGTACCGCTCGATGAACCCGACGGCGCCGAACACGTTCTTGTTGGAGAAGACGTACGCCCCCATGCCGAACCCGGCCACCGCGATGCCGGAGACCAGCCCCTTGTGCTGCGGGAACCACTTCACCAGGGCCGCGATCGGGCAGACGTAGGCGTAACCCACCCCTACCCCGGCCAGCAGCCCCACGGTGGTCCACAGCAGAAAGACCCGGTCTTCCACCGTGTCGGATACGTACGTGTTGCCCAGCGTCATGCCCACCACGATAGCCACCGTCACGATGCCGTGCGGAACGTAGCGGAGCACCGGGTACTGGTCGCGGCTGACCCCTTTGAACAGCGCGTCGAACAGCAGCAGCACGACCACCACCGCGCTGCCCATCAGGAGGGCGTGGCAGACATAGAAGGTGATCTTGTGGTTCATCTGCCCGGCGATCAGGAAACCCAGGCCCAGCAGCACGCCCCCCAGCGCCGCCGTGAATCGCGGACCCTTGATGTCCTGCAACCGGCCGGCGAACACCATGGCCGTGGCGAACGACAGCAGGCAGATGGCGAAGGCGTACTTCAACAGCCCCAGCCGCGAGGCGCGGATCGACTGCCGCTGAGCCTCGTCCTCGATAATGAGCACGTCGGCGGGCAGAGCGTCCATCTGTTCGATCTGGGCCTTCGTCATCAGCGCCGGCCACAAGTTCTCTTCCAGCGGCTGCCAGAAGACGCTGTAGCCGTAGATCGTGCCGAGAATGAGCTGCACCAGGATCGCGCCGGTCAGTACGAGGTATCGGTCGATCATCGGACGGGACACGGCCAGTGTCGGCGCGGCGGTCGGAGCGGTCACCATGGTCGGGGTTCCTTTGGTTCGCCTGGCGTGGTGGCGGGATGTTGCGGGACGTTCGACCCCGCGCCGGCGCCTGCGGCCGGGCCGTGGCCTGCGTCCGGCTTCGTCTGGTCGTGCGAGGCCGGATGACGCCCACCGGGCGGTGTGGCTGCAGCGGCGGCCGGCAGCGCCGCGTCCACCGGACGTCGACGCGGGCGGTGGAGCCTGCCCGCGTGCAGGCTCACGCCGATGAAACCAGCACAATTCATGCCACGCGGGCGAGCCGCGGCCGCTTCCGCCCGTCCGACTACAGACTTGATACGGCGTGCCCAGGCGAACGGCGTAGGGGATTCCAACCTCCCACCGCGGCTGTCCCGAGTCCCGAACCCAGCGCCCGCGCCCCTCGCCGTTCACCGAGGGCCGGCCCCCGCTACGCCAGCATGGCCAGCAACTGGGCACACTCCCGCTCGGCGTCTTCGGCGGCGCCGGGATGATAGAAGGACATGACTTCGATGAGCGCCCGCTTGAATTCCTTCCGGGCGCGGGCGTAGTCCCGGTGTACGAGCACGGCGTCACGGTTCCAGCGGGCGGCGATGTCCCGGATCGGCAGTCCCTCGTGGAACCGCAGTCGCAGCAACTCGACGCGCCGCACCGCCTCGGCGTCCGCGTCGGCCGCCCGCTGCGCCATGCGCTCGGCCGCCTCCCGCACCACCGACCGCGCCCAGGCGCGATCGAACACGCGCGAGAGCTGGTCCTCAGCGGGCGTCGCAGGGTGGTCGAGCGCTTCGTCGGGGGCGCGGTCGCGCCGCCTGGCCCGCTGGGTTTCGGCCCGAAGCGCGACGTGCCGCAGCACGCCGTAAAGGAACGCCCTGAACCCGCCCGGCCGGGCCGGATCGACGCGTTCCAGCACGCCACCCTTGCGGTAGACCTCGACGAACACCTCCTGAACGGCGTCGTCCAGCTCCGCGTCCATCCACCGCCCGCGCCATCGGGCACGCAGGTATGCGCGAATGACCGGCTCGTAGCAGCGGGCGAGCGACTCCCGCTCGCGCGGGCTGCCGCGGGCGGCGGCGTGGATCATCGTCCAGCAGGTCGATTCAGCGTCCATGTACCATTCGGACTGCCACGGAAACGGGGCACGGGGCCGCGTGGCACTGGGTCAGCGCAGCGCTTGCGCGATCGCCCGATCTGAACCGGGGCGTGGGCGTCGTCAGGAACGCCTCTTGCACGCCTTTCGGATGAGGATACGCCGGATCGACTGCGGCGTGAACCCCGCCGGGTCCGGTCGGGTCGATGGGGGTGGCTCGCCGCGCCGCGGCGATCCACCCGAGCGCCGGCGGACTTGCGGCGGTGCGGACGTTACCCGACGATGTGAGCATGCCCTGCTCGCACGCCGCTTCAGAATCTGATGGGGAGCATATCCACTTAAGGAGGTCGCAGCGATGAATCGAGATGAATCCCTTCGCTGGATGATCGACGAACACCACCGGGTGGACGAGCTGATGCGGTCGCTGCGCGAGCGCGTCGCCGGCGTCCCCACCTATCATCTCGAGCACTGGATCCCGGAGCTTCGCTCGCACTTCGACGCCTTCCGCGCCCACATGCACAAGCACATGGCGCTGGAAGAGCGAGACGGCTACCTGGCCCCGGTGGTCGAAAAACGCCCCACGCTGACACCCGAAGTCGAGCGTTTGCAGCACGAGCACCGAGAGTTCGGCCAGTTGCTGGACGGCATCCACCGCGAGCTGTCCATCCTGCGCTCCGAGGATCGGCTGCTGGTGCGGGACTGCTGCAACCGCATCAACGACCTGCTGTCCTATATCGCCCATCATGAGAAGGACGAGAACATGCTGATCATGTTCGTCTTCACGCAGGACATGGGAACGAAGGACTGAAGCGTGGACCGGCCGCGGGGCAGCGAGAGACGATAGGCGTCTTGCCCGCGGCGGCATGTCGCCCCTTCTGGATTCTCGGATCTCATCTGCCATCCCCGACTTGCAGGATGGCGTCGCTCGCCGGATCGCCGACGCGAATGGCGGAGCGCCCCTGCAGCAGCGCCAGCAACAACTCGCCGAAGACCTCGCCGCGCCACCCCCCCAGCAGCGCCAGAGGGCGGTTCGGCTTCGCATCACCGGCGGGGCAGGCCCGCACCAGTTCCTGGATGTGCCGTTTGCTGGCCGCCAGCCCGTAGGCGACGTTCAGACGGCGGGCCTCACTGCGCAGCACGGCGGTCACCAGCGTGGTCAGCACGGTTTCCCGCGGGGTTTCCAGCCGGCCGGACTTCGGCTCCGGCCAGCGCTCCGGCGGGATCTGAGCAGCCTGCTCGAGGACTTCGCACAGTTCCACCATGTGCCTGCGGCTCAGATTGATGCCGCGCAGACTTCCGATCTGCTCCGGGTGCGACAGCCCGGTTCGGGCGATCTCCGAGAGCAGATGATCCTTCAGGATGGTGCGGGCGGGGCGGTTCAGCCTGCGGGCCATGTCCTCACGCCAGATCATCAACTCGGTCGCCACCGCCAGTTGTTTTCCGTTGAGCGAGCCGACGCCCTTGACCCGGCCCAGCCGCTGCGAGTCCGACTGCCGGTAGAGGCGGATGTCCTCGAAGCGGCGGTGCTCCTCGTTGGCCCATTCGACGCGGCCATGCTTGTCGAGGCGCTTGCCCAGCAGCCGCCGGATGCGGGGAAGGTGGGACACGTCCTCTTCCGCGTAACGAAGCTGTTCCACCGACAGCGGCCTGCGCCGCCAGTCGGTGAGCGTCTGCGTCTTGTGCAGCCGCACGTGGATCAGGCTCTGCGCCAGCTTGGCCAGGCTGAGCGGGTATTCCGCGCTGACCAGACCGGCGGCGATCTGAACGTCAAACACGTTCCGCGGCGGCTTGCCGACGGCCTGGACGCAGATGGCCAGGTCTTCCTGACCGGCGTGAACGATCGTTTCGATCTGCGGATCGACCACCAGCTCCCAAATGGGCGACACGTCGACGCCGGTCAGCGCGTCCACCAGGAAGACTCGCTCCTCCGTGGCGACCTGGATCAGGCAGACTTCCGCCGCCGCCACGTCCTCCATCACGAACTCGGTGTCGAAGGCGAACTGTCGGTGCTGCCGAACGTGGTCGGCCAGTTCGGCGACCTGATCGGCGGTCGTCATCAGAACCGGCTGAGCGGACTTCTTTCTGGACACGGATCCTCCCTCGAGCGGGCATCGAAGCCGTCGGCTCGGTCGAGCGAGCATGGTACTGGGATCACGCCCGTTGGCCAGATCGCAGCGGGAGGACGTGGCGGCGCAGGGCGCCACGAGACGCAGGCCCGCCGGCTGCGTCCCGGGCGGCGATGAGTTGCCGGACGGCCGCGTCCGGGGGGCATCCCGCTGCGCCCGCCCGGCGCTATCAGAAGCCATGCGCGGGTCCGTAAGTCGGCGGATTCGGGTCAGCCGAAGCGTGATCGTCGGGCCCGCGGCGCGCCTCGCCGCGGCCGCCAGTCTCGCGATGGCTGCTGGCGCCGCCGGGTCTCCTGCGCGTCGATGCGTCCGGTGCCGCGCGGCCGCTGGCTCTCGCGCGAGGCCGACGCGTCAACGGGCGTCGGCATCCCGCTGATCGAGATCGCCTCCGCCCGCTGGAGCGGCGCCTGGAGCAGTCGTTCGATGCCGCGGAGGTTGTCGCGCTCGTCGGTGGTGCAGAACGACACGGCCGTGCCGGCAGCTCCCGCCCGGCCGGTGCGGCCGATGCGGTGGACGTAGGTCTCCGGGTCGGCCGTCAGGTCATAGTTGATCACGTGCGACACGTCGTCGACGTCCAGCCCGCGGGCAGCCAGGTCGGTCGCCACCAGAATCGGCGTCCTGGCGGTCCGGAAGTCCTCCAGCACACGGGTGCGGGCGCCTTGGCTCTTGTTGCCGTGAATGGCGCCGGCGTGGATGCCGTGGCGGGCCAGGTGTTTGGTGAGCCGATCGGCGCCGTGCTTGGTTCGGGTGAAGATCAGCGCCCGCGAGTGCGGCGTATCCTGGAGCCAGCGGGCCAGCAGCGTCGGCTTGTCGGACGCGGCCACGAAATGGACCCAGTGCTCGACGGTCACGGCGGCGGAGGTCTCGGGCGATACGTCGATCCGGACGGGATCGCGCAGGATGTCGGCCGCCAGCTTGCGGATCGGCCCCGGCATCGTGGCGGAGAACATCAGCGTCTGCCGCCGCCGGGGCACGGCCGCCAGGATCTTC
>QZJT01000117.1 GCA_003597935.1 Phycisphaerales bacterium | reverse complement strand
CTGGCGGGACGTGTGCTTTCGCCGGCCGTCCGCGCGGGCTGAAGCCCGCCGCCCGCTGCTGGAATTCCGCCGTTCGCTTCTTGCGCTTTCGCTCAGTCCCCACCGTGCCTTGTCTCGCGCGCGCGTTCTCGCATGGATGCACAAGGCGGTCTTCGGGCGCATCCGAAACGTGCGCGCAAAACGGCGAGAAGCTCGGACATCAGAGACTACTCGCACGAGAGGTTGCGCGAGATGGCGGGGCAGTTGAGAAGGAGGATGGTGTGTTCGCCGGAATCCTGGTGCTTGTATCTGGCCTTGGCGCGGCCGCGGTCGTCGATGACCAGCGGGCGGTGGTCGCCGTTGTTGGTCAGCGTCAACTCGGTCCCTTCGTCCAGCCGCGTGCGGACCTTCGCGACGATCCTGCCGTCGCCGCCCCTCCCCGCGCGGCAGCGGGCCTGGAGGTCGCGGACGGCATCGCACTCGACGGGGGCTTCATCCGGTGTTCCGAAGCGGACGAAATCGAATGCACTCAGATTATCGAAGCACGCTGCCCGGACGCCCCAGATGATGAACGAATCCGCAGTCGGGTACTGGCGGCCGACGCTGCCCCACTCATGCACGACGCCGTCCACCGACCACTCGAACCAGAATCCGCCGTATACGTCGACGCGAAACTCGTGGCTCACCTTCGGATCCAGGGAAACGATGACTGCGTAGACGTCCGGATCCCAGAAGAAGATCGCCTCGTCGCGCGACACCGTCGTGTGGAATCGGATGCCAGAAGTGCCCGACGCAACCAGCGACGCCGGCGCGACCGCGATCAACTCGCTGTTTGGGCCGTTCGTGGCGATTCTGCCTTCCAGCACGAACCGCGGGGCGTTGGCCCAGTCGGCGATGTCCCAGCGATAGAAGTCGTCCTCGCCCCCACAGGGGTTCTTGTCCAGCGACTCGCACTCGAAGTAGAGCCACCCTTCCTCCAGCCATCGCTCGCACAGACGGGGCCGGGGGCGGCGTTCCCATCCCTGCTCTTCGGGAAAGGAGTCACCTTCGTATGAGACCATCTGCGCCCATCCGGGGACCGCCGGCAGAACCACCGCCGCGACCAAACACACCCTGCGTTTCATGACGCTACCTCCACAAGGCCACGCCGTCAGTATTCGGCGCGGAGGCAGTGTCCGTCAAGGCCGCACAGCGGCAGATCAGGGCCCGCAGGTGATTTCCTGCGAGATGGCCGGGCAGTTGAGAAGGAGGATGGTGTGTCCGCCGGAATCCTGGTGCTTGTAGCGTGCCTTGGCGCGGCCGCGGGGGTCGATAACCAGCGGGCGGTGGTCGCCGTTGTTGGTCAAGTTCAGTTCGGTACCCTCCTCCAGCCGCGAGCGGACCTTGGCGACGATCCTGCCGTCGCGCCCTCGTCCCTCGCGGCAGCGCGCCTTGAGGCTGCGGACGGCGTCGCAGTCGATCTTGGGTTCGTCGGGGATTCCGAAGCGCACAAAGTCGAACGCCGACACGCTATCGACGCACGCCGCGCGGACACCCCAGATGATGAAGGAGTCGGCGGTCGGATACTGCTTCTCAGGGCGCTCCGCTACTCGGACCTCGCCATCGATCGACCACTCGTACCAATGCTCGCCAAACAAATCGAGGTGGAAAACATGGACACCCGGATCGAGTTCGACCCAATGCGGATCCAGGACCGTGTCCAAGAACCGCACTTGGTCCTTCGCAACCGTGGTGTGAAAGTGAATGCCACGATATCCCGACGCGACACAACTGACCGGCGCCACCTCGACAATCTCGGAGCGCGGTGCGTCCGTGATCGCCGACCACTGGAGCATGAATCGCTGGGCTCCGGCGAATTCGACGAGATCCCACCGGTAAAACTCGTCCTCGCCCTGGCAGTACTCCGGGTCCCAGACCTGACACTCGAACACCAGCCAGCCATCTTCCAGCCAGCGCTCAGGTGGGTGGGGGCGCAAACGCCGCTCCCACCCCTCTTCTTCCGGAAAGGAGTCGCCTTCGTATGACACGATCTGTCCGAATCCGTGGACCGCCATAGCCAGAACGAACGCCACCACCGCACCGATTTTGGTTTCCATGGTCGGAATCCTCCTTCTTGCAGACCATTCTTCGCGCGTGCGGAGTGTCCGTCAAGAGGGAGATCCGAGTTATCTGAAAGGACAAGAAATGTATCGCTATCTCATTCTGTCGGCGAGCGCCGCCGCGCTCTGCCTGCCGGCGCTGACCGCAGTGGCCCAGCCGGAACCCAGCGATCCTGTGTGCAGCAATGGCGGCGAAGGCAAGCCGGAAATCTGCGTCAGGTTCGACAACCGCGAAGACCCGCCCGCGGTCGGCACCGACTTCAGATTCGACTTCGACGACCCGGACAATCCGGGGATCGAGTTCATCCGCGGCAGCGACGGCCAGATCTCCCGCGAGTGGCGGATCTGGTCGTGGGACGACATCGAGAACCAGACGCCGAAGAACATCGGGACGCTGATCGGCAACAACAGTTGGAACTTCGACATCAAGATCGCCCAGCCCGACGACGATCCGGGGGCCGACGACCTGAACGAGGTGCTCCTCGGCTCGGGCCAGATCGGCGACCACTGGTCGAAGGTGGAAGCCGGTTCGATCACCGGCGACCTGCCGGACGGCGCCACCTTCAGCCTCCACCGCTACAACGACAGCGGCGGCTACGCCAACTTCACCATCAATGGCAACCTCGGCCAGGGCGTGGAGATCGTCCTGGGCCAGGGACAGGGATTCACCGTCAAGGGGGACGCCGCCCACGTGAACGACTACATCACCGTCGACATCGAAGACGGCATCCACGACGGCAACTTCACCATCGAAGGGACCGTCATCCGGACGATCGTCAACGTCTACGGGTCCATCACCAACGGCGCGTTCCAGATCGGCGAGGCTCCAGACCAGTTGTTCCTGACCGTCAACGAGATGGGAGCCAGCGGCGCCCTCAACTTCGGCGTTCAGTTGGTGACCTACGAAGAGGAGACGCAGACGGCCGACATCAGGATCAAAAGCGACCTGCCTTCCACCGCCTCGATCAATGCCCCCGCGTACCGGCTCTTCGGCACCATCACGTTCGAGGACGACGCGAACCCACCCAACCGCAAGGACGTCTACGGCAACATCACGCTGGAGACCTTCGGCGGCGCCATCGAGGCCCGCAACCTCAGCGGCACGATCGACATCGCCCGGTCGTTCGAGCCTTACCAGTTGGGACCCGGACTGCAGTTGACCGGCTCGATGAGCGGGAGGCTCAACGTCAACAGCAGCGAGGGAAACTACGTGTACTACGCCGACGTTGACATCGACGGCGACCTGACGTCCGATGGCGAGATCCGGATCTACGCTGGCACGAACGGGGAGTTCGACGACGAGGCCTCGATCAACATAGACGGCGACCTGGCCGGCACGGTCTTCGTCGGTGGCGACTTCGCCGGAGACGTGAGCGTCGGCGACGACTTCACCACCAACGGCGAGTTCAGCGTGGGTTCCGAAACGACCCCGGCCGACGTGGTGGATGGCGCGTCGTTCACGGCGGCCAGCAACGCCCGCGGCGATTTCCTGGTCAGCGGTAACGTCGCTGACGAGGCCATGCTGCACCTCAACAAGCTGGGCGCCGACGGGCGCATCCTGATCGACGGCACGTGCGCCGGAGACATCCTCATCGACGAGGACACCAACGCGACCTCGCTGATCCAGATTATTGGGGGGCTGATGCAGTACGGATCGATCGTGATCAACCAGGACGAAAACGACGCCTTCGACGCCAACGGCGATATCTTCATCGGCAACCCACTGACGTGCCAGAACTGCGAGCTGGACATCGTCTACTACGACGGCGTCATCAATATCCTCAACGGAACCTCCAGCGGTGGCGACCTGAACGGCGACATCACCGTGGTCGGCTGCCACGTCACCAACGACCCGCTTCAACTCTGCGTGTGCGGAAGCGAAACCGGCAGCAAGACCATCGTGCAGACGGACTGCGACCCCCAGGTGCCCGGCTTCACGTGCTCGTCGAACCCGTGCAACTGAGGTGCAATGTCGAAGGTCGAAAGTCGCCGGGCGGCCGTAAAACGCCGAAGGGCGAACGGAAAGGGCGAAGGGGAAGGACGGATCACCATCGTCGAATGAAGTGTGAAGCAGCTTCGAATTGGCTGCTGTGACGCCGAGCTTTGCCAAGCATGGTGTCCACGCAGGCGGCGGGTTCGTGTTGCGGGTCGCGCCTGCCTCGCAGACGGGGGCCGCCGCAGGGATCGCCGCTCCCCGCTCCAAGTCGAGGCGGCAGAAAAACGGGGCGTTCGCGCGCCGCTCAATTGCTCAATCGATCGACGCGGGCAAACCCGATGGCCGGCCGATCCCCAGCAGCGCGAACGCCCCAAGCTTATGGATACCGGCGTACGCCGCGGGCGTCCATCTCGGGCACGCCGCACGCAAGCGCCAACCGGGCGGTTGCACTCGAACGCCCGCCCGGTCGCCCGCCACCGTGCCGCCACGCGGCCAAGCGGCGGGCAGGTGCCGAGGGCCGGAGGGGGCCCGAGGGGCGGATGGCCTATGCTCGTTGTCCGATGTCTCACCGGCCGTTAATATCGGTCAGAGGGGATTCGGCCCCGCCATGCGTCTGAAGGGTCGATTCCAGCCCGTCCGCCCGGAATAATCAGCAGCCGCAGCCGCGGCCCCGCCTGGGGGAGCGGCCGCGCAGATCCCGTTTTTGGGAGGAGAAGCCCGTGCGAGCCGTCCTATCCTTGGCGTTCGTGTTCGCTGCTGCCGGCGTGGCGTTGGGACAGCCGCAGAACGATTTCTGCCAGGACGCGATCCGCGTCGGCCTGGGGCAGACCCCGTTCGACACCACCGACGCGATCACCGACGGTCCGTTCGAGCCGACCTGCGGCTTCTGCTGCGGCGATGAGCAGATCAACCAGGACGTGTGGTTCGAGTATCAGGCCGACGAGGACGGCCCCCTGGTCGTCAGCCTGTGTGGCAGCTCCTTCGACACCAAGCTGGCCGTCTACGAGGAGCAGTGCCCGACCCGTCCCGGCGAGCTGATCGCCTGCAACGACGATTTCCCCACCTGCGAAGTGCAGTCTCAGGTCACCCTCGACGCCCGCCGCGGTACGACGTATCTGATCCGCATCGGCGGCTTTCGGGAGTTGCAGGGCCCAGGCACGCTGACGGCGGCTCCGCCGCCGCAGCCGCCGCCCCACGATGAGTGCGAGGACGCCATCGAGGTGCGCACCGGCGAGACCTTCCGCGGAACCACCGTCGCCGCCACCGGCCGGGACGTCACGAGCTGCACGAACTTCGACGAACTGGACGTCTGGCACCTCTGGAGGGCCAACTGCACCGGCATCGCCACGGCCTCGCTGTGCGACCAGAGCGATTTCGACACCTCGCTGGCGGTCTTCGACGCCTGCGGAGGGAGCGAGTTGGCTTGCGACGACGACGGCTGCGAGCGAACCTCACGGGTGGAGTTCAGCGCGTCCGACGGCATCGAATACGTCCTTCGGGTGTCGGGTTTCAACGGTTTGACCGGAAACTACGGGCTGACGGTGACGTGCATCGGCAACGACCAGGGCGCTTGTTGCGAGCCGGACGGATCGTGCTCTTTCGGCGGCCGGGAAGAGTGCGACAACCGCAACGGCGAGTACCATCCCGGCCGCGCCTGCGAGCGCATCGTGTGCCCGCCGCCCAACGACGACTGTGCCGGCGCGATCGAGATCCTCGACGGCGTCACGGACTACACCACGCTGGGCGCGACCACCGACGGGCCGGCCCATCCGGCCTGCGAGTTCGCCGGCTACAACCAGATCGACTTCGACGTCTGGTACCGCTACCGCGCCACCGTGAACGGCGAGGTGACGGTCAGCACCTGCAACGCGGCCGACTACGACACGAAGATCGCGGTCTACGGCGGCACCGACTGTCCGGCCAGTGACGAGCGGCTGATCGGCTGCAACGATGACGCCGAAGGCTGCGGCCTGACGTCGGAACTGACGTTCGACACGCAGTGCGGGCAGAACTACCTGATCCGCGTGGGCGGGTTCCGCGACTCGGCCGGAAGCGGCTCAATCACCGTGACGCCCGTCGGCGAGTGCGTGGCGTGCGAGCAGATCAAGCAGTTCAAGGTGGCCTGCAAGAACGGAAAACTCAAGGCGAAAGTCAAGAGCAGCCTGGAGGAAGGCGTCATCCTCACCATTGACAACAACGGCGAGCGCGGGTTCATGCGGATCAACAACCGCGGCAAGGGGAAGGTGATCTTCCGCGGACAGTCGGGCGTTCACACGGTGGCTGTCGTGGAGTGCCCTGAGCGGACGACGCAAGTCGATTGCGGGTAATCGCGCCCGCGCAGCCTCAATCCGAACCGCGACCGTCAGGGAGCGGGCCAATCCGAACCGCAACCGTCAGGGAGCGGGCCAATCGGAACCGCGACCGTCAGGGAGCGGGCCAATCCGAACCGCGACCGTCAGGGAGCGGGCCAATCCGAACCGCGGCCTGATGGACATCCACCCGCCGCGGTCGTGAAATGCTGCACCGCGCGCGGCCGGGATCCAGGGACCGGGTCGGGCCGCTCGCCCGCAGATCACGCCGGAGGCAGGATAGGTGGCGGACATTCGACTTACCCCGGCAGGGAATCTCTGCTGGGACGCGGGCGAGGGGGCGCCGGAGCCGGCGTCGCTGGCGGCGGTGCGCCAGGCGTTCGCGGAGGACTGGCGAAGTGGACTGTTTGCGCTGTCGGCCGAGAAGGTGGAAACCGGCGAGTCGCTCACGCTGCGCTACTGGCAGGGGGTGGCCGACCGGTTTCTGACCGCCCTGTGCCACGTTCCCGGCTCAGTCGAGACGGTGGACGTCGAACCGCCCACGGAGGCGGAATGTGCGACCTGGACGCTGACGGCGCCGCCGATGCGGGGGGGGGAGTATCTGACGCCGCGGCTCCTGCTGGACGTCTGGAAGGCGCTGGACGCCTGGGCGGCCCGGTGGATCGCGGCGGCCGGGGGGCTGGAGGCGTTCCTGCACGACCGGGCGCCACGGTGGCGCCAGGTCGGGCGGGTGTGCTTCCACCTGGCCGAGAACAAGAACGACCCACAGCGTCCATTCGCCTTCCTGGCGACCTACACCACGGGTTTCGGCGCCGGCGGGCGGCTCAAGCACCTGCCGCTCAACAAGGCGCTGGAGCAGTACGCCGGGGCCAGGAACCGTTCGGCGCTGATCAAGCTGCTGGCGCCGGTGCAGGCGGCGGCCGAGCGGTGCGATTGGGTCGCCAAGCTGGTGGAGACCGGCGAAGTGTACCAGCCGATGGCGTGGTCGGCTCAGCGGGCGTACATCCTGCTGCGGACGGCCGGGGAGCTGGAAGAGTGCGGCCTGTCGGTGCGCCTGCCGGACTGGTGGAAACGCCGGCCGCGGGCGCAGGTCTCGGTCACCATCGGCCAGAACAGACTGACGACGCTGGGCGCCGACGCCATGCTCGACTTCAACGTGCGGGCGGCGCTGGGCGATCAAACGCTGACGCGGGAAGAACTGGCCCAACTCCTGGCCGGCGACGACGGGCTGGTGCTGCTGAAGGGCCAGTGGGTCGAGGTCGACCGCCAGAGGCTACAGCAGGCGCTGGAGCACTGGCAGACGATTGAGGCCCAGGCGGCCAACGGTGAGATCTCCTTCGTCGAGGGCATGAGACTGCTGGCCGGAGCGTCCGCCGACCTGAAGTCGGAAGACAAGATCGATCAGGACAGGGCGTGGGTCCACGTCGATGCGGGCGAGGCGTTGCAGGAGATCCTCGCCGGCCTGCGCGATCCGGCCCGTCTCGACGGCGGCGACGTTCCCGCAGGCCTGCAGGGCATGCTGCGGCCGTACCAGCGCGATGGACTGGCGTGGCTGCGGTTCCTGACCGCGCTGGGACTGGGCGCCTGCCTGGCGGATGACATGGGTCTGGGTAAGACGATCCAGGTCCTGGCGCTCATCCTGTCCGGCCGGGAGGGGAAGTTGGCGAAAGAGCGAAAGCCGTCGCTGCTGGTCGTGCCGGCTTCGCTGCTGGGCAACTGGCGCAGTGAAGCGCGGCGTTTCGCACCCTCGCTGATGCTCACCTTCCTGCACCCGGCCGAGACGGACCGCAAAGCGCTGGACCGCATCGCCCGCTCGCCCGTCGATCGCTTGCAGGAGACGGACGTGGCGGTCACGACCTATGCCATGTTGACCCGCCAGGACTGGCTGACGCGGGTGAGCTGGCGGCTGGTCATCCTCGACGAGGCTCAGGCGATCAGGAACCCATCGACGCACCAGGCGAAGGCGGTGAAAAAACTCGCGGCGGACGCCCGAGTCGTGCTGACCGGCACGCCGGTGGAAAACCGGCTCGGCGATCTGTGGTCGCTGTTCGACTTCCTCAACCCGGGCCTGCTGGGCTCGGCCGGCGTGTTCAAGTCATTCGTCAAGACCCTCGAAGCGCGGGACAGGGACCGCTTCGCTCCGCTGCGGCGGCTGGTCGGTCCCTACATTCTGCGGCGGCTGAAGACGGACCGTGCGATCATCGCCGACCTGCCGGAGAAGGTCGAAACCACCCAGTATTGCAGCCTGACGAAGAAGCAGGTCGGCTTGTATGAGCAGACGGTGCGGCGCATGAGGGAGGCGCTGGAAACCATCGAAGGCATCGCCCGCCGCGGGCTGGTGCTCCAGACGCTGATGCGGCTCAAGCAGGTCTGCAACCACCCCAGCCAGTTCGTCGGCGACGCCGACTACGCCCCCGCCGACAGCGGCAAGTTCGCCCGGCTGGCCGAGATCTGCGAGGAGCTGGCAGAGCGTCAGGAAAAAGTCTTGATCTTCACCCAGTTCCGCGAGATCATCGGGGCGTTGGCGGACCATCTGGCGGCGGTGTTTGGCCGCCCCGGGCTGGTGCTGCACGGTGGGACGAGTGTCAAGGCGCGCAAGGACGTGGTCAGCCAGTTCCAGCACGACGACGGTCCGCCGTTCTTCATCCTCTCGCTCAAAGCGGGCGGGACGGGGCTGAACCTCACGGCCGCGTCACACGTCATCCACTTCGACCGCTGGTGGAACCCGGCGGTGGAGAACCAGGCCACCGACCGGGCGTTCCGCATCGGCCAGAAGCGCAACGTGCTCGTCCACAAGTTCATCACCCGCGGCACCATCGAGGAGCGCATCGACGCGCTGATCGCCGAGAAACGGCAGCTTGCCGACGAGATCCTGGCCAGCGACGGCGAAGTGAATCTGACCGAGTTGAGCGACGACGAATTGATGGAGCTGGTTCGCCTGGACGTGACGAGGGCAACGGCGCAGGATTAGCGAACGGCGTGTGCAGAACAACGCACGAAGAACCGTGTCCGGCCGCTCCGCTCGTTGATTCGTTCGTGATTCGCGCTTCGACGTTCCTGATTCCCAGCGAAGGTGACGTTGGGATGTCCGACGACGGAATGGAGACCTGTCATGGCTTGGATGCAATGGAGACCGTACGTACCCGTGGCCCAGCGGCGCGTAAACGCCCTGCGCAGAATGAGCGCCCTTCGCAAGAAGGGCAAGGACGTTCAGCCGATCGTCATCGAAGGACGGGCGATCGCGCGGAGCTTCTGGGGCAGGGGCTGGTGCGACCATCTGGAGTCGTTCTCCGACTTCGAGAACCGGCTGCCGCGCGGGCGGACGTACGTTCGTAACGGTTCGGTCTGCCACCTGGAGATCAAGCCCGGACGGATCGAGGCGGTCGTCAGCGGGTCCGAGTTGTACGACGTCCGCATCGACGTCGACAAGCTCAAGCCGGCGGCCTGGAAGACGGTCAAGAAGCAGTGCTCGGGGCGGATCGGTTCGATGCTGGAACTGCTGCAAGGCAAGCTCTCGGACCAGGTCATGGCGGTCGTGGCGGACCGCAAAGAGGGCCTGTTCCCCCAGACGCGCGAGATCAGCATGAAGTGCAGTTGCCCTGACTGGGCGGTGATGTGCAAGCACGTGGCGGCCGTGCTGTACGGCGTGGGCAGCCGGCTCGATGACCGGCCCGAACTGCTCTTCCTGCTGCGCGACGTCGACGCGGAGGACCTGATTTCCACCGAGATCGGCGTCGCGACGGCGGCCACCGGGCTGGAAGGCGTCCTTGGTGACGCGGACCTGGGCCACATCTTCGACATCGACCTCGAGGATTCGGCCGGCCCCGCGTCGCGGGCGAAACGTGCGTCGAAGAAGGAGGGCCGCTCCAATGGACGCGCGGGTGCGGCCGCTCCGCCCAAGCCCGGCCGCACTGGGAGGCCGCGTCGGTCCAAGCCGACGGCGATCGCCGAGGTCGCTGTCGAGTCGCCTCGGCGTCAGCGCAACGGGTACAAGAACGCCGTTCGTGCATCGACCCACGGCCGCAAGCGGGGTAACGGCGCCGCCGACGCCAGCATGTTCCAGCCGACCGGCAAGTCGGTGGCACGGATCCGCGAGCAGCTCGGCTGCACCGCGGCTGAGCTGGCCCGCCGGTTGAACGTCACGGCCGCGAGCGTCTACCGCTGGGAAGGAACCAAGGGGCCGTTGAACCTGCAAGCCCGCCCGCTGGCGGCGCTGGTCCGGCTTCAACGGGAGATTCGCGAGGGCTGAGATCAGCCGCGGACAGCGGCCGGTCGGACGCAGCCGGCGGCCTGTTCAATCTCCGATCAGGTCGATCGTGTCGCCACCAGGATCAGATCGGACGATGCCCGCGGGTCGAATGGCTCGCGGGCGTATGATCCCCAGCACTGGTCCACCAACAGCCCCGCCCCGCGGCAGAATTCAGCCAACTCGTCCGGCGTCACCGGATAGAGCGCGCCGCAGCGGGCGTGCGTCTTCCAGCCGCCGTCCTTCCACAGCGTGACGTTGGTGACCTCCACCGAATCCCCGGTGAAGTGAAACGTGCGCAGCGAGACGTACTCGACGCCATCGACGTACACGGCGCGCGGGCCGCGAACGCACGGGTGTTCCTCCCGCATCGGGGGGAAGTTCAGGACCTGGACGAAGAGGCGGCCGCCGGAGCGAAGGCACGCGCCGAACTGTCGCACGGCCGCGGAGACCGCGTCTTGCGAACCCGCCGCGGCCAGGGCGTTGCCCAGGCAGAGCACACCATCGTACCCATCGCCGAGCTGGTCGTGAAGGTCTGCGAAGCCGGCCGCAACGAAACGGACTGCCGGTGCTGGGCGAGCCTGGCCGTCCGGCCCACGGTGATCTTCGCACGTATCGCTTTCGGCCACCTCGGCCGCGGCACGCCGGGCGATCTGGAGCATCTCGTCGCTCAGATCGGCGCCGACGACGCGATAGCCGCGCGCCGCCAGGGCCAGCGCCTGGCGGCCGGTCCCGCACCCGGCGTCGACCAGACCGCCGTTGCCCGGCGGACCGAACACGTCGATCAAGGCGGGCAACTCGCGCTCGAGTCGGGCGCTCCAGTTGATCGACCGGTCATACCACTCGGCCTCGTCGATGGAATCAAACAGATCAGCGGGCATCCGGTGCAGTCTAGCGAGTGCAGGAGGAGGGGCCAGACCGGAGTGGGCTCGCCCGATGCCCACGCGCGGTGCAAGGCACCTCATTACTCATCCGCATCGTCGGGGGATGTGTTATCGACGGCGTCGTCGAACAACCCTGCGCCGTCGGCGGCCCGGGGCGGTTTGCGCAGATGGGCGGGCACGGGCGGCAGGTCCGACTCGGTCAGCAGGGGGCCGGCGCACACGGCGTCGAGCAGCCCCGTCAGCTCGGGCTGCAGCGCCAGCGTGTGTTCCAGGATCCACAGCAGGCGCAGGAGTTCGTCGGTGAAGTCGCTGGTCCAGCGCTGCGGGTGGATGTCGTCCAGCGGGCTGGACTTCTTCCCCTTGCGGTGCTTCATGCGGTAGCCCAGCCATGACTTGACCACCTGCAAGCCGGACACCTGGAACGCCCACACCGCCGGATCGACGGGCGCGAACGCCCCGGCGCCGACGCGCAGCGTCGCCGCCCCGTCCAGGTACTGGAACTTCTCGGGATAGTCCGCCGGCCTGTCGCTGACCGCGGCGGTACACCGGGCCGTGCCTGGGGGTATGGGGCCGTGCCTGCTCCTGCGGCCGTTGAAGCGCTCGCCATAAGTGTGCAGGAACAACAGCCGCGAGCCGAGCTTTACCGCCTCGTCGAAGAGCTTTCCCTTCAGCGTCAGCGGCACGCGCAACTGGCAGTCCTCCAGTTCGTCCCAGAATCGCTCTACGAAGGCGGAGTGACCGAGCAGGGCATAGACGTATGCCGCGAAAGCGGACGGCGTGATCCGGCGTTTGAGCTTCCGGCCCCAGAGATCCAGGAATCCGGGGAGAATGTTGGGTTCGTTCGCGCCGGCGTCGCGGTAGAGCGGAAACGTCGCCTTGGCGCCGGCCGAGCCGCGGAACATGTCGAGGTCCGGGATGGCCGCACAGGCCACCAGCGCCGGCCCGCGCCCAAGCGGATAGCTGAACAGACTTGCCATATAGAGCTGCTTGTCCGAGTGCGCACGCCACAGCGGCGGACTGGGTCGGTCGATCACCCTTGCATCCGCCAGGAGGTATTGACGGTCCAACGAGCGGTACGCCGTCCGCACGATCTCACCACAAACCGCACCGGCCGCCAGCTTGTTGACCGCGGTCAGCCGATCGCCCTCGCCCGTGAGCGGAAACGGCGTGTCGCCGGCCTTGCAACCCGTCGGGGAGTTTTTGAACAACGCGGCCCGTTCATCACGATGAGCGAGCGAAAGCGTCCTCCACCGGCGTCGGAGCACGCCGGCGTCGGGGGCGATCGGCCAGACGCGCCCGACTTTGACGCCGGACTGCTGCCACGGCATCAGATCGACGAGCGGTGGCCACGTGAAGTACCGACCGGTCCCCTGCGGCCGCAGCGGCGCGTGCCATTCCGTCGGGCAGGGCTTCCACGCCAGATCGGCGAACGACTCCACGGCGGCCAGCGCGGCATACTTCTGGTCGCGCGTGCCGTGGATCCGCGTATAGTGAACCGTTGCAGGCTGTGTGGTTTTCTTTCTGGCAGTCCGCAGCGCGATGCAGATAGCCACCGGCGTCTGGATGTTGAACACGTTGTCGTCCTGGCGGGTGCCGCGGCCCTCGCCGCCCAGGTCGATCACCCACACCTCGTGGCACAGGCGGCGGAGCATCTCGCGCATACCGACGAAGGCGTCGCCGCGCAGGTAGGACGACGCCGAGATGAACGAGACGACGCCGGCATGGTCCTGGGCTTCGCCCGACGTGTGCTCGAACACCTTCCACAATGCCCAGCGCCAGAAATAGACGTACAGGTTGTAGAGGTTCTTGAGATCGCCTCCGTGGCCGGCGAGCCTGGCCGGCGCCACGAAGTCGTCGAGGATGCACTTGCCCCGCTCGTACTTCACGGCCGCGCCGCGCACCTCGCCGGACTCCTCTCCCCAGCGGACCCATCCTCCGGTGCGGGCGCGGTTCTGACGTCCCTCGATGCCCTCGGCGGCACCGACGGCCTCGTGGCGGTCGTAGGGAGGATTGCCCAGGCAGACGATGACCGACCGTTTGTCCTTCACGTCGAGGGCGAAGCGGTGCTGATCGGCGAGCGGCTTCAGGATGAATGGCGTGGTCGGGGGCGTGGCGTAAGGCGAATCAAGCGTATCCGTCAGGTAGATGCCCAGACCGCCGCTGGGCATGGAGGCGTCCTGATCACGCAGCGCGCGAGTGACGCGCAGCTCGGACACCGCGTATGGTCCAACCATGAACTCGAAGCCGTGCAGGTTGCCGGCCAGCGTCGTTGCCTTTGCAGGGACCGCTCCTGCACCCTGCGTTTTGCGGATCGAGTTCAGTGCATGATCGATGACGCCCAGCAGGTACGTGCCTGTTCCGGCGGCCGGATCGAGCGTGATGACGTCCTGGTGGGCAAACCCACCGGACTTCATCAGGCGGCTGCGAAGCAGATCATCGACGAGCGCCACCTGACACTTGACCACTTCGACGGGCGTGTAATAGACGCCGGAGTCTTTGCGCAACTTCGGATCGTAAACCGACAGAAAGTGCTCGTAGAAGTAAAGCCACGGGTCTTCTTCCGGCTTGTCCGCGTCGCTTCCTACCGGTCGCATGGCGCCGACGGGGAAGGCGTTGATCACACGCTGGAGCAGCACAAGGGACGGCTCGATCTCCCCGCGCGCCCCGGGGTCCGTGAGCACCTGCAGCGCGCGGGAGAGGAGCGTGTGGCCGGCCTCCATCCCCGCGATCGCCTGCGATACGTCGGCCACGTCGGCGCCTTCCGAGCGGGCCAGCAGCAGTGCGAAGGTGACCGTCTGCGCGTATCCGTCCGCGAACCGTTCGTCCGACGCCTCTGGAAAGAGCAGTGAACGCCAGTCGCGGGCGAGGGATACCAGCGGCGACGCCGGGTCGCGCAGCGCGTCCTCCACGTCCTGGCGCAGCAGACGGCACAGCGGCGCGAGCAGGGCGGCCTGCTCCTGCGGCCGGTCGGGGACGATCGGTGACCAGGCGAGAAACTTCGTGATGATGGCGCGGAAGTGCTCGGCGTCGGCGTCGGTGACGGCCTTCCCGCCGTGAGTGGTGATGTCCTTCGTAAGCTGCAGCAGCTTCTCCGCCGGCTCGCCGTTCTGGTAAAGGCACCATTCATTGCCGTCGGTATAGATGATGTTGGGCTGAGACTTGAATCGTTCCCACTGCGCCTTGTTGCGCCCGCGATAGGCGGACGTGCGCGCCCCTTCACCCGGAGCCTTGAGTTCGAGATATCCGCACAAGGCGCCGCTGGCGACGACGGCGAAGTCCGGGATGCCCAGCCGGCCGCCCAACTGAGACTGGGCCTTGGCGACGATCTCGCGATGGACGATGCCCCCCACCGCTTCGATGAGCGTCGAGATCGGCGCCGAAAGCTGCGCCTCCGGCTCGCCCCGAGCCGCCGCCGCCATCTTGGCCTTCACCGAGTCGGCGAAGTCCCTCAGTGCTGTCGCAAGCGCCGCCTGCATGGTCCGACAGCGTATCCAGGGACCGATTCACCCGCCAACGTAACTCCCGGATCACCGCGCGGCGTCCCGTGCCCGCATCGCGGAAAGCGATTCGCAGCGCCGCAGAGGTTGCTGAGTCCGCGCGGGCTTGAAGCCCGCGTCTGGCGGTCGTCGCTTCACACGGCCGCGCAGGTGCGGCTGGGCGCCAGGCACTCCGCCAGGTCCGCGGCGAGTCGAACGGCCTCGTGCGGTTCGAGCGTCGCCGCGGTGATGCGAATGGCCGGAGGGCTGTTGAGCCGGAACCGTTCCCCGGCCGCGACCGCCCAACCGCGCGCCAGCAGGCCCGCCACCGCCGGCGCTTCTTCCGGCAGGGGCACCCACACGTTGTAACCGCAACGGCCGGTCGGCTCGAAGCCGTTGTCTCGCAAGGCGTCGACCAGTGCCGCCAGGCGCCGGGCGTACACTTCCGCGGCCGTGCGCAGCGATCGAAGCACGTCCGGGTCGGACAGCATCGCCGCGGCCGCACGTTGGAGGATGTGGCTGACCCAGCGCTCGCCGACCAGCAGCCGATCGAGGACGCGCCGCATGGTCAGATCGTCGCCCGTCATGACCGCCAGCCGGAAGTCCGGATTGAACGCCTTGGACAGCGAGCGGATGTGCGCGAACCGCCGACGGCCCTGGTGCAGGCCGTACAAAGGGCAATCGAGGATCCACCCGGCGTGGTCGTCCTCGATGATCAGCAGGTCAGGATACCGATCGAGAATCGACAACAGTTCGGCGGCGCGCTCGGCGGTCATGGCCGCGCCGGTTGGATTCTGCGCCCGCGGGATGAGTACCAGTGCGTCGGCGCCGCCGGCGCAGGCCCGTTCCAGGGACTCAGGCAGGATGCCGGCGTCGTCCAGCGATACCGGCACCAGCAGCAGCCCGCGTGACATGGCCAGTTCGTAGATGTTTCTGAAGCCGGGGTCCTCGACGATGACCTTGTCGCCGGGCTTGAGCCGCTCGGCGAACACCCGCTCGATGCCGTCCATGGCGCCGTTGACGACGCACAACTCGCCCACCTGCACGCCGCACTCGTGCATCTGCCGCGCGACCAGGTCGATGAACGGCTGGTGGTGAAGCTCGCCGCCATACAGACGCGGCGCAGGATCGATGGCGGCCAGCGCCGCCCGCATCGAGGGCAACAGCGCCGGATCGGGATTGCCGTCCCACAGGATGCGGGCATTGGGGGGGGGCGTAGCGGTGCGGGCGGTCTGCATCACCGGGCGGTGGGCGATGCGGGTGCCGCGCCGCCCCTGGGAGACAATCACGCCGCGCGATTGCAGCGAGCGATAGGCCGCCGCCACGGTCGTAGGGCTGACCCGCAGTGCGGCAGCCAGGTCACGGACGGTGGGGAGCCGCTGGCCGGACATCAGCCTGCCCTCTCGAACGGCCTGTTCGATGCCGCCTGCGATGTTGACAGCACCGCGGCCGCGGATATAATTTTGTACTGTCTCTAACATGTATTTGTAGTGTAACAAAATATCGCCGCCCAGTCAAGACCGGATTCGGCGCTCGGTTTCCGGCGGATCGACGGAGGGCCGCAGGCTACGCTCGTCGATCCCGGGCGACACGCCCGGCAGGGAATCAGGCGCGTTGACGCAGGCGCGGAGTCGGCGCTTCGGTGTGGCTGATCTTCGGCGGCGGATGAAAGGATACTCCCATGGACGGATCGGCGGGCTCCCAGTCGCGGGTCTCTACGCTGCTGCTGCTGTTGGCGTTTGCGACGGTCTACGTCGTGTGGGGATCGACCTATCTGGCGATCCGCTTTGCGATCGAGACGATTCCGCCGTTCCTGATGGCGGGTCTTCGCATGCTCTCCGCCGGGGCCGTGCTCTACGGCGCCTGTCGCCTCCGCGACCGCGCGCGGCCGACCTGGCGGCACTGGCGGTCGGCGTCGGTGGTCGGGTGCCTCATGCTGGTGGGCGGAAACGGCCTGGTAACGTGGGCCGAGCAGCACGTGGCCTCCGGCCTGGCCGCCCTGATGATCGCCACCGTACCCCTGTGGATGGTGTTGCTCGACTGGGTCGCTTTCGGCGGATTGCGGCCGACGGGCGGCATCGTCGCAGGACTGATCCTCGGATTGGTCGGCGTTCTCATCCTGCGGGTGCCTTCGGGCGTCGCCGGTGAGCCGATCCACTTTTGGGGCGCGATTGCGCTCCTGGCGGCGTGCGTCTTCTGGGCGACGGGGTCGCTGCACTCACGGCGGGCGGAACTTCCGAAGTCGCTGTTTCTGGCGGCCGCGATGGAGATGATCGCCGCCGGCGTCGCCTTCTTCGTGCTGGCGACCGCGCTGGGAGAGTGGAGCCGCTTCGACCTGGCGCGGGTGTCGACGCGATCGTGGCTGTCGGTCGCCTATCTGTCCCTTTTCGGCTCGATTCTGGCGCTGAGCGCCTACACGTGGCTGTTGCGGGTGACGACACCCGCACGAGTCGCGACGTACGCCTACGTCAACCCCGTCGTGGCGATCCTCCTGGGTGCGACGCTGGCGCACGAACCGATGACCCTGCGGGTCGTCGCCGCGGCCGGCGTCATCATCGCCAGCGTCGTCATCATCACCATGAGCAAGGCCCGCCGAAGGCCCGCGGACGTGCGGGCAAAGACCGCTGCGCCCACGCGAGACGATCCATCGTTCCAGACACTGCCGCCTCCGGCGATGGATGTGCGCCAGAGCAGTGGAGTCATCGTGCCGCCGGTGAGCGAGGTCTGTGGTGCGACGTCAGGGAAGACTTATGCACCGTGGTGTTTAATGCGGCCGCAGCGAACGCCATCGGACGGCGGCGGAACATGATGCCTGACCGTGCCCTCTGAGAGAACGCCTCCGGATCGAGAACCCGAGGCCGTCCCGAAACACAGGCGAGTCGGACGAGATAAGGGCCGAAAACGCGCTCAGGCGGCCGCGAGTACCTTGAGCTTGCCGGAAATCGCGGCTACACTGATTGAGCCGGGTGCATCGCCGGCTTTGTACTTGTCCGCCGTTCCCATGAACAACTGGCCCCTACATGGCGGGTGGACGATCCTGTTGGCGTTGCTGGGAGCGATCTGCCCCTTCGCGTCCGCCGGTCCGCCGACGATCGCCCCGGACGCGCGCCTGCTGGCCGATGCCGCGCTGATTCGCACGACCTGGTCCGGGTCGAGTTCTACGCCAGCAGTCGTGGTACACGTCTTCCTGGCCTCCTCGTGGAGGGATGACCCGATCGATGCCCGGCTGCCGCTCGGGCCTCCGGGTCGAAACGTCCCGCTGTCATGGGGCGAGCTTGCTAACTCGCTGACGGGAGCAGCGTTGACGGACACGAAGGCGTTGAAAACGGATAGCCCTCACGAAGCCCGGTCGCTGATGGCGCAGTTTCTGGCGCGCCACTCGGGTGCGACTCACGCCGCGTCGGGGGTCTTCCTCAGCCCCGCGTGCCACCGCCATCGCCAGGGCGGGTACGGCTACGCCGCCGCGTCTTCAACACACACGCTCATCGCCGCAGCGAATCTGGAGCACGGCGCCGGGGCCGTCGAGAGTCGCGCCGGAGTGTTGCCCATCGGCACCGCGGGTATCGATGGGCTGCGGGCCATCGATTGTTACCTGCTTTGGATCGACCCGGTCACGGGTGGGACGCTGAAGGGCGTGTGAGGGATCACAGCCTCCCGGCCGGTCGTTCGCGGCGTGGTGATCGGCGTCCGTGCCCGCTTTGCCCGCGCGGCGGCGTTTCTTTAGAATCCGCCCGTGAAGAGAGCCGCCGCCGTCGAACCGATGTCGCATGCGCCCGTTTCGTCGTCCCGGCCGGCGCTGCCGTCGGCCCTGGTGCTGGCGATCATCGCCGCGATCGTCTATCTGCCCGCCATCCACGGCGACTTCGTCTACGATGACCCGGCCTATCTGCTCAACAACCCCAACATCGCACCGCTGTCCTTCGCAACGGTGCGTTGGGCCTTCACTGAAGCGTACGCGGGCAACTGGCACCCGCTGACGTGGCTGTCGCACGCACTCGACGTGGCGTTTTTCGGGCGCGAGGCGCCGGCCGGTCACCACGTCACCAGCATCCTCATCCACGCCGCCAACGTCGCGCTGCTGGTGCTGCTGCTGCAACGGCTTACCGGCCGTCCGTGGTGCGCCGCGGCGGTGGGGCTCCTGTTCGCCGTACACCCGGTCAATGTCGAATCTGTGGCGTGGATCTCGGAGCGCAAGAACATACTGTGCATGCTGTTCATTCTGCTGACCCTGCACGCTCACGTCTCCGCCGTCCGGCGGCGGTCGGCCGGCCGGCACGCGCTCGTGTGGCTGGCGCATGCCTGCGCCCTGGCGAGCAAGCCGCTGGCGGTAACCTCGCCCTTCATCCTGCTGCTGCTGGACAGTTGGCCGTTGCGGCGGCTCTCCATCAGGGCGGTGGTCGAGAAGGTCCCGTTGCTGATTCTCTCGGTCGTGTCCTGCGTCATCACGCTGCACACGCAATCGGCGGCAGGCGCGGCCACCAGCTTCGGATTGATTCCCGCGGCGACCCGGCTGATGAACGCCTGCGTCGGATACGGGCGATACCTGCTGCACGCCTTCTGGCCCGCCGGCCTGTCGCCGTTCTATCCGTACCCGGTGCTGGCGGCCGATCCCTATCCGGCGTGGGCGTTTCCGACCTGTCTGGCGTTGCTGCTGGTGGTGACGGTGCTGGCGGCGCTCCAGGCGCGCCGCCGGCCGTACCTGATCGTCGGATGGCTCATCTTCGTCGGGTCGCTGGTGCCGATGATCGGCCTGGTGCAGGTGGGGCGGCAGTCGATGGCGGACCGCTTCGCGTATCTGCCCATGGTGGGCGTTTATCTGGCGGTGGTGTGGCTGCTGGCGGAGTGGATCACGGGGCGCAGGCCGGCCGGCGTCGCCGTCGACGGACCTGCGGCAACTCGACCGCCGGGCGGGGCATCGTCGCCTCTGCCATCGCTACCGGACTGTGGCGGAAACGCATCGACGGGCGCAGGGATCTCGATCGGACGCCGCGTCGTGGCCGGCGGACTGGCGCTGGCGGCGGGGGCGGCGTGTACGGTCGTCACCGAGCGGCAGATCGAAGTCTGGCGCGATTCGGTCTCGATGTGGCGGCACGTGTACAGATACGCGCCGAAGTCCCCGGTCGCGAATCAGAACCTGGGCGTGTCACTGATCAGCGCCGATGCCCGCCTGCACGCGCGCGAGGCGGAGGAGTTGCTGCGAAAGGCGCTGGCGCTGGAGTCCTACGACGCCCAGCGGGCGGTCATTCGCTATCAGCTCTCGCTGCTCTACCGGCGCCTGGAAGGACGGCGTCCGGAGGCCATCCGTGAACTGCAAAAAGCGGTCCAGGAGGCGCCGACCGACGCCGATTACAGACGCTTCCTGGCCAACGGGCTGTTCGAGGTGGGCCGATACGCGGAAGCTGAGGAGTCCTACCTTCTGGCGCTCGATCTGGCCGTGACCGACGAACAACGGGCGGACGCACATCGCGACTACGCCGCGCTGCTGAGCCGGACGGACCGCGGCGACGACGCCGTCACCCATTGCCGCCTGGCGGTCGAGCTGGACGGCAGGCCGCAGTCCTACGTCAGCCTGGCGATCGCGCTGCGGGCGGCGGGGCAAACGGAGGACGCACTGCGGACGCTGCGGGAGGCGGCCGCAAAGTACCCGGAAGACGAAGGCATCGCCCGGCGGATCAAGACGCTGGAGGCGGGTTAGAAGGTTGAGAGGTTGGAAGGTTGAAGGTTAAGAGGTCGAGCACGGATGCGGCCGCCATGGCCGACGGAGGCGCCGTGGTGCAGGTTTCCGTTCCGCTCGCCATGCAACCTTCGACCTTCTAACTTTCTAACCTTCCAACCTTCCAACATCCGATCTTCCACCTTTAACCTTCAAACCTCTGAACCTTCCAACTCTTCTTCACTTCCCCCCCCGGCACATGGGGCGCAGGGCCTTGAGGAGCCGGCGGGCGACGGCGTCGTTTTCGTTGTACAGATCGCAGACGAATATTTCCCCCCCCCGGCTGGTGAGCTTGCGCATGTGCCCCAGCAGCGACGAGGCCCGCTCCAGACAGGGGTTCCCCTCTGCCGGAATGGACCCGACGGCCGTGTTGACGACCACCACGTCCGCCTCGACCAGCCCGTGGTAGGGCGGCTGTAGTTGGATGCGGGTGGCCAGTTCCTCGCCCAGCGGCGAGTAGAGGAAGCCGCGCCACTGGGTGGCGGTCAGGTCCACCCGCTCGTTGCCGTCCTTGCCGTCGCCGCCCGCGCCTGCGTCCCACAGGCCGAACATCTCCGATGCAAACGTGGTGGTGTCCTTGAGCACTTCCTGGAGAGCGGCGGCGGCCTCCTCCGCGGTGCGGAACACCTCGGAGACGGTGGACGGAATCGGCATGACGAACACGCGGTGATCGTAGGGGTAAGCGTGCCGCACGGCCGGATCGGCGTCCGACTCGATGACGACCGAGCCGTACCGATCCGAGCGGTGGATGGTCGTCAGCGCTTCGGGCAGGACGTGATAGATCCGGTCGTCGTCGTAGCGCAGCCAGCGGGCGCTGGCGACTCCCAGGTCAGGCGGGAGCTTGACCGGCAGCTTGGGCGGGCGCTTGTCCGATCCGATCCGCACCAGTCGCACGTAGTGGGGCGGGTGCTTCCACAGCCGGTCGATCATGGCGCGAATGACGGCGCTCTTGCCCGAGCGGCGCGGACCGCTGACAAACGTGACCGCCAGCCCCATGATCGGTGATCCAACTCGCCGGAGACCGAAAAACCGCTTCCCTCGCCCCCTTGATGATACCGGCGGGCCGACGGCCCGGCCACGCGGGAGACTCGCCCTGGAGGGCCGCGGCGCGGGACGCACGACGGGGGCGAGTTGCGATGTCGGCATCCTGACAGCACGTGCAGGCATCCTGCCGGCGTCTTCGCCCCTGAGCCGGCAGCGCCCTCCCGGAGCAGGCTGAAAGCGCTGAAAGCCTGCACCACGCCGGGCCGCGGTTGTCACCGGACTCCCGCCGATGCCGTCACGCTCCGTGCTTGTGCAACATGGACATGCGGCACGTGTGGGGCGTCGAAAAAAGTCCGGCGGTGTGCTACAAACAGCAATGGAGGCGTTCGCGCTGCTGCGGATCGGCCGGCCATCGGGTTTCCCGTGCCAGTCGATCGTGGAAATCAGCGTCGCGCGAACGCCCCGTTGTCTGCGCTCCGCGCCTGCCGGCGCGAGTCGATTAACATTGATCGTCGATGCCGGACGTGACACCACGACGCGCGGCGCCGTGCCGCCGTGTCGTTGGCGTCATGTCCTCACCTCCCGTCAGTTGCACGGGTTATCCGAACAGGTGAAGCCGGGCACTTGCGGGTCGCAATCGGTCTGCGTGATGCTGGTCGTGCCGTTGACGCTTCCGCACACGCAGAGTTCAAGTGGGTCGTCGGTGAGGTGGCAGCCGACGACGGTGACGTACCCGTCCAGGTCGCCGCCGCCCGACGGGCCGTTAAGAATGTCGATCACGCCGTCGTACTTTACGATCGGCAGTTCGCATTCCCAGCAAATCGTTGTTACGCCGACGTAGATTCCGCCGGCCGCGTTGTGGTTGCCCTCGCTGTTGTTGATCACGATCAACCCGTCGTCGGTCAGCCCCACCGTTATGCGGATCAGCGACGTGGCGTCGGTGCCCTTGGCGATCAGGATGTCGCCGTCGCACTCGCCGTCGATCAGAATCCGCCCGTCGGCGCCCAGCTTGTTGAGATCCAGCACGGCCCCGTCTACGACGTCGCCGGTGACCCACAAGTCGGCGCGGAAGTTGCTGGCCACCGTAAACGACGCGGTGGCGGCCACGTCCGTGGGCGTACCGGGTGTTCCGACGGTGAATTCGGCGCCGTGGGAAAAATCGTCGCCGATCGAGACGTCTCCGGCGAAGTCGCCGCCGATGAAAGCCGTCCCGGACAGATCGCCGCCGACGTTGAGTTCCACGTCGCCATCATTGTCGCCCGGCGCGAAGTCGCCGCCGATGAACACCGTCCCGGCCAGGTCGCCGCCGATGTCGATCATGGCGTCTTCGTCGAACCGGCCGTTGCTTCCCTTGTAGACGATGATCTGGCCCTGGCTGGTCAGGCTCCCGTCAATGTCGATGATGACGGTGTCCAGCCAGTAATTCCCCTGAGAGCTGTTGACCTTCAGCGTCCCGCTCATCGAGCCGTCCAGGTCGAGCATGCCCGGCCCGCCGAGGTCGTAGAACCCCCGTTCGATGTCGATCGTGCCGCTGAGGTCGTCGCCCGCGATCGTTCCGGCGAAAGTCTCGAAGGTCAGATTCCCGTAGATGTCCTTGCGCACGCCCCCGTCGGCCTCGAACTTGATGGTGCCGGTGTAGTAGAGGTCCGGCGCGTAGATCGAGGCGCTGGCGGGCAGGTCGCTCTTGATGGTGATCGTCCCGGAGGTCACCTCTTCCGAGTCCTGCAGATAGGTGATGTTGATGTGTCCGCTGGCGCCCATCTCGTCGACGGTCATGAACATCTGATCGGCGTAGTCGCCGATCTGGAACGCCCCGTTGGTGATGGACCCGACGACATCGACGGTCATCCGGATGACCAGCCCCTCGATGGTGAAGTTCCCGTTCTGGATGCCGCCGTCGGTGATGTCGACGTCGACGTACCCGATCAGGCTGGTGGCGCTGCCCTCGACGGTGAAGCCGTCGCCGCGGCCCAGCTCGATCTTGGCGCTTTCGGTCACGCTGCCCGCGATGGTGACGTGGGCGTAGCCGCCGGCGCTGTTGTAGCGCTTGAGCTTGAAGGTAGCCGGGTCGTTGATGTCGCCGGCCAGGTTCCCGGTGATCTGCCCGTCTTCCACCTTCGACCAGTGGTCGCCGATCACGTCGCCGCCGAGTTCGAGGTGCTTAAGGTGGTACGCCCCCGGATCGCCGTCGGGCTGGAGGATCTTCATCTCGAAGTTCCAACTGTTGTTGCCCGTGAGCGTCCCGATGCTCTTCGGCGTCTGGTCCTCGTCGTTGTCCCACGACCAGACCCGCCACTCGCGGGAGATCTGGCCGTCGCTGCCGCGTCGGAATTCGATCCCCGGGTTGTCGGGGTCGTCGAAGTCGAAGACGAAGTCGGTGCCGACCTGCGGCGCATTCTCGAGATTATCAAACCTCACGCAGATCTCGGGCTTGCCTTCGCCCCCGTTGCTGCACACAGGATCGCTTGGGGGCGGTTGGGCGACTGCCGTCAGCGCTGGCAGTGACAGCAGGGTAGTGCTGGCGATCAGAATGAAGAACCGATACATTCTTTGTCCTTTCAGAAAGCGTCGGATCCCGGTCTTGACGGACACTTCGCACGCGCGAAGAATGGTCCGGACGACGGAGGATTCCGAACATGCCAAGCAGAACCAGCAGGGTCGTGGCGTTTGTTCTGGCCGTGGCAGCCCACGGATCGGCGCAGATCGTGTCATTCGAGGGAGACTCCTTTCCTGAAACCGAGGGCTGGACGCGCATTGAGCGCCTCTTTCCACCCGAGCGATGGGTCTCGAACGGTTGGTTGCGATTCCGCTGCGAAGTCGTTGCTCCCGAACGCTGCGAAGGCGAGGACGAGTTCTACCGGTGGGACCTCGTCGAGTTCGCCGGCGCGCAGAGGTTCATGCTCGAATGGAGTGTCATTACGGACGGCCCGCGCTCCGAGATTCTCGATGTCGCCCCGGTAAGTTGCGTCGCCGCTGGGCAACGCGGCGTCTGGTTTCACACCACCGTGGCGCGAGACCAGGCGCTCTTCTTGATTGACGTTCGATATCCGTTCTGGTTCGACTTGGAGCCGGTCGTACATACATTTCGCGTCGACATCTACGGAGAGTACTGGTACGAGTGGTCGATCGACGGGAGGGTCCGCGTCGCGGAGCGCCCCGAGAAGCAATATCCGACCGCCGACTCCTTCATCATCTGGGGTGTCCGCGCGGCGTGCGTCGATAGCGTGTCGGCGTTCGACTTTGTGCGCTTCGGGATCCCCGACGAACCCAAGATCGACTGCGACGCCGTCCGCAGGCTCAAGGCCCGATGCGGCGCGGGACGTGGGGGTGAGGGCAAGATCGTCGCCAAGGTCCGGACACGCTTGGCCGAGGGCACAGAGTTGACCCTGACCAACAACGGCGACCACCGCCCGCTGCTCATCGACGGCCGCGGCCGCGCGAAGGCCCGCTACAAGCACCAAGAACCCGGAGAACATACCATCCTCCTTCTGAACTGCCCCACCATCTCGCGGGTCGTTTCGTGCGAGTAGCCATGCATGCGGGATGTCTTGTCTGAGTAGCCAGTCGCGCGGGATGTTCCGTGCCAGTAGGCATCCACGCCGGAACGCACGCGCGAGACAAGGCACGCTGGGGATCGAGCCAAAGCGCAGGAAGCGAGCCGCGGAATTCCAGCAGCGAGCCGCGGGCTCCTGCCTGCCGGCAGGCGGGTCAGCCCGCGCGGAAGTCGGTCGAAAGCACACGTCCCGCCAGTAGCGCGCGTGCCGTGTGTTGTGGGGCTCCCAGTGTGCGGGTCTGCGGGGCTCCCGGTCTGCGGGGCTGCGGCGCTGCGGCGCTGCGGCGCTGCGGCGCTGCGGG
>QZJT01000021.1 GCA_003597935.1 Phycisphaerales bacterium | reverse complement strand
GTGCAGTGCCCCGATCACTCCCGCCTTGAAAGGCGGGGCTCGGGGGACGGCGGGCGCGCTCGCGCGGATCCGCCCGCCTTGAAAGGCGGGGCTCTGAGGGGGGACGGGGCGCTTCGCGGGGGAGCGCCGGTGGCACAGTCCGCTACGGGCGCGGGTGGCAGTTCTTGTGGACGCGCTTCAGATGCGTGGGATCCACGTGGGTGTAGATCTCGGTGGTGGTCACGTCGGCGTGGCCGAGCAGTTCCTGCACCACCCGCAGGTCCGCGCCGCCGGTCAGCAGGTGGGTGGCGAAGCAGTGGCGCAGGGTGTGCGGGGAGACGTGCCGCTCGATGCCGGCGACGAGGGCGTACTTGCGGACGATGCGCCAGATGTTCGAGCGGTCCAGCGGACGCCCAGTCCGCGAGAGAAACAGGGCCTCGGTGTAGCGCGAGCCGAGCAACTGCGGCCGCAGGTCCTCCAGGTAGGCATCGACGGCCGCGATGGCCTTGCGCCCGATGGGCACGATCCGCTCCTTGCGCCCCTTTCCGATGCAGCGCAGGTAGCCCACCTTGAGGTTTACGTTCGCGACGGGCAGTTCGGAGACCTCGGTCGCCCGCAGGCCGGTGGCATACAGCAGCTCCAGCAAGGCCCGGTCGCGCAGGTGGTACTCGTCGCTGGCATCGGGCGCGGTCAGCAGCGCCTCGACCTGCTCGTAGTGCAGCACGTCCGGGATGCGCTGCCAGCGCTTGGGCGTCTCCAGCAGGGAGGCCAGGTCATGGCGGATCACGCGCTCCGCGAACAGGTAGCGGACGAACATCTTGATCGCGGCCAGGTGACGGGCGATGCTGGAAACGGCCAGCCCCCGCCGCTGCAGCGCGATCAGATGGTCCCGCACGTCGCTGATGGACAGCTCGCGCAGGTCCACGCCCGACTCGATCAGCGTCTCCCAGAAGTCCACCAGGTCGCGCTGGTAGGCGGTGATGGTGTTGCCGGCCAGTCCGCACTCGAGGAACAGATAGTCGAGGTAACGCTTGACCACGTCCGGCGTGCGGTACTTCCGGGCTGGCGGTGCGGTGTGAACAAGCGTTGACATGCAGGACTCCACGATCCGCGCGGACCGGCTCGCCTCTCGCGCACCCGGCGGCGCGAGCGCTGCTTCCCATGAAGCCGCCGGCCGCGGGGGCGCGAGCCGATGTCGGTCCCCTCGACCGTCTGTGACGGCGCGGCCTCGATCCGCTGCAGCACCAATCCGGTGACCGGGCGGCGCGACGCGGCCATTATACCGGTTCGATGTGGAACAGGGCAAAGTTTTCTGGTTATTCCGTTTATGGGACGCGCCAGGGGCACACTCAAGTCCGGATAAATGATGTCAATACCCCACGGTTTCGCGGTGGATGCCGACGATGCGACGCGGAACTCGGCCATGAATGGCCGGGCACGGAAACCCTCCCGCCATGAATGGCGGGGCTCCGAGGAGGGCGGGGCGCGGATTCGCCGTTGCGAGGCGTTGGCGGTCAGAACAGGGTGGCACCGTCCTCGACCGCGGGGATGACGGCCGGGCGCGGGATTCCCAGGTGGTCGTAGGCCTCGCGGGTGGCCTGGCGGCCCTGGCGGGTGCGGATGACGAAGCCGATCTGGAGCAGGTACGGCTCGACGACGTCCTCCAGCGTGTCGCGCTCCTGGCCCATGGTCGCGGCCAGCGCGTCGATGCCGGCCGGGCCGCCCTGGTACACGCGGATCAGTGTCGACAGGTAGTGCCGGTCGAGTTCATCCAGACCCAGTTGATCGACCTGTTGAATCTCCAGCGCCCGCTCGGACGCATCGGGCGTGATGAGGCCGTCGCCGCGCACCTGGGCATAGTCGCGCACGCGCTTCAGCAGGCGGTTGGCGACGCGGGGCGTGCCGCGGCTGCGGGTGGCGATCGTCTGCAGCGCCTCGCCGGTCCACTTCACGTCCAGCCGCGAGGCCGATCGTTGCACGATAGTGGAAAGCTCATCGGTGTTGTAGAAATCGAGGTGGAAGCGGTGGCCGAAGCGGTCGCGCAGCGCGCCGGTCAGCAGGCCGGCGCGGGTGGTCGCGCCGATCAGCGTGAAGCGCTTCAGGCGGAAGTTCACGACCCGGCCGCCCAGTCCCCCCTCGATGGTGAAGTCGACGCGGAAGTCCTCCATCGCCGTGTACAGGCACTCCTCGACGATCTTGGGCAGACGGTGAATCTCGTCGATGAACAGGATTTCGCCCGCTTCCAGGTTGGTGAGCAGCGCCATCAGGTCGGCCTGCTTCGCTATGGAAGGGCCGGAGGTGATCCGGGGCGGCTTCTGTGTCATTTCGTTGGCGATGACGAAGGCCAGCGTGGTCTTCCCCAGCCCCGGCGGGCCGTCGAGCAGGATGTGTTCGAGCGGCTCGCGGCGCTGGGCGGCCGCCGACATGGCGATGTTGAGCTTCTCGACCAGCGCCCGCTGACCGACGATCTCGGCGAGCGTTCGCGGGCGCAAAGCGAAGTCGACGGGCTCGTCGTCCGTGCGGCGCTGGCTGGAGATGACTCGGTCACGGGGCATAGACAGTCAGTGCGGCAGCGGATCGAGCGTCGTCCTCGACGCACACGTTTGGACGATACGGGCGTCGCAGAGCGTTGATCCTGTGGTTGCGAAGCCGAACGCGCGCGGGTGGCGACCCGAAGGTCGTTACGGTGCCCGTGGGGCCGGGGCCCATGGGCCGCGGACGGCTCAGTCTGGCAACAGGACCTGACAGGCGCTCTCCCTGCATTCGTTAATCGTCAACCGACACTTGCTACGCCCGGCGGTTGCGCTGCGACAACGGTCAGCCTGGCGGTAAGCAGCACATGACGATCGGCACCAGCCCGCAGCCGGAGAGTGCCACGATGGCACGGGTCCGCCGCCCGGGACGGCTCAGGGCAATGCACCCGACGATTACGGCCACGAGCCAGCACAGCCCGGCCGCACCCATCAGCAAGAACACTCCGATGACCCAGCCGGGTGGAGGAAAGGTGGAGAAGTACTCCTGCGAGCGACGCATCGCTTCCTGCACCGTGATATCCTGGTCCGGCGCAACGCCGAGAATTTCCTCCATGTGGACGGCCATCAGTACCTTTACACCGATCGTACATCCCATCGCCAGGATGATGCTGACCAACGCAATGGTCGCCAACGCATTGGGGGCGTCGGCCCCGATCGTTCGAGGAAGGGGCGGAAGTCGGTGCTGCCCGCCCCCGGTCCACTCGTTTTCCGTCGCCCCGTGTTCCGCGGCCAGCGCCCCGGCGTACGTATGTCCCAAGCCATCGCGGGCAAGCGGCGTCGCCATCGGCACATCCGAGTCGGCGGTGAGGGTGGATTCCTCCGGCGCGGTGACGGTATTGCGGCAGAACGGGCATGCCACGAGCTTGCCGGCCCATTCGTCATCGACTTCGAGCGGCTGCTTGCAACCGGGACAACTGAAGCGGATCGCCATGCGGTGGAAGATAAGGGGCCGTCGGCGGCAGGGTCAACCGTCGGCCGCCTTCAACCGCCGGCCGCCAGCGACGCGGGGCTGCGGATCTCCAGATCCAGAGTCTGCTCGCTGACTCGGCCCGCGAGCGTGTCCTCGACCGTCATCTTGAGCACGTAGCGGCCCTCGGCCAGCGTCGCCGGCAGCACGGCCCGCTGGGCGACGAAGAAATCCGTGCGGCGACGACGGCAGGCGTCCACGATTGCAGGCTGCTCCTGCGACCAGACCGACGCGCCGCTGACGGCGTCGAACAACTCGACGCGGGTGGCCAGCGTCGTCTCGTAGAGGCCGTTGTCGTTCAGGCGGCTCACGAAGTTCTCGACTTCGCAGTAGACGATGGTGCGGTTCGACTGACCGGCCAGGAACCGGTCCGCGGGCATGGCTTCGTAGTTGCCGAACGAGCGGACCTCGCGGCACAGCAGGAGAGTGGGGATCCGCAGGTCGGCGGCGGCGGACACGGCGTGGTGCATCGCCGCGGAAGCGGCCAGTGCATCGTCCCATCGGCCCAGCGGATCGGTCAGGGCGCGGTGGAGATGGCCGGCCAGATCGGCGAAGGCGTCGAAGACCTCCCGGTTCATCATCGGGGTGGACGCCGTTGACGGAGAACCATCAGCGCCGACCACCATGCCGAGCAGCATGCGCCGCCAGGCGTTCTCCGTTTCGGTCAGGCCGAGGCGGCCGTCTTCCAGCGCCCTGGCGTATTCCTCCAGCGTGAACGACCGTTCCTCCGCCACGGCGGCCGCGGCCATGTTCGCACCCGACGCGGGAACTTCACCGCCGTCGCGAGTCGTCGGTGAAGCGGAGACGACGCCGACGAAGCGGACGACGGGCGGGACGGAAACAGGCGCTGCGGCCGCGTCGGGCTCTTCGATGGACGCGCTGGTGTTGGACGTCGCCGGTGCGTCCGCGATTGTGGCGTGCCGATGGCCATCGTTCGCGCGTGCGGCGTGGGTCACTTGCGTCGGACCCGTGGCGGGAGAAGGGGCTGCCGGGTCGGGCCGGATCTCACCCGCCGGAGGGGCCTCGACCGCCGGGGCCGTCGCCGCGCGCAGGTGTTGGAGTCGCTCGAGGAACGCCTCCACCTCCGCCAGGGTGTCGGGGGGGGGCAATGGGTCGCCGCCCGCGAGTTCGGGCGGTGCGGCGGGCGTGGGCGGGACCGTCCGGGCGGACTGCCGGCCATCGGGCCAGCGGGTCGAAAAGCCGTCCCCGCAGCCGCAGACGGGGAGGATCAAAACGGCTACCATCCAGACGGCGGGTCGCAAAGAAACGTCCTTGTTTCCGATCATGGCAGATCGCCTCGTTATCGTGGGTCCACGTTGTGGGCCGGATTCAGTTCATAGGAATGCGAGAAGGAGTCGCGTACGGTCGATTCCCGTAGCAATGGGTGTTCCGGACGGCGGTCGCATCCTCCACGCGTGGAGGGCGGAAGCGCCGCGCACACGTATGCCTCGTCCGCCCTCCGGGCGGCAGAACAAAAGAGATCCGCTTCCCAGGGGCTGAAGCCCCTGGCTACGATCGTGCGCCCTCCGGGCGAAGCGGCGTTGCCGGTGAAACTCGCTCCTTTCATTGTCCTGCCCGCCACGGCGCGGAGTCATCATTCGCGATTTTTCATTGACCATTCCTCAGCGCTATTCATTATCCGCTATTCGTCACCGTCATCCGTTATTCGCTATTCGTCAGGCGGTTATCGTCATTCGCCATTCGTCATTCGTTATTCGCCATTTGCCATTCGTCATTCGCCGTTCGCCGTTCGCCGTTCGCCATTCGCCATTCGTCATTCCGCCACTCACCTCGCCGAATGGCGGACGATCCACTTCTCGATCGCCGCGCCGATGTCCGACGCACTCGTCTTGACGTTCACGTCGGCGTCGAGCAGGTCCGCCAGGCGCCGCTCGAGCGCGCGCCTGGTGGCCGGGTCGAGCCGTTGATTCAACTGCTGCCGCACGCCCCACGCCAGGCCGGCGATCGAACGTCCCTGCGCCGCCCGGTCGGTGGCCAGCACCTGCCGCCAACGCTCGATCGCCGCCTGCGCGTGGCCGGCGTTCATGGCGTCCAGCAGCGCGAAGACGTTTTCCTCGTGATAGTCCGCGACCAGCGCGTCCACGTCGCGGCGTTCGATGCGCGGCCGGTCGCCGACGTAGACCGCCAGCTTGGCCAGCTCGCAGTCCAGCTCACCCAGGGAATCGGAGGTCAACTCGCGGAGCCGCACGGCCGCGTCCATCGCCAGCGTCTTGCCATAGGCTTCGTTGCACTGCCGCACCAGCCAGCCGGGCACGGCCCGTCCTTGCGGCGCCACGCACTCGACGACCTGGCCGGCGCTGCTGATGATCTTGTAGAGCTTGGTGGTCTTCGGGAAGGTCTCGACCAGCAGCACGAGCGTGCCGCTTTCGGCGGGCGATTGGCAGTACTTTTCCAGCGACGGACGGTACCGGGTGATGAAGTCGCCGGCGTCATCGACGATCACCACCCGCCGTCCGCCCAGCAGCGAATAGGTGCGCACTTCGTCGAGCACGTCGGACAGTACGGCGAACTCGCCGTCGAAGGTCGTCTGCTGCACGTCCGCTTCCGCACGTTCGGCGGATCGGAGCAGGTTGCGCAGCGCCTGCCGCCGGAGAAACGGCTCCTTGCCGTAGATCGCGTAGACGGCCGCCATGTTTCGTGCGGGAGTCGGCATGGGCATGAATGATCTACTCGCGTCGCGTATCCGCGGGCCGCCGCACCACGCGACGCGGCCCGGTCGCCAAGATGCCGCCTTCGACGCGACTGTCAATGCCGGACCTCTCGACCGGGGGAGATCAGGGACGCAGGCAGGGAGGCAAGAGCCGAGCCACATCTTCAACCGTCAACCTTCCGACCTTCAACCTGCCAACCTTCGACCTTTCAACCTGCAACCCTTCAACCTGCAACCTGCAACCCTTCAACCCGCAACCTCCCAACCTGCAACCTGCAACCCTTCAACCTGCAACCTGCAACCATCCAACCTTCTAACTTCGTTACGAGCCCGGCCGGACATAGCTGCGGCTCAGCGCCGCCATGTTCTCCAGCCGCATCTGCAGCGCGGCCGTCACGGCCGCGTCCCTGGGCTGCACGCCCAGCGCCCGGCGATAGTGCTCGCGGGCGAGGATCTCGTCCCCCTGGTAGATCGCCACGTCGCCCAGGTGCATCAGCGCTTCGGCATCGTGCGGGTTATGCCGGACGATCCGGCCCAGGTAGGTCGTCGCGTCGGCGAAACGGTGCTGACCGACGTAGATCTCGGCTGCCCCGATCAGCGCCGAGCGCAGCGTCGGGCTCTGCTTGAGCGCCAGCTCGTACGCTTCCAGGGCCGCTTCCTTCTCTTCCATCGCGTCCAGCACCGACGCCAGTTCCGCCAGCAGCTCGGCGTCGGCCGGGCGAAGGGACACGGCGCTGCGCAGGTCCGCGATGGCGGCACTCAGATCGCCCTGCTTCAGCGCCAGTCGGGCCGACGCAACCTGGCGCTCTGCCCGCCGGGCGTCCTCGACCGGGTCGCCGGTCGCAAGCGCCGCAGCAGGTCTGTCGATCTTCGGGATAGATTTCGATTCAGGCCGGGCGGAGCGCGGCGCGGCCAGCTCCAGCCGCGGGCTGATCGCCTCCGCTTCGTTGCCGGCTCGGTCGGTCACGGTGAGGCGCAGCTCGATCGCGCCGGTGACGCCGTCGGGCACGGGCCAGTCGAATCGGCCCGAGTTCGAGAGCGGCAGGTCCTCGGCCGGCCGCCACGTCTCTTCCGGAGGCAGCCTGAAGCGGAGCGTCACCGGGCGCGGCGGAAGGTGGGCGTCCACGGCCGACCAGGTGAGCTTGACCACCCGGCGTCCCAGGGCCGATGTCGCCAAGGCTTCGTGCAGTTGCACGATCGGCGGGGTGAAATCGACGAACACGTTGCAGTGCGGGCGCGAGTCCGGCGTGGGCGCTCGGCTGGACGGTCCGGCCGCGTTGGCGACGATCAGGAAGAAAGCGCACGGACCTTCCTGCTCCGCGATGAACCCGAACGGCGGCTGACGGTCTTCGTCGAGACCATAACGGCGCCAGGCTCTCTGCGTCCCGGCGCGATACCACAGCTCCACCGACGAGAGCGGCAAGGCTTCCGGGTTCACGTCATAGTCGATCTCGAACGCCCGCGCCCGTACCAGCGCGACGCTCGGCGCGGTGGCGTCCGCTGCAGTACCCGATTCGGAGCCGAGCGGCGAGTCGTCGGCGAGCGCGGTCGATGCGCTCATGACGACGGCCAGTTCGGTTGCGAGGATGAGCACGCGGCCAAGCCGCCATGTGCGGCGCCGAATCGGAACCGCGCCCGGAAGGAAGCGGCTCGTTCTGGCTTCGGCATCGGAATGCTGCACGAGCACGGTGCTGCGTGTGAGCCGCTTCCTGACGGTCGCGGTTCGGAGGTGACATCCTGTCCGGCGCATTCGGGATCCTCCCTGAACGAGTCGTATCCCGGAGCATCGGGCGCAGAGGAGGAAACGCTTGACGAATTCAGGCTCTGGCGGCGAGCAGGAATGCGGTATCAACGCTGGTACGGGCAGCGGGGTACATCGCAGCACGGGAACGTCACTCGCGGCGGCCAGGGCCAGGCCCTCGCGAACGTGCCGGGAGCGTGCAACGGTGCCGCCGCCTTGAAAGACCCGCGGCGATTCGCTATCATGATGGCTCGACCCAGAGCGAAAGGAGCGACCCCGTGCCGAAACGCCGTCAGAAGCGAGCCGGACGCGACGCGGTGGCAACCGGCGTCGACAAGGGAGGCAAGGCTCTGGCCGCAGCCGCGGCGCTGGCTGGGGGGACCCACGCCTATGCCGAAGTCGTCCGCTTCGAGAACAGCGGCGAGTTCGAGTGGCGCCCGCAGGAGTGCGACGGCCACGTGTGGCTGGACATCACCAAGCCCGCCGACCAGCAGACCGGGCAGCGCGGCCCGACCAGTTTCTCCCAGTGGTATTACTACGGGGTCTGCAACGATCCCGAAAAAGCGGGCAACTACATGTACGCTGGGGGATCGGGCATCGACGGCGCTCGCTGGGTGCAGGCGGACGGCTACGGCGGCACGCTCGACGGCCTGAAGGGCGGGACGCTCATCGGCCCGGACAGCGCCTGGGGCGACCGCTCGACCTTCAGCATGTACCGCAGCCAGTGCTGCTACGAGAACGACTGGGGTCCGCTGGGCGCCATCGCTTATGCCGGCGTTCAGTTCCGGCTCAACGGGCAGGTACACTACGGCTACATCCATGCGGAAATGACCGACCCGCGAGCGGCGCAGCTCAAAGCGCTGGCGTGGGGATATGAGTCGGAGCCGAATACGCCCATCGAGGCCGGCGCGGGAGGCGTGAAGTGTACCGGTAAGGAGAAACTCAAGGCCCGGTGCAAGCCCCAGCGCGAGGCCTTTCGCATCACTGCGGCCGTCAAGAAGGCCCTTCCCGGCGAAGAGGTCACCTTCCGGTTGGACGGCGACCCGGACACGGACCAATCCGGCCTGGTCAACAACAAGGGCAAGGCTAAGACCCGGTTCGATGATGTTTCCGGCGGTGATCACACCGTCGAGGTGATCGGCTGCGACGTGGCCGCGCGCACGCGCTGCGACTGACGTCCCATGCCGATCCGGACTCAGGGCCGCCCGTCGATGCCAGACGGGCGGCCTTCTTTTGTGGTTGTGGCTTGGCCGACGGGGCGTATGACGTGGAGGATCGCCTCGATCAGCGGACGCTGTGATGGCGCGGCTTCCACCAGGAAGACCAGTCGGCCATCGGCCTCTCGAACGACCGACTCGTGCAGTACGTGGTCGACGTAGACACTCGCCGTCACGTCCGCTGGAGCGTCGATCTCGAAGGCATGGTGCGGCATCGGGCCGCAGTTGAAGTGAAAACGCAGCAGGCCGCCTTCCGGACGCAGGCGATACGCGCCGATCCGCCGGTCGAAGGCGCCCATCGTTGCGTCCGGTTCGCTCGCGGCGGCAGTGATGACGCGGCCGACCGCCACGTCCAGCCGCGGCGGTGCGCGAAGCGTCGCCGACCACGCCGCAGCGTCGCGGCCGGCCAGGCCGAGCACGAACGTGGGGCTTCCTTCGATATCGACGGTCACCTGGCCCGTGGCCGACGCGTCCCCTGCGCCGAACTTGGCCTGTCCACCGAGAGTCGTTACCGCCAGACGGGTCTTGGGCGAGTCGAGCGGACGGTATTCGCCGAACCGGCCGGAAGGGTCGACCCGCCACGCGCCGGCCCTGGCGACGCAGAAGGCGTAGTGCCGTCGCCCGGCCTCGCCCGGTTGCGCATCTGCCTGCGGGGCGCCCATCGGCGTGACGAACACGTCGCCACTGGCATAGATCACCCACTGCTGCTGCTCGAGCACGCGCCGGGCGGCGCTCGGTGACGCCCCGGCGCGGTCCGGCGCTGGAGAAGGCTGCTGGAGCCACGTCACTTCGAGCACCACCCGCACCGGCGACGCGCTGACCAGCCGCTGTCGCGATGACACGCCTTCGAGTTGCGCGACCTGCCCGTCTGAAACCGGATGGATGTCGGCCGGGGGGGAGCCGGGGGGGGCGATGGCAACGCGTTCCGTCATGGAAGCTGCGGGATCGGCGCCTGACTCGTGTCCGGTACGACGATGGTGCAACGGCGTCGGTCCCAGGACGGTATCCTCGACCAGGTTGTCCAGCCGGGCCGGGTCGGCGGCCAGGTCGAACCATTCGACCACCTGCCCGCGATGGATGGTCACCTCGAAGCGCCCGGCCGCGCCGATCCGCCAGCGGCGGCCCTCGCGCAGGACGTACATCCGCCCCGCCGGTCCGTTCGCGTCGCCCAGCAGCGTCTGCCGGTCGCGCGTCAGGATCAGGTCGTCGAGCCGCCATTCCACCGGCGACGTGGCCGCGGGCAGGCTCCATGACATCTGCCGGACGTCGTCGAGGTCTATCGACTCGCCCGGCTCCCACAGGTCGATGGCGAGCTGGTTCCAACCCTGAGCGAGGGCACAGTCGAGGTGGGTCTGACGCAGCACCGCTCCCGTGCCTGAAGTGAGCGTCAGTCTCAACCGGGAGGCCGGAGCGCTCGGCATGAACACGCTCGTGTACAGCGTGTCATAGTCGCGCCAGTCGCGCTTCAGAAACCATGCCTCGGAATCGACCGCCCCGGCACGGAGGGCGTCGGACGGGCCGGCCAGCGTCACCCGGAGCGCGTTCCGACCGGTCTGGCGGATGCCGCCGCCGGAGGCGATCGACCAGGTCGCGTAGCCGGAGACGTTCTCGACGTCGAACATCGTCGCGTGACGCGGATCCTCGAAGTCCGCGATCACGGCGTATCGCCCGCCCGCCAGAGCAGGGTATCGCGCCGCCAGCCGGGCGGCCTGTGCTTCGACCCGGTCGCCGGTTGGTTGAACGCAACCGCTGATCACCGCCGCGGCAGCGACGATCGACAGGGCCGTGGACCAGGCTCGCTCGGTGCGCATCATCGGCGGGCCATTCTATGCCCCGCAGGGCCAGCGGCCAGCGATGATCGGCGAGGCTGCCCCCCGACCGCTCTTCTGAGCGAGCCGCGTGGCTTGAAGCCCGCGCGGACGTGTCCGATCGCTTACGCTTCCCGCCCGGACGATCCTCTCCGCCGTAGAATCCGCGCGGACTTGAGGCCCGAGGCTCGCCGTCGGCGCATAATCGCACACGCTCAATCAGCGACGGCCGTGCGCCCTCTTGCAGGCCTCAAACCTGTCGGCCTTGATCCTGCGTGCGCCGCTCTTGCAGACGGCGCGTGCCTGCGGGTCATCCCACACGTCGGAGCAGCACGCTGCTTCGATCTCTTTGATGGTGGCAGCCACGGCCCGGCACTCGGACGCCCCGGTATAGACGAAGGGAGCGAACTCGGGCGTCTGGCACCGCTCGAACAGGCTGGGGTCGCAGTCGGCTCCCTCCGGCGGGCAGTTGTTGCAGGACTTGCAGCAGATGCGCTCGCGCATGAACATGACGGCGTTGGCGCCCCTCAGCACGCAGGTCCACCAGGGAAGGCTGTATTTACCGTGAATTTCCGTGCAGCAGGTGTGGATGGACTGGTTCACTTCTCCCGCGTTGGCGAGGCAGTCGAACAGATTGTTCTGCATTTCATAGGGAGGAGTGTAACACCAGTGATCCTGAGGGTCGGTCTGACCGGTTTGAAGGCAGGCGGCGACGGCGCCGGATCCATAGAATAGAACGGACGCGCACGCGTGGACAGTGAAGCGCCTCATGTTGCTCTCCCTGGAGGGACGTGATCGGCCGGCCCGGGTTGTTTGGAGCGCGGTCCATCCAACCCCGGAACTCTAACAACGGCGCGTGTTCTTCCCCGCGGGGCTGGACGTGCTTCACCTATGGCGCGTCGCCGGGATACCCAAGATCGGAGGTGTCGGGTCCGGCGCTGCGGCGCGAATCGCCCCGCATTCGTATGTCGTCATATCTGGCAGGCGGTTACAGTCAGCGCGCGGGTTATCGGGCGGCGAATCTGTAGTGCACCTTGCACACTTGAGGCTGCACGCTTGGAGTTGGGAGCGCGGCATTCGCCGAACAGTCAGCGCGGGTAACGGGGGTGAGCCGCGCGACGGCACAATGACATGATGCGCGCGGTGCGGACGCTGTCGCGGAGCGGCGCTCGCCGCGTCAGCAGCCGGACTCAAGCGAACAGGCACGAACGACGTGGGGCGTCCTGGCCTGATCGCGATACTTCACCCTGAGCTTTCCGTCCCCGTCGGTCATCTGTTCGACCGGCTGCCCACCGTCGATGGTGACGAGGATCGGAGTGTCGGGCGTGGCCTTGTGTACGGTCGCCACCACGCGGGCGCCGCCTCGACGGCACCGCGCCGTCAACCTCGCCTGCGGACCGCAATCCGGCTGGACGGCAAACGGATTGACCGCCATGACGACAGTCGCATCCAGACGACCGTAGGCGAACAGGTTTCCGCCGGGCGATGTCTGCAACCCGAAGACACCATGGCCCGTTTCCTCGAGGTACGCCGCAATCAGTTCGCCGTCGGGCATGCGCCACAACCTGATGTCGGCCACGCCGAAGCTGTCGTAGCTCTGGGTGGCCGAGATGAGCGTCCCCCCGTCGGGTGTGAACGCGAGCCCCCGTACGAAGTCCACCGGGCCGGTCAGCCGGCGTAACTGCTCACCAGTCGCCGGATCGAACAGGTGGACGTCGTAGCTGCCGACGGCCAGCACCCGTCCGTCCGGCGTGTAATCCAGCGAGTAGACGGCGTTGGTCTGGCCATACAGGGTTCGTATGAGGCGCCCATCGGACACCGCCCACAATCGGCATGCCCGGTCCTGACCGCCCGTCGCCAGAGTCTGTCCGTCCGGCGAGAACGTCACACTTCGCACGGTGTCCGTGTGGGCGGCATGCCGGCGCACGAGTTCGCCGTTTGACGCACGCCACAGAATCACCTCGCCGTCGGCTGCGCCTGACGCGAGAAACTCGCCGTTGGGCGAATAGGCGACGGCAAAAACCAGATCGTTGTGACCCGCCAGGGTGCGGATCCGGCTGCCGTCCGCAAGCCGCCACACCTCCACGGTCCCGTCGGACGTTCCCACGGCCGCGTGGGCGCTGTCTGGCGAAACCACGACGCTATAGCTCACGCCGCCCAGGCGTCCGATCGACCGCACCAGCCCGCCGTCAGCCGCTCGACGGACGTGGAGCACATAACCGAAACTGCCGGATGACACGACGATCTGGCCATCCGGCGACATGTCGGCGCCGTACACATAGTCCGTATGCCCGTCCGTTTCCCAGATCGGATGCCCGTCGCGGGCGCGCCACAGTCTGATCATACGATCATCGTCGGAGGACGCGCTCATCAGCGCCTTGCCGTCCGGCGTGAAGGCGAGCGAGTTCGTCCCACGATCGGTGCGCCCGGACCACACGACTTCATCATTTCGGACGCGACGGAGCTTGATGGCGCCTCGGTACGCGGAGGCGAGCGTCCTGCCGTCGGGAGAAAAAGCTACGGCGCCCACGTAATCCGGATAGTCGGTCGTGGTGCGCAGAAGCTCCCCGTTGGAAACGCGCCAGAGCCGTACCGTCCGGTCCAGGCCGCCCGATGCCAGGATCCGGCCGTCCGGCGCGAACGCGATCGACAGGATCGAATCGGTGTGCCCGCTCATGGTCCGCAGCAGCTCCCCGTCGGACGCCCGAAACAGCTTGATCCTGTTATCGATGTTGCCACCCGCGGTCGCCACGGTCTGTCCGTCGGGCGAGAACGCCACGCAGTTCAGGTACAGCGCGAAGAGCCGCAGTTCCCAGACCAGGCTCCCATCCGACACGCGCCAGACACGGAGGTACGTGTCGTCACCCGTGGAGGCCAGCACGCTTCCGTCGGGCGCGAAGGCCACCGACCTCACGGTTTCGGTGTGGGCGGGGATCGTACGAACCAGCGCGCCGTCGGGGAGGCTCCAGAGTTTGACCATCTTGTCTTCACTGGCGGAGGCGAGCAGCGTGCCGTCGGGATTGATGGCGACGCTTGCAACGCCACGCGTGTGCTCCTCCAGCGTGCGCACCAACCGGCCGTCGGAGGTCCGCCACAGCTTCGCCGTCCCGTCGCCGCTGGCCGTCGCGATCCACTTGCCGTCCCGCGAGACCGTGGCCTCCAACGCTCCATGTGCGTGTCCGCCCGCCATCCATGCGATCTGCGGGCGCTGCTGGGCGTAAAGTGGTGAAAGCGCGATGCCTGCCACGACCGTCGCCACAATCGCGGGACGGTTCGTGCTACGTCGATCAACCGGTTGGGAGTTTCGTCTCATCGCCCGAGGCTCCGCGTGCCGTTGCGGCGGGCGGACACATCAGGCGAGGCCCGCCCAGCGGATGCCGATTGTAGCACGAACCGGGTCCCCGGTGCAAAGAACACTTTGATAATCGCTGTCTCCTGGAGGAACCCGCCTACGGGCGTGGTCGATTGGGCTCGCGATTCGCTATCCGCTACTACCGCCGTGAACTGACGTACTGACGTTTGGTCAATCCGCCGGAAACAGCTTCGCCAGGGCGTCCAGCTTGTGCCATTGGCGCTGGACGTAGCCTTCCAGGTGCTTGGGATCGACGGTGGCGGAGGTGTAGCGGCGCTGGCGGGTGGTGTACTCGGCGATGGGGGCGCCGTCGGGGCGGACGTTGATGCGGTAGCGGGCGCCGTCGAAGACTTCGTAGACCGGGAACAGGCCGCAATGCACGGCGGAGCGGATCAACTCGATGCTCTCCTCCGGCTCGGACTTCCAGCCGGTCGGGCAGGGCGAGAGCATGAGCAGAAAGCGGAAGCCCTTCATGTCGCGGGCGACGTGGATCTTCCGCAGGAAGTCCTCCCGGTGGGCGATGGAAAGCGTGGCGGCATAAGGCACGCGGTGGGCGGCCATGATGGCCATGATGTCTTTCTTTTCTTCCTTCTTGCCGGCCGCGGTGGTGGCGGTGCGGACGCCTTCGGGGGTGGCGCCGCTGCGCTGGCCGCCGGTGTTGCCGTAGATCTCGTTGTCGTAGCAGATGTAGATCACGTTCTCGTCTCGCTCGGCCGCGGCCGACAGCGTCGCCATGCCGATGTCATAGGTCCCGCCGTCGCCGGTCCAGCAGACGACCGGGTCGGTTTCGCCGTTCAGCTCCGCCACCGTGCTCAGGCCGGTGGCGATGGCGGCGGCGCTGGCGAACGTCGAGGCGACCGTGGGCACGCCGTAAGCGCTGGTGGGAAAAGCCCCGGCCGTAACGATCGAACACGACGCGGGAATCACCAGCGTGGGCCGCAGATCTTCCAGCGCTTCCTGCAGCCAGCGCAGCCCGATGGACATGCCGCAGCCGGCGCAGTTGGTGTTGCCGGGCCGCAGCAGGCACGATTCGTACGTTTCCACCGGCGTCAGGGCGGTCGTCATACGCACACCTCTTTCCAGATCGGCTCGGCCCAGTCCCGGCGCCGCTCGACGTCGTCGGCGACGTCTTCGATGAATTTCGGCGTTACATCGCCGCCGCCCAATCCTATGAGATAATTCTGAACCACCACGTCGCTTCGATGCCGCAGGCTGGTGACGATTTCCTGCCAGAAGATGCCGCCGCTGCCGGGCGAGTGGTTGCGGTCGAGCACGGCGATCCGCCGGGCGCTGGCGACCGCGGCCGCGAACTGCTGGCGCGGGAATGGCCGGAACATCTTGGCCCGCACGAAGCCGATCTTCTGACCGGCCTCCCTCCTTCGCCGGACGACGTTTCGTGCCGTGCGGGCCATGGTGTTGGTGGCGACCAGCACCGTCTCGGCGTCATCGGCATGGTCCGCCTGTACTGCCCCGGCCGGCCGGCGGCCGAAGACCTGCTCGAATTCATCGAGCGCCTCTTCCAGCACCTGCGGAACGCGCTCCATCGCCTGTTGCAGCTCGATGCGATGGCGCTCGGTTTCGCGCGGCCAGGTCAGTCCTCCGATGGTGGCGGGATGATCGCGGCGCAGGCGGTGCGGCACGTCGCAGGGCGGCAGGTACCGGTCTACGAGTTCCTGTTCCGGCAGATCGACGACCATTTGAGTGTGCGAGGTGACGAACCCGTCCTGCGCCACCATGACGGGCAGCAGGACGCGCGGGTCTTCCGCCACGCGGAACGCGACAAGGATCGTATCTACGAGGTCTTGGTGCGATTCGGCATAGAACTGCACCCAGGCCGCGTCGCGCAGCATGAGGCTGTCGCCCTGGTCCACCCAGATGTTCCACGGCGGACCCAGCGTCCGGTTGACGGCGATCATGACGATGGGCAGGCGATAATAGCCGGCCGCGAAGACGTTCTCGGTCATGTAGGCCAGGCCGTTGGAGGAACTGGCGGTCATGGTGCGGGCGCCGCCCAGGGCGGCGCCGATGCACACGGCCATGGCGCTGTGTTCGGATTCCACCGGGGTGATGTTGCCCTTGGTGAACTCGAACGCCCGCAGGTATTCAATGATCTCAGTCTGCGGCGTGATGGGGTATGCCCCCCCCGCACAGCCGCGGGCGAAGCGGTTGGCCTCGCCGGCGACCGCCAGGGCGTAACCGGTTGCGTGGTTTCCGGTGACGAGTTCGCGTGACATCTGCTTCGCTCCTGTCGTCGCGAGGGAGTCAGGGAATAAGGGAGTAAGGGAAGAAAGATGGGCGCCCTCTTAGGTTGGACCGTTGTTCATCCTCAACACAAAGCCCTTCCAGCGTCCCAATCCACAACCTTCCAATGTTCTAATCTTCTAACCGCTACCCCGGGCAGCCGCTCCCTTACGGTCGCGGTTCGGATTGGTCTTCCAACCTCCAACCTTCAACCTTCCAACGTTCCAACCCTTCCTCATAGCTGAGCCATATATACGACGCCCCGTGGACACTGGGACGCGCACAGACCGCAGCCTTTACAATACGAATAGTCGAACTCGTAGCCGGCGCCTTCGCGTCGGACGATGCCCTCGGGGCAGTGCTGCACGCAACGGTCGCACTGGTTGCACACCCCGCAACTGAAGCAGCGCTGCGCCTCCAGCGCCGCCGGGCGGTGGGACGGCTCGTCCAGGAATCCGCGGCGGACCTCCGTGAACGTGATGCGCCGGTCGGGCGGGCGCAGCACCAGGCCCTCCTGGCGCGGGCGGTGGGCGAAGAGCTGCATCCCGATCACGTCAGGCCCGGCCACCGGTTCCGCCGGGGGGGGGAAGAGGTCTTCGCCGGTCAGCGTGCGGTGGATGTGCAGCGCCGCGATGCGGCCGCCGCCGATGGCGGCCGTGACCGTGCCGGCGTTGTCGGCCACGTCCCCGCCCAGGAAGATCGGCGCCGCCGTCAGCCCGACCAGGCGGTGATGGTCGCGCACCTGGGCCCCCTCCGGCACGATGGACAGGTCGGCGGACTGCCCCAGCGCCAGGATGATCCGGTCGCAGCACAGGTCGAACACCGCGTCCTCGGTGGTCTCCGGGATCGGCTGGGCCCGCCCGGATTCGTCCGGCTCGCCCAGGCGCATCCGCTGGCAGGTCAGCACCAGCCGTCCCAGATCCTCGTGCATCCGCAGCGGCGCCACCAGTTCGTGCAACTCGACCCCTTCGTCCAGCCCCTCGTTGACTTCTTCCATGATCGCGGGCATCTGGTCGCGCGTCCGGCGATACACGACGCGGACGCGATGGGCTCCGAGCCGGACGGCCGTGCGGGCCGCGTCGATCGCGGTGTTGCCGCCCCCGATCACCACCACGTCTTCGCCCTTCACCGAAACATCCTGGTGGCGGACGCGGTCGAGGAAGTCGATGCCCTGTTCCACCCGGCCCTCCGAGCCGCCGGCTTCCGGGCCGAGCTTCAGTCCCCGCGACACCTGCAACCCGGTGCCGACGAACACGGCGTCGAACGTCGTGGAGAGCCGGTGCAACTCCTGGCGGTCCACGAAGTGGTTGACGTGCGGGAGGACGCCGTGGGCGAGGATGTACTCGATCTCGTCCGCCATCATGTGCTGCGGCAGCCGGTATTCCGGGATGCCGGTGCGCAGCAGGCCGCCCAGCGCCGGGCCGCCCTCGAAGATCTCTACGCGGTATCCCAGCCGGGCCAGCGTGTAGGCTGCGCTCAGACCTGCCGGTCCGGAGCCGACCACGGCCACCGCGTGCGCCCGCCAGGGGTAGGTCGGCTCGGGCCGCGGGGCGTGATCGGCGACGTAGCGCTCGATCTCACGGATGTTGACCGCCTGATCGAAGTCTCCTCGATTGCAGGCCGTCATGCATGGCGCCGGGCAGACCCGCCCGCAGACGCCGGGAAACGGGGATGTCTTCAGGATTATTTCGAGCGCGGCAGCGTAGTCTTCCCGGCCCGCCGCTTCGACGAAGCTGCGGACGTCGTTACCCGCCGGGCAACCCTGGTTGCACGGTGGCGTGAGCTGCCGACGGTGCGGCGCGCGCGTCGCCCAGTTTCCCGTGTGGATGCTCGGCATCCCGCCCACGTCTGCGTCGAGGATCCCTGCGACGTGTCCATTCGTCTCGGCGGGCGCGGCCGGGCGGAACTCGCCCGGCAGGGTCGTCTGCCGCACCTGCTCGAAGGCCTCGCGGGCGGAATCCACGTTCGGGCCGTGAAACCTGACGCTGGCCAAGGCGGCCTCGACGTCGGCCAGTTCGAGCCCGAACACGCGGGCGACCGCGCCCAGCATGGTCGTGTTGACGATGGGCACGGCCCGGGTACCCAGCCCCTGGGCGACGGCGATTCCGGTGCCGTCCACTACCGCGACGTTTCGCCCGGCGAAGACTTCGGCGAAGGCCACCGCCGGCTGGGGCGTGTTGAGGATGACCCACCCCTCGGGTTTCAATCCGCGGGTCACCTGCGGCCCGATCAACGTCGGGTCGAGGACGATCACGTGATCCGGTTGGCTGACCTGGTTGTGGTTGGTGATCTCCTCATCGTCGATGCGGACGAACGCCTGCAGGGGCGCTCCGGACCGTTCGGCGGCGTAGACGCCGAAGGCCTGGACGTGCTTGTCGCGGAGGAAATAGGCGGTGGCGATGAGCTTGGCCAGCGTCACGCCGCCCTGACCGCCGCGGCCGTGAATCGTCAGTTCGATCATGCCGCTTCTCCTGGCGGCGGGGCCGGCACGGGTGTCGGCGGCCGCCGGCTCGCTGGGTGTCCGAACGGACGCTTCGACACCCCCTTGGCGCATCGGCGCGGCGTCCGACCCGAGTCTGACGGCGCCGGATCCCCCGGGCGCGATGGAACCCGGTCCTTGCCAGTGGCTTCTAGCAATCCCCGTGCCGCCGGAGCGCCACTTGGTCGTGGGTTCTCGAGGGCGCGGCAGCGCATGAAGGTGCAGAAAAAGTGCCGGCAACGAAGGGAGGCGACGGACCCCATGCCAAGCCCTGGCGGCCTTGCCCCGCGCGGCAGTCAGAATCGGATGCGGAACCCCTCGAACCCGCCGGCGGCGGGTTCTTCCTTGCGTTGCGTGCGGTCGATGTAGCCGCCCATCCGGGCACTGAGGGCCGCTTCGTAGGCGTCCAGGGTGGCGGGCTCGCCCTCGACGACCAGTTCGACCCGGCCATCGTCCAGGTTTCGGACGTAGCCGCGCACCGGATAGTCGGCGGCGATCCGCTGGCTGGTCATGCGGAAGCCGACGCCCTGCACCTGGCCGCTGAAGACGTAGGTTCGACGAAGATCGTGGCTGTCCATCGGTCCGGTCCCTCACCGCGTCGAGCGACGGGCTTCTGCCGGTTTGAGTCGGCCGCTGGATGGGACAATAACCCCAGGGCGGGACTCGATCCTTCTTTGATGGGCGAACATCGGCGGACGGGCCTCACTCCTTGACCCGTCGTTTGACAAAAACGACTTCGCGGCCCTGGTCGCGGTAGTGCAGTTCGTCCATGTACGCCCGCATGAGCATGATCCCGCGGCCGTTGGGCAGGGGGAGTCGCTCCGGCGTGGTCGGGTCGGGCACCTGCTCGGGATCGAACCCCTCGCCCTCGTCGCGCACGCAAATATATGCCTTTTCAGGGGTTATGCAATACCTGATAATGACGCGCTTGTTGGGGTCGCTGCGGTTGCCGTGCTTGACGGCGTTGGTCATGGCCTCTTCGAGCGTCAGCTTGATGGCGAACGTCGTCTCGTTGCAGTAGCCGCAACGTCGCAGCAGGCGCAGGATATCGGCCTCGGGCTTCTTGGCGGCCGCCAGGTCGCTGGGAATCTCGACCGTCCGCACTTCTGCGTCGTTGTCCTGCTCGTGCTCGGTCATGTCGAGCGCCGGTATCCCCGCCACGGCGGCCGGAATCATGCCCACGGTCCCTGACGTGCGCGACGCCCGCCGGCCGGACTAGAATGCCGCCAAGGCGCGATCGGCCGTGTCGTGTATGTCGAATACCTCATTGAGGCGGGTGATCTTGAACACCTCGTAAATCTGCGGGCTGATGTTGGAGAGCTTCATGGACCCCCGCTTCTCGCCGATCGCCTGATTGAGCTTGATCAGCATTCCCAGGGCCGCGCTGGAAAGGTGCTCGACGTTCCTGAAGTTCAGCAGGAGCCGGATGCCGGGCTGGCGGCCGACCAGCCCCGTCAACTCCTCGCCGATCTCGTTGATCGACAGCTCGTCGAGGATCTTGCGGTCGGAAAACTCGACCACCGTCACGTCGCCCGAGGCGTGAAACGTCAGGTGGGACTTGTCGCTCGCGTCCGGCATGGCCAAATGCCTCCGACCCTGATAAACTCCCAGGAACGTCTAATCGCCGCCAATCAGAAGTCTAGGGCGCTGCCGATAAGTGTCAAGCGAGCGGGGGCGCCGGCGTCCGGGTCCGATAGGGGCGCCGAGGCGGGCGTCGGGAGGCGGGCGTGATCCTCCTGCGATTCGCAGACCGCCCTGCCGGTGTATCGTACAACCTGCAAGAGATGCAACCTCGCAACCATCAGAGCCGTGAGCGCGTCGGCCGCCGGCGCTGGGCCGCCGTGCTCGCGATCCTGTTCGCCGGCCTGGCGCTGGCGGAACCGGCCTACGCATGGGGCCCGGCCACGCACGTGAGCATCGCGTCCGACGTGCTGCGGCAACTCGCCCTGCTGCCCGGTGCCCTGGCGGCGATCCTGGGGCGCTGCGCGCTGCAGTACGTCTTCGGCACCATTGCCGCGGACGTGGTCTTCGCCAAGCGGCTGAGCCGGGTCAGGCAGTTCTGCCATCACTGGTCCACGGGCTTCCGTCTGCTCGACGACGCGGATTCCGACGCCCAGCGGGCGTTCGCCTATGGGTATCTATCGCACCTGGCGGCGGACACCGTGGCTCACGGCAAGTACGTACCGCGTCAGATCGCGCTGACCGACTCGACGATCAATTTCGGCCACTTCTATTGGGAGTTGAGGGCGGACGCGATGGCGGACGTGGAATCCCACCGGACGCTCCACGCCGTGCTCGCCCACGACCACGACCCGCATCACGACCTGATGGCCCGGCATCTCACGCAGACGTTTCTGCCCTACGAGCTGAACCGGGTGGTGTTCGACCGGATCAACGCGATGGCGGCCGGGGCCGGATCGCGCCGGACGATGGAGATCATCAGCCGGTGCTCGCGCTACGCCCTGGACCGGTCGCTGCTGGATGCGTACCGGTCGGAGTGCGTCGATCGAAGCATCGCGGTGCTGCGCGACGGACCCTCGTCCGCACTCATGCAGGAGGACCCCAACGGCACCGGGGCACTGATCCGCTCGCGCCTCCACCGCCGCGCCATGCGGCGCAAGCGCCTGCTGGGCCGTCCCGTAGACAACTACGTCAGCGAGATGACCCGTTCGCTGGAACCGGCCCTGACGATGCCGGCGATCCCGGCGGAGGCCGATGCTCCGCTCTCTACGGCATCGGCCTGCCCCGCCTGCTGAAAGCGTAGACATGCGGGCCGGCGCGGCGCGCGGCTTCCATATCCGCTGCAGCTTCCCCCCGGGGGGCGCGTCGAGTAAGATGACGGTACCACGGCGGCGGCCGCCGCGGATCGGCAATACGCCGGCGGCCGTGGCCTTCAACCACCGGCATCTGCTGAGGAGGATCCGACCATGTCCTTTCCTCACGCGCGCGAGCGTCTCGCCCGGTTGGCCCATTCCCTGTGCCGGCACCACGTAGCGTTCATGTACGAGGAGATCGACGCCTGGGCGATGATGGGCGTGACCTTTCCGATCATGCTCGGCGGCGCCGAGCAGCGCATTCGCCGGAATCGGCTGCTGATCCTGCTTGACCGGCACGCGGGGGTGGTCGACGAGTTTGGCTATCGCGAGGAGTTCAAGGCGCGGTGAGCTGCGCAGCGCGCTGCGGCACCGTGGAGGCGCGGTCATGAGGGGACCGGAGAACCGGCGCAACGCAGTTGGAGGCCTCGCCGTCGCCGCGGTCCTGCTGCACGCATCGTGCGCCACCGCCCCGTTGCTGCACCAGGCCGCCCGGCGCGGCGACGTGGCGCAGATTGACCAGCGCATGAAAAGGGGCGCCCTGGTCAACGCCCAGGACGAGTCGGGCAACACGCCCTTGCACTATGCGTATTATCACGAACAGACTGAGGCCGTCGATCGGTTGATGGCATACGGCGCAGACGCTGGCGTGCGCAACCATGACGGCCTGACCCCGGCCCAGATGCGGGACGTGGGGAAAGCCAAGCGCCTGCTCGATGAGGGCGTGCGCCTGCTGAACCAAAGCGGCGAGTGGACCGCGCCGGACCGCGCCCGGCCTATTTACGACGAACTGCGCACGCTGGACGGGCAGGTCGTGACCAACGTGATCGTTGCGAAGACCAGCCGCGGCGAAGATCGGCTGTGTACGCTGTTTCTGGCCGTCAAGCTGGGCATTCCGGGATCGGAGGATCGTCTCAACGAGTTGCTCCAGATCCACGGCGACAAGAGCATGGCGGAGGACTTTCTCAATTGTGGTTCGCAGGCGCTGAACGAAGGCGCCCACCGCTGGGCGGAGTCGCGCGGCTACACGATCGGATCCGGGACGGGCAGCCACCGGGTGCGCTGGAGAGAATTCTGACTGCCGCCGGCCGGCGCCGCTCGTGGTCCGGCGGGGACACCCGACCGCCGCGCCGCGATGGTGGCAGGCCGCGCGGCACGAGCAAACATCTACACAAGGGAGGAAGACATGATCGAGGGCATCAGTTTCCAGGTGTCATGCGATACCAAGCGCAGGACCAGGCGCAGACGACTGGCGCTGTTCGGGGGGGGGCTCATTGCGGTCGCGGTGGCTGGGTGCGTCAGTCGTTCCGTCGTGATTCGCTCGGACCCGCCCGAGGCGACCGTCTTTCTTGACGGCGCCCAGGAAGGCCGCACGCCGCTGACCCGGAAGTTGACCTGGGACAGCAACACGACGCACACCGTGACCGTCACGGCCGACCAGTACGAGCGCCAGACGCGGCAACTGCCGTACCGGGAGGCCCGCGGCGCCGACTCGCCCTGGGGAATCGACTTCTCCCTCGCACGCCTGGCGCACACGGTGGCGGTGCGGGTCCGCAGCAACGTAACGGGCGCCGATGTCAGAGTGGACGACAAGCTCGTCGGCCGCACTCCCCTCACGCACAACTTCGTCTTCACGCGCTCGGACGAAGATTCGCCCTGGACCTCCTACAGCGTTTCCGTCAGCAAGGAAGGCTTCCGCTGGCGCCGCGAGGCCGCGTCCGCCCGTCCCGGGGACACGGGCCAGTTCACCCGGACGCTCAGCTACGAACAGGCGCGGTCAGGCGATCTGTACGTCGAACTCGAGCCGATCCGCTACGTGTGGACGAAGCTGCGCTATTACAACTTCGAGGGCGACGCCATTGGAATCGGCGAAGAGCGCGTCCTCGCCCAGGTGGGGGAAGTCGAGACCGAGCCGATGGTGCAGTCCGTCACGCGGATGACCGACCGTCCCCCCGGAGAGTTGATCGATACGAGGCTGTGGGTCGCCCCGCCGGAGCAGGAACTGGTCTACTCGGTTCCGTTCACGCGTGCGGCCGTGGAGGGCGAGCTTTCCAACCTGTGGCGTCAGGTGGGGCAGGGACTGACGCGGCTGACGGACGGTCCGGTGCTCGATATTCACGCCTGCGTTTCCGCCGACGGGCAGTTCGCCTATTTCGCCTCGAATCGCCTGCGCCCCGACAAAGTCAACCTGTGGCGGGTCCGGATGACCGGCCAGGGGGGGTTCACCAAAATCACGGACAGCCCCTCCAGCGAATACGACCTGGAGCCGGCGATCTCGCCCGACGGCAGCCGGCTGGCGTATGCCTCGAGGCTGCGCGACGCGAAATCGTGGCAGATCTGGGTCGCCAACACGGACGGGACGCTCCCCACGCAGCTACGGACGGGGCAAAGCCCCGCCTGGGCGCCGGACAGCCGGCAACTGGCCTACGTCTCGATCGATGACGAAGGGTTCAAACAGGTGTGGATCATGAACGCGGACGGCAGCAGGCCGACGCAGCTTACGTCGGGAAAAGCGCAGCACGAATATCCGATCTGGACGCCCGACGGAAAGCGGATCGTGTACGCCTCCAACGAGGCGATCAACGCCGAAGGCCTGGCAAACTATGACATCTGGATCATGAACGTCGATGGAACGGACCGGACCCAGTTGACGGTGAATGGATCATGGGACAACCGGCCCGCCATCAGCTCCGACGGCAAGTACATTTACTTTCTGTCCAATCGCGGCGCGAAAAAGGAGGATGAGAATAACTGGCAGGTATGGCGAATGGAGTTGAAGTGAAAGGGGGCGCCCCGATGGACCGTCCGCCGTCTGCGGTCGGTAGCCGCGTCCACCAGGGAGAGTCCGCGCGGGCTGAAGCCCGCGGCTCGCTGGTGCGCGGGTGTGCATGACTGGGCGCGGTCATTCAGTGCGGGCTGTTGGTTTGCGGCCTGGCGGTGGCGACCTGCTGCGATGGTTTGGGACTGGTGTCGAAGGTCCACAGCACGGCGCCGTCGGCGGCGTTGTAGAGTTGGACTTTTCCGTTCCATGCTCCAGCCAGGATCTGGGCGCCGCCGGCCGCGAAGCGGACCTGATAGACCCAGTCGCCCATCGGCTCGAATCCGCCGCCGGCGGTTATCCCCCCCCCGGAGGCGTCGAAGAGCTTCACGTGCCCGTCCGCGCCGCCGCTGCAGAAGCGGCCGTCCGCAGCGAAGTCCACCGACAATGCGGCGCCCGAATGGGCCGCGACCCGCTTGATGCGGGCGCCGTCGTCCATGTTCCACAGGCTGATCGCGCCGTCGTCTGCGGCCGAGGCGAGCACGTTGCTGTCGGGGCGGAAGGCCAGCTCGTGTACGGCGCCGCCGTCGCTGGTGATCTCGTGGACCGGACGGCCGGTCAGCGCTTCGACTACCCTGATCGCTCCCGCCCGGTCGGCGGTGGCGAGCAACGTCGCGTCCGGGCTGAACGCGGCTGCGGTGACCCAGTCATTGTGGCCTTCGACCGTGTGAGCGACGCCGTCGGTGAGCAGGTCGTAGACGCGCACCTTCCTGTTGGATCCCCCTGCGGCGATCAGTTCGCGGTATGGATCGACTGCGGCCGCCAGGACGGTGTCATACTGCCGCGCGACGCTGCCGATCACGTCGCCCGTCACCACGTCGAATACGTCCACGCGACCGCTCCTGCCGCCGACGCCGCCGGCGGCGATCAGCCACAGGCCGTCCGGCGAAAACTGGACGCGGGTGACGTGGCCGTCGTCGAACGGCAGGGCAGCTTCGACGTGGTGCGTTTCGGTGTCGTAGACGACGATCTGCGCTTCGCCCGCTACCGCGGCGATGGGCGCGGCCGGGCTGACCGCCAGCGCGACGGCGGGAGTCGGCGCGGCGGTGGGGGGGGCGAGCGCAGTCGGCGCGCCTTGCGGCCGGGGGGCGGGTC
>QZJT01000100.1 GCA_003597935.1 Phycisphaerales bacterium | reverse complement strand
CTGCAACGCATGCGCGACTTCGCCGTCTGCTGGCTGCAGTTCGGCCCCGGCAGCCGGGCAGCCCCGCAGCTTGTGTAGAACAACGAGGCATTCATGCCGCGGGGGCGCAACAGACACCGGTTGGAAACCGGCGCCACATCAGACCCGGCGCCACACTCACAGCGCCCGCGCGACCCGCGGCTTCCTGCGGTCGGAGGCGTCGATCTCGGCCACGCCGACCGCCGGATCGTGCGGAAACGCCAGTCGCAGCCCGGACCGTTCACATCGGTCGAGCACCGCGCATTTCTCCTCGATCGTCCGCAACGGCTCGTTGTCGTACGCCATCACCCACGGCGGCGGCAGATGCCCGGTGGTCGGAAACACGTCCCCCACGAAGAGCAAGGCACGCTCGGGATCCTCAAAAAGGGGCAAGAGCTGTGCCGGCGTGTGCCCTTCGGACAGCTCCCAGCGCACACCCGGGATCGACGGCGCCGGCGGCGCCCCTTCGATCAGCCGCAGTTGCCCGGACGCCTCCAGCCCGGAGAAGTCATGGCTGATGAACGACGCCCGGTCCTTGAGCGTGGGTCGGTGGGCGTGCTCCCAGTGACGCCGGTGCAGCCAGTGGACGGCGTTCGGATAGCGCAAGCGCGTCGGGCCGCCCGCCTGGGCCGCCCAGTCCATAAGTCCCCCGTTGTGATCGAAGTGCAGATGGGTCACGACGACGTCGGTCACGTCGGACGCCGTCAGGCCCCGTTCGGTCAGTGCCCGCTCGACGGCGGTCGGGTCCGGATCCACGCCGTACCGGGCGGCCGCGTCGGCGTCCCATTTCGTGCCCGTGCCGCTGTCCACCAGGATCACGCGCTTCGCGTCGCGGTCCACGGCCACCAGCGACCGCGTCGCCAGCAGGATGCGGTTCTGCTCGTCCGGCACGAACTGCCGGCTCCACAACACGCGAGGCACGACGCCGAACATCGCACCGCCGTCCAGCCGGATGTGGCCGGTGACGACCGAGCACACGTCATATCGTCCCGCGGTCAGCATGGACGCAGTGTAGTTTCGGGGTTGGGAGGTTGGAAGGTTGCAGGTTGCAGGTTGGAACGTTGAGGGTTGGAGGTTGGTAGGTTGGAGGTTGGCGGGTGGGGGGGGGCTGACGGCCTGCGGCTGATGGCTGAGGGGGGACAGGTGAGGGCCGAGAAGCCGTGCCAAATGAAAGCGGCGCGGGGCATTTCGCCCCGCGCCGCCGATGGTCCAGGGACAGCATCGGACGCGGGCGTGTCGTTACGCAGCGCGCACCTGCTGTCCGTAGGGAGAACGCTATTCCGCGACGTTGCCGTCTTCCCACAGGTCGAAGACGGAGTCGTTGTCCAGCAGGAACTCGAAGCCCTGCTGCAGGGCACCGGCGATCAGCCACTGCTGCCAGTTGCCGAGGCAGCCGCTTCCCAGCAACATGCCGCCGCACAGCAGCGCCAGTGCCGCGTTCTTGAAACTCTTTTTACCCATAGGATTCGACCTCCTTACGAAGAATCTGGCGAACTCACCTGCCCGACACCGGCCGAACAAGCTTTCGATTCGCTCTTGACCATTCCGGGCACCGCACGGGCGCCGCGCCGACGCCCCGCCTGCGTTCCGCGTCGTCGCGACGCCGAACCCGGATGTAAACCACAAGCACTCTCACGCGGGCCGCATCCGCCACGTGGCGACGCCACGCCGGGGATGTCCCTCGAAGCAACCATGAACTGCCTTCGGAATCGACGACCTGGAATCACGGCGCAGCGGGGCGACCGCAGCCCCATGCCACCGATACCCAAGCCGCAATGCTGCTCACTGCTTCCAACTCGCTGCACGGCGACCGCAGGCCACCGCCATACCAACCTCCGCGCCATTCCCGGATCGCGCGCCTGACGATCCGGCAAGGTTAGGCCCACTATCGGGAATCGACCAGTCGCGCCATTAGCGAATCCCGACGGTTCAACCTGAAAACGGCATCGCAGGCCACCGGGCCGCAGCCGCGTCTCAGGCATCAGGCGGGAACTCTGCCACACTGCAAGGGGGTTGTCAAGAGGGTTTACGAGTCGTGTCCAAGGACTCCAGGCCCAGATTACAGCGATACTTTCATTATTGCTTCTACAATTCAAGAAAGGCTGGAGTTGGCGGCTCGGATTGCGATCGCCAGCGATTGCCGGACTGTGGCGCGCGGCCACTTGACCGCGGCGTAGAATATCGGGTCTGAGTGCGGAACACGGTCCGCCGGCGTCCGATGGGCGTCCGCCGCGGCTGCTCAGCAGGAGAGTCTTCCGATGGCTTCTTCCCTCAACGTCAGAGCGTTCTTCACCCGTTGGCCGGTGATCGCGATCGTCGCGGCAGCGTGCTTTCTGATGCTCGGCGCCGGATGTCCAAACGGCGGGACCTTCATTCCCGACATCAACCGCCCACCGTCAGCCCACGCCGGGACGATCCGAAACGCGGAGGTCGGCGAGCGCGTCGTACTCAACGGCCTGGCCAGCGCCGATCCCGATGGCGACGCCATCGCCTTCCGGTGGAACTTCATTGATGGACCGGTCAACGTCATCCTCGAAGACGCGACGACGGCTTTGCCCCACTTCGTTCCGACTGAGCCGGGCGTCTATGAGTTTTCCGTCGTCGTGGATGACGGCCGGGGCGCGGACGACCGCGATACCACGCTCGTTATCGTGGGCGGCGCGGACCCGGAGCCGTCATGCCCGCACGCGGACGCGGGATCTGACGTCACCGTCGTGGAGGAGTCGGGGCCGGTGACGCTGGTGGGTGTGGCGTCGAGCGATCCGACGGGCGGCCCGCTCATCTACGCGTGGGTTCAGCTTCCCACGACCGAAGGCGTACAGGTGACGTTGTCGGACGCCACGTCCACATCACCAACGTTCGACGCGCCGACAGTCGAGGCGGACACCGACCTGCTTTTCGAACTGACGGTCACCAACGCGACGTGCAGCCGCGCGGATACGGTCGGCATCACGATCCTGGACCTGGCCGGTCCGGTCTCGTGCGACACCGACGAAGAGTGCGACGACGGCCTGTTCTGCAATGGGGCCGAAACGTGCCTGGCCGGCGCCTGCGCGGACGGAGCGTCGCCCTGTGACGATACACAGGTTTGCGACGAGGATCAGGACCGCTGTGACGTTCCCGGCCCCGAGAATCGGGCGCCCATCGCCGATGCCGGTCCGGACCAGAACGTCCAGGCAGGGGACCATGTGTCGCTGGACGGCGGCGATTCTTCCGACCCGAACCATGACCCGCTGGCGTACCTGTGGGTGCAGGTCTCGGGCATGCCCGTCACGCTGGCCGGCAGTGACACCGCCACGCCAAACTTCACCGCCCCCGAGGTGGACGGCGCCGAACAGCTTGTATTCCGGCTGTGGGTCGATGACGGCGCTCTGACCAGCGACCCGGACGACGTGATCGTCAACGTGCTGCCGCCCGGGGCCGACGACGACGTGCGGATCGGGGCGTCGTGGAGCAGCGGGGGCGGCAGCGTCCGCGTACACCTGGAGTGGACGTTTCCGAACGGAACGCAACCGAGTGAGGAAACCACCGACTGGGGGACGTCGGGCATGTCGGCGCTGTCCTGGCCGCGGGCATCCGTCCCTGACGGTTTGCACTGGCTGACCTTCGACTTCCAGTCGGTTTCCGGCACGACGCCTTACTTCGCCGATGTCCGCTACACCGTGGACTTCCTGGGCTACAGCTTCGCCTTCCTGGACAACATCGTGACCGGGACCGGCGGCGGGATCGCCATCGACGTGACGGCCGGTGAGGGTCGGGTGCTGTACAATGCCCTGGTCGACGCGGAGCAGCCCGGTTCGGGTGGACCGACCGATCTGCCGCTGGTGGAAGTCCAGGCCGGCTGGCGCGAGGGCACCGGGTCCCTGCGCGCACGGATCTCGCTCCAGCGGGCCGGGGACTCAGCGGTCCCGGGCTTCACCAGCGACTGGGGCGAGTTCGGCTTTGCCCGGATCGTGATCCCCGCCACCGCGACGCTGCCCGACGGGACGTATACGCTGACGTTCGAGTTGCAGAGCATGGACCCGCAGCAGACCCGTTTTGCGGACGTGATCTACCAGGTGCGCTTCCCGGACTACCCCTTCGACTCGCCGCTGGAACCGCGGACGCTGAGCAGCGGGACGGAGCACACCATTGTACTGGAGGCGTCGGGCGGCGGCGTGACCGAGATCAGCAACGACTGGTTCGATTGACATGATCGACCCGCACGAACTCGACGTGATGCTGGGGGGGGCGTGGCACCCCGACCTGCACCCGCTTTGTACGAGGTGCGGGTATGACCTGACCGGGAGCGTCTCGGACCGATGTCCGGAGTGCGGCGGCTCGTTCAGCCGCCGCCAGATCGAGCGCGAGGCGTACGCCCTGAAGAACCGGATCCGGCAGTTGGACTTCGTCCCCGGGGTGATCGATGCCGGCATGTGGGTCTGTGCCGTCGGGGCGGTGCTGTCGGTGCCGGTGATCGTGTTCAACGCCTGGCTCGGTGTCGCCCTGCCGTTTCTGGCCCGCGGCCTGGCCTGGGGGTGCGGCTGCACAGGGTTCCTGATGGCCATGAGCTGCCTGCAAGCGCTGCGCATTCCGCCCTGGGCGCGCAGCAAGCTCAAGACCCCCATCGACTTCCGGCGGGCGGTGATGGCGATGATGTTGGGCGGCGGGCAGATCGCCACCGCGATCCTGGTCCCCTGAAGCCGGCGTCCCAGGACGACGCAGCCGGGCTCGCCCGGGCAACCACCCACCACGGACGAGCCGCGCGCTTCCGCCTGCCGGCAGGTCAGCCCGCACGGACGCTCCGACGTTCAGCCGGCGGCCCGACCGCCGACGTTTTATTCGGTCGATGCTGGAGTACCCAGGATCACACGGGCGATCTGCCCCTCCGTGCCGACTTCCGCTGCCGCGTGCTCCAGCGCCGATGACGGTTCGACGTGGCCGTCGCTGATCAGTTGGTTCATGGTCGCCAGGGCCGCCACGGTGTAACCCGGCGCCGAGGGATGAAGCCGGTCCACGGCCAGCGACTCCGCAAGCGCGCGGGCGGCGTCCGCAAGAGAGGCGGTCAGATCGAGCACGTGCAGCCCCTCAGCCTCGGCCGCCCGCCGCACACGGTCGTGGGCGTCGGTCAGAGGGTAGTCCTCCAGATCCTGCAGCACCGGGTAGATCGTGACGTACACGGGCGCCGCGCCTGGTCGGGTCGAGGCGGCGATCTGGTGCATGGCGGCCGGAATCCTGGACCAGTACTCCGGCAGCTCGTGCAGGGCGCGGTAGTAGTCGCGGTGGTTCCCACGCCGGATCTCGAACCGGCGCGGCCCCGCCTCCGGCAGCGCGGTCCGGGCGCCTGCTTGCCCGCATGACTCCCAGGCGTAGCGCAACAGCAGAAATACGCGGCTGCGGGCCAGCACGCGGGCGCCCCGCTGCGTCCAGGCCTGGTAGTAGTGATACTCGGCCGACGTGACTCGCCGCAGCAGGCCGGCCAGCTCGTAGCTGTACTCGCTCGGGTCGTTCAGGCAGTAGCCGTAGATGACGACGTCGGGCCGGCAGCCCAGTACCCGCGTGCGAAGCGTCTCCGCCGCCTGGGCGGCGTTGTAACCGGTGACGCCGAAGTTGAGCACCTCGAAGCGACGGTCCTGGCCGGCGCAGTGCTCATTCAGCAGCCGCTCCAGGATGACCGGAAACGTCTCGTCGTCGCCGACGCCGTATCCGAACATCACCGAATCGCCGATGCAGGCGATGCGGAAGACCTCGGGCGAATGGTCCACCGCGGCCCGCCGCCCGCGCCAGCCGTCCTCGTTGATGGTGTAGTTCGGGCCGATCGCCCCGGGGACGTGCTCATAGGCGAGGACGGGATTCTCGCTGAGGCGATAGCTGGACCGGAACACGGGATTGACGTCGGGACCGATGTCCAGCAGACGCACGACCGCTTCCAGCAGCCCCAGCGCCGCGACCGTGCCCAGCGCCGCCGCCGCGCAGCGCCACACCCCTCGCCTGCACCGGCCGCCGGCCCGCCTTGATGGTTGCGGTTCGGCCATGGACGTTCCTGCGGCCGAGCTTAACAGAATCGCCGCCGGGAACAAAGCCGGTGAAAGCGTCGTGATGCTGCAAACGCATTATTCAGCACGGGGACTTGGTTCTGCCGCCCTCATGACGGATAATAGGGACACATCCGCGGCTGGGTGGGCCGCGTCCGTCGAATCCTGGGGAGACCTTGATCGTGAGCAAGATCGCATGGCGTTTCGGCGCCTTTATACTGGCAGCGGTCCATACCCTCTTTGTCGGCCTCGCGCCGGCCGCGCCCGGCTGCCCGCCGGAGGCCGTCCTGAAAGCGAAGTTCAAGCGCGACAACGTGCTGGTCACGATGAGGCGCTTCGACCCCCGCGCCGAATACACGCTCGACCTGATCGCAGACGGCGTCCCGGTGGAATCGCTGCCCGCCAAGACCAATAAGAAGGGCCGGGCCAAGGTGCAGTTCGAGCGCGTCCGCTGCGGCGCAGACCGGTACGAGGTCTCAGTCCGCGAGTGCGGCCTGGAGCCGGCGCGGGTGAAGAAACGGTGCGTCGGCGGCGAGCGGCCCGCCAACGACGCCTGCGCCGACGCGGTCCCGCTGACGGTCCCGACGGTGGTCTCCGGCACGACGATCGGCGCCACCGTCGACTTCGCCCCCGAATGCCGCGGCGTGCAGAATGACTCGCCCGGCGTCTGGTATCGCGTGGTCGGCAACAACCGCGAATACACCGTCTCGCTGTGCGGGGGCGCGTCCTACCGGACGGCGATCAGCGTCTACCGCGGCGGCTGCGACGGACTGGTCTGCGAGACGGCCAACGCCAGCTTCTGCGGTGACCAGTCTCAGGTCACGTTCTGCGCCTTGGGCTTCGAGCCTACGGTGTACTGGATCCTGATACACAGCGTACAGGGAGAGGCGGGCGACTTCGATCTGCGGCTGACGCAGAGCCAGTTGGAGTGCGCCGCACCATAGGGCGACGGCCGGAACCCGTGCTGACCGCAGGAGAGAGTCCCAGGCTGCTCACGTGCGCCGGGCGTGAGGCTCCGCGGCGGAGGTGTGCCGAGGCAGGCTGATGCGGACGGGCAGATCGTGGGACGAGCCGCGCGCGTGCTCGTGTACGGCCCGGATCAGCGCCTGCACCCCGAGCCACTGTTTGATCGTCATCCTGCCCGCCTGCGGCGACTGCACGACGTTGATGCGGACGGTAGACGCGTCGATGGGGACGGTGGCGGAAGGATTGCCCGTCCACGGGGTCGCAAGCCGGCCGTTCTCGTCGACGACGAAGTGGGCAAGTCCCGGCGGGCCGTTCGGCGGCGCTGGCGCGGACAGGCCAGCGCCCAGCGGCACGGCCACCACTTCGATGGCCGCACACATGGAGAGGGCCGGGGTCGGGCTGGATGCGACGACCGCCCGCGCCGCGTCGTTCCACTCGCGCTCCAGGAAGTCACGCTGCCGCCGCTCCACCGACGGCTTGGCCCAGGTCAGAAACGTCGTCGCGCCCATCATCGACGCCACCAGGCAGCCCATCGTCTTCAGCAAGCGGGTGTTCAACGCTGATCCGATCCAGCCGATGGTTGAGAGGGTCCGGAAGCGCGGCCGGCAAAAGCGCCGACCGCACACCGCTGTTATCGGCACGAGGTCGAAAAAAAGTTGTGAAAAAACAGCCTCTCCAGCGACGGCGTGATATCCGTCGTGGCGACGGTTATACTTCTGCGGGACGCCGGATCCGTCCTGAGTCATGAGCCGGATGACAGGTCGTGGCGGCGCGGCGCGATGCGTGGCGCTGAGGAGGTTTGCAACCAATGCCGAACCGGATGACGAAGCGATCGGTCGTGGGACTGGCGTTGCTGACGCTGGGAGGGTTGAGCACGGCGCAGGCGGCGGCCGAGGAATCCACCACGCCGCAGCCGCCGCTGGAGTTCGAGACCATCCCGGGCGAGGTGCTGGTAGGCTTCACCGCTCCGCCGGCGCCGCAGTTGCTGGACCGGATCGAGGCCGCCGTGTCCGAGGTGACCGGCTGGCACGCGCCGTATCCTTATCCGGGTTCCGGCAACCCGCACCAGGCGCTGAATCGTGGTCCGTCTCACCCGCTCGCGGTCCGGCGTAAGGCGCATATCCGAATGGATGCCGACCCGTGGGCGGTCGCGGACCGGATCGCCGGGATCGAGGGGGTGGCGTGGGCTTCACCCAACGGCCGGACCGGCGCCGCGTTCATCCCGAACGATCCGCGTTACGGACAGCAGTACGGCCCCAAGATCGTCGGGGCTGAAGCGGCGTGGGACATCCTGCCCGGCGGGAGCAACGCCGTCGTGCTGGCGGTGGCCGATTCCGGGCTGAACTTCCCGCACGAGGACTTCCAGGACGACGCCGTCTGGATCAACCAGGACGAAATCCCCGGCAACAACGTCGATGACGATCAGAACGGCTTCGTGGACGACGTGCGCGGCTGGGACTTCATGAACTTCGACAACGACCCCAGCGCCAACGGGTCGCACGGGTCGCACGTGGCCGGCATCGCTGCCGCCCGCACCGACAACCGCACCGGCATCGCCGGCATGGCGGGCAACGTCAAGATCATGCCGTTGCAGGTCTTCAACGGCGGAGGCGGCACCTGGGAGGCGATCGAGAACGCCATCATCTACGCCACCGACAACGGCGCCCATCTGCTCAACTACAGCGGCGGCGGCGGTGGGGGCACGCCCGGCCTGGCAGCGGCCGTGCAGTATGCCCACGCCAACGGCATGACGGTGGTCTGCGCCGCCGGCAACCACAACTCCAGCACGCCCTTCTACCCGGCGGCCTATCCGGATGCTCTGGCCATCTCCGGGACCGACAGCCGCGACCAGCGCTACACCTCGTCGGCGTTCGGCAACTGGATCGACGTGGCCGCGCCCGCCGTTGTCGTTTACTCCTGCCTGGCCTCCGGGCCGGCGTCGTATGGCAACATGACCGGTACCTCGATGGCCAGCCCGCACGTGGCCGGGCTGGTGGCGCTGATGTACTCGATCAACCCGCACCTGACCCCGGACGAGGTGAGGCAGCGGCTGCGGGACCAGGCCGTCGACCTCGGTGCGCCGGGCTTCGACCCGCAGTTCGGCTGGGGCCGCATCGACGCCTTCGCCACCGTACAGGACGTGTGGCAGAACGGCGGCTGCCCGAATCTCGAATCGCACGTCATCAAGGCGAAGGGCGACAAGAGCATCTCGACCCTGCAGACGGCCGGTGCCGCGGGCGGCAAGGCCGGCGTGGTGTGTACGTCCGGCGACGGCTCCTTCAGCAAGAAGAAGCGAATCCGGCAGGACGGCTCGGCCAGGGTGAAGGTCAAGGGCCTGCCGGACGGCGCCTACGTCTGCTCGGTGAATGCGATCCACAGCGCCGAGGGCCAGAAGCTCTGCACCGACGAAGTGCGGCCGCTGGCCGTCACGATCGGCGGCTGAGGCGACACCCGACTGAGAATCCGCCTATGCCCGACCATCCGGGGTCCGAACCCGACAAGATGCCCGAAAAGAGCGGCGATCAATCCGCGCCGGCGGAGGCCGGCCGCAGGCTCAACTTTATCCAGCAGATCATCGAAGAGGACAACCGCACCGGCAAGCACGGCGGCCGCGTACACACCCGCTTTCCGCCGGAGCCGAACGGGTATCTGCACGTCGGCCACGCCAAGTCGATCTGCCTGAACTTCGGACTGGCCGAGCAGTACGGCGGCAAGTGCAACCTGCGCTTCGACGACACCAACCCGGAGAAGGAGGAGGAGGAATACGTCCGGTCGATTCAGGAGGACATCCGCTGGCTGGGCTTCGACTGGGAGGACCGGCTCTACTTCGCGTCGGATTATTTTCAGCAGATGTACGACTGGGCGGTGGAGCTGATCCGCAAAGGCAAGGCGTACGTCTGCGACCTGACCGCGGAGCAGACGCGCGAGTATCGCGGCACGCTGACGGCGCCGGGGCGGCCCAGCCCCTACCGCGACCGGAGCGTGCAGGAGAACCTGGACCTGTTCGCCCGCATGAAGGCGGGCGAGTTTCCCGACGGCTCACGCACGCTGCGGGCCAAGATCGACGTGGCTTCGCCCAACCTGAATATGCGGGATCCGGTCATGTACCGCATCCTGCACGCCCGCCATCACCGCACCGGCGACGCCTGGTGCATTTATCCGATGTACGACTGGGCCCACGGGCTGGAAGACTCCATCGAACGGATCACCCACTCGATCTGCACGCTGGAGTTCGAGAACCACCGGCCGCTCTACGACTGGTTTCTGGACGAACTCGGCGTTTTTCATCCGCAGCAGATCGAGTTCGCCCGGCTGGAACTCAACCATACGGTGATGAGCAAGCGCAAGCTCCTGCAGCTCGTGCGCGAAGGACACGTGGACGGTTGGGACGATCCGCGCATGCCGACCATCTCCGGCATGCGCCGTCGCGGCTATACGCCTGCGTCGATCCGCGCGTTTTGCGCCCGTGTGGGCGTGGCCAAGTTCAACAGCACGATCGACTTCGCCAAGCTGGAGCACGCGGTGCGCGAGGATCTCAACAAGACGTCGCCGCGGGTGATGGCCGTGCTGAACCCGCTGAAAGTGGTCATCGAGAACTACCCGGACGCGCACGAGGCGCTGGACGCGGTGAACAACCCGGAAGACCCGGACGCCGGAACCCGGAAGGTGCCGTTCACGCGAGAGCTGTACATCGAGCGCGATGACTTCATGGAGGACCCGCCGAAGAAGTTCTTCCGGCTTTCGCCGGGCAGCGAAGTGCGGCTGCGCTACGCCTATTTCATCACCTGCACCGGCGTGATCAAAAGCGACGCCGGCGAGGTGGTGGAGCTTCGCTGCACGTATGACCCCGCTACCCGGGGGGGGGACTCGCCCGACGGCCGCAAGGTCAAGGCGACGCTCCACTGGGTCAGCGCTCATTACGCCATCGACGCCGAGGTGCGGCTGTACGATCACCTCTTCGCCGCGGAAGACCCGGAAGCGGTTCCGGAGGGGGGCACGTTCCTGGACAATCTGAACCCGAACTCATTGCAGGTATTGCAGCACTGCAAGGTCGAGCCGTCGCTGGAGACGGCCGCGCCGGGCGACCGCTTCCAGTTCGAACGGCACGGCTATTTCTGCGTCGACACGCGTTACAGCCGACCCGGCAAACCGGTCTTCAACCGTACCGTCGCCCTGCGCGACACGTGGAAGAAAATCGCGGGGAAGTAGTGTGGCACCGGCTTCCAGCCGGTGTCTCTGTGGCCCCGAAGGGGCCAAGGCATGTAGCCACGGGCGGAGCGCAGCACACCGAAAAGCGTGCGCAGCGGAACCCGTGGAAGGTGTGCAGGATCGGTGTTCCACCGTACGATAACGTGCAACCCATGTTGAACGACTTCGAACGAGAACTATGGATTCGCGTTCGCGACCATCTGACCAGCGCCGCTCGGGTCTGTGACAGGTTCCACGACCACTACCTTTCGCGTATCGATTTGATGTCAGATTCGCTCGAGGCCGAATTCGGCGCCTTACCGTCACCGTTTCGCGCGCTGGCGGCGTTGCACCAGGCGTGGGGCCTCACGGCCGGCGACGGTCTGCCGTGCTACCTGCTGCAGTTTCAGCCGTCGCTGGACGAACTCGTTGGTGAAGGACTGCATCTCATCGGCAACGAACCCTGTTTCGAGGCGCTCAAAGCGTGCCGGGCGACGATCGAGAAGTATCGTCACCTCGATCCTCAGGATTGGCCCCAGCACATCCGGGATGACTTCCCCGAAGACGCCTTCTTCGAACCGATTCGGGACTGTGATCGACTGATCGGCGAGTTCATAGCGTCTTTTTTTCGCGGTCGGACGTAGTATTCAGAAAGCGCCGATCTGCGGGCGGAGCTTGCGTGGTTGAAGGGCACAGCGATGCGTGTAGAAATAGCCAATCCGGTAATGCCATTGGTACGGCGGAAGGACTGGTGATCACATGTGGCGGCGATGGCTTTCTCGCGTGTGGCTTGCGTTTCTCGGCGTTTGCACGGTGACGGCCTGCGCCAGCGTCGCGCTGACGGTCGTGGCGCGGACCTCGAACTTGCAGGAACGCTGGCTGAGCGGTGACGGGGCAAGCTCCGTGCCGCGCTTCGGCTACTCGGGCGACGGCGTCGTTCACGCCGGCATGTCGCTGCCATTCGGGGGGGAGGCGCGAACCACGCGGCGATGGCGCTGGCGGCAGACCGGTGCGGAACTGACGTGCAATTCCACGTCGCTCCAGGGCGACCAGTACGTGTGCGACCGCGACACGCTGGCGCTGTCCGCGCCCACTCCCCTGCTTGCCAGCCTCAGCGCGATCTTCCCGGTGTTCGCGTTTCTGAACGGACCGGCGACGCGATACGTTCGGCGGCGTCTGGGCCGCTGCCCGCACTGTGGACGCCTGCCCGATGACGTCCGGCCGCCGTGTCGGACGTGCGAAACTCTGAAACAGGGCGCCGGTCATGGCCCAGGATCCACTCGTTGCCCATAGTCTGGCGGAGGTCTGTCTTTACCTGATGGCCACACCCTGCCCGGCGTGCGCCCAGGGTCCGCTGACCGGACCGGACCGCGTCGAGCCGGCCGGCGGATCGGGCGACGGCGAAGACGGTGCAGGGGGCGAAGATGCGCCGGACCGCGTCGGCGCAGGGGATGACGGTGCCGGAGAATACACCGTCAGCGCCGTTGCGGGTCGCGGTAGCGGCCCACTCACGGTGCAACTGAACGCGACCTGCGGCACGTGTAAACGAACCTGGTCGCTGCGCTTCCGTCTTCCACTCGGTACCGGCGTGGACCCCGCCGGCGGACTGGCCGCGGTGAACTCGACCGCCGAGCCGTCGCGGATCATCGACGTCGCCGGGTGGGTCATGCTGTTTCGGCTGATCATCGACCGCGCCGGCCGCGAGCCGGACAAGGCTGCGTCTCGCCAACTGGGTCTGGAGGCGGCCCAGTGCCTGGACGAAGCGCTCAAGTTCTACGACGCGGACAATGACCTGCCGCCGATCACGTCCTTCTTCAGCGACGACGCCCGCCGCCGCCTGACGGAGCATCCGCGGGATTTCTCCCGCCAGCGGTTGATCCAGATGCGAGCCAGGCTCCCGACGCTGGGCGCTATGCGCGCCCGGGCGCTGGCCGACGCGACCGCCCGTGCCGCCGCGTCGCCGCCGCCGAGGCGCTCCGCCTGGTGGAAGCGGCTTCTCGGCGGGGGGGGGTAATATAGTAATCGCCCACCACGGGTTGCGCTTCGTCCGCCTGACGGCGGGCTTCATTCCACCCGTGGCTACACTCCTCGGCCCCTTCGGGGCCCACAGCGGATCGGCGCGCGTGATCGTAGGACGGGCGCCCCGCACGAGACAGGTGTGATCGCCGTGCGAGACTCGTCGCCCAGTCGACGTCGGAATCTCTGCGCGGGCTTCGAGCCCACGGCTCGCTGGCAGGCCGTGATGGCGCATGGTGATCCCCAGCCGTGGCGCCGGCGCGTCCTCTCCGCATTCGTCATTCGCCATTCGCCGTGCACCATTGGCCATTCGCCGTTCATCGTTCGCCGTTAGCCGCTCGGCATTCGCCCTCGCGCGCTCACCCTCCCGCCTCGAACCCGGGATACAGCGTCATGCCGCCGTCAACGAAGAGGCTGGCGCCGGTGACGTAGTCGGCCTCGTCGGAGGCGAGCCAGACGGCCAGGCGGGCGATGTCTTCGACCTCGCCGATGCGCTTGTAGGGGATGAGCTTCATCAGTTCCGCGTAGGCGGCCGGCGTCTCCCAGGCCGGGCGGTTGATGGGCGTGCGGATCGCGCCGGGGCAGATGCTGTTGACGCGGATGCGCCAGGGGGCGACCTCCTGGGCGATCGACTTCATCAGCAGCATGACGCCGCCCTTGCTGGCGGCGTAGTTCACGTGGCCGGCCCAGGGGATGACCTCGTGGACGCTGCTGATGCAGATGATCTTGCCGGCGGCGCAGGACACGTCCTTGCGGACGCCGCGGCGCTTGAACTCGCGGATCGCCTCGCGGGCGCAGAGGAACTGGCCGGTGAGGTTAACGCTGATGACCTTGCTCCACTGGGCCAGCGTCATTTCCTCGATGGGGGCATCCTGCTGAAGACCGGCGTTGTTGACGAGGATGTCGATCGTTCCGAACTCGTCCTTGATGCGGCGGAACATGTCCGTCACCTGGGCTTCGTCGGAGACGTCGGCGCGGTGGATGATCGCCCGGCCGCGGTTGGTGCAGCCGCAGTGCGTCGCCTCTTCCACCGTGGCGCCGGCCGCGGCCTCGTCGCCGACGTAATTGACCATCACGTCCGCCCCGGCGGCGCACAGCGCCACCGCGATGCCCCGGCCGATGCCGGAACCGGCCCCGGTGACGAGGGCCTTCTGGCCCTTGAGCACGGGACGCACCTCGCAGGCGGGCATCTCGATGTCGGGGAGTTCGTGAGGTTGCAGGTCTCGGATCAGTGTGCTGTTCATCGACCCCGGCCTGCGGGGCTGTGTAGCAGTGGTCATAGCGCGTTCCTTTCTCAGGGAGTCTCAGCAATCAGAGCCGCGACCGTGAGGGAGCGGGTTCTGGCAGTAGGATTCAATTGTGCATGGCGTGACATGCGATAAGATGGTGCTGCCTCTCGAGTCGATTGACTCTTCGGGCTCGGCACGCCCTGCGACGGCGCCGACCCCTCCCTTACGGTCGGGGCTCCGATTGGCTGCGCCGACCCCTCCCTTACGGTCGGGGCTCCGATTGGCTGCGCCGACCCCTCCTTCCGGTCGGGGCTCCGATTGGCTGCGCCGACCCTCCCTTACGGTCGGGGTTCGGATTGGCTGCGGCTGTATCTGGTTGCGACGTTCCGATTCGGCGTGTTATGCGAGTGCGCGTTCCTCCTTCTTGTTGGGTGTCATGCGCTGCTTCGGGCCGGGCTTCGGCTTCCGCTCCCGTGGGGCCAGCAGCTTCGCCACCAGGCCGGTCCAGCCGCACTGGTGGGAGGCGCCGACTCCGCGGCCGGTGTCGCCGTCGAAGTATTCGTGGAAGGGCACCAGGTTACAGAAGTTCGGATCGCGGCTTAAGTGCTCATAGCGCCGCGCGGCCGTTTCATCCGTCCCGGACGGCGCGCCGAAGACCGGGCGGCGGCCGTCGCCGTCGCGCAGAAAGATGCGCGTCAGCCGACGTGAGATCTCGTCGGCGACCTGGCGAATGGTGACCAGCCGCCCCGAGCCGGTCGGGCATTCGATCTTGAACTCGTCACCGTAGTAGTGGTGGAACTTCTGCAATGACTCGACGAGCAGGTAGTTGACCGGGAACCAGATCGGCCCGCGCCAGTTCGAGTTGCCGCCGAAGGCACCCGAGTCGGATTCGGCCGGCTGGTAGCGCACCGACATCGTGTGGCCGCCCACGTCAAACTCGTAGGGCCGGTCGCGGTGTGCCCGCGACAGGGCGCGGATGCCGTAGTCGGACAGAAACTCGCTCTCGTCCAGCATGCGCCGCAGCAGCGCCTTCATGCGATGTCCGCGCAACAGCGACAGCAGCCGGCGCTGTCCCTTGCCGGGCACGTCCCAGTGCGAGACCAGCGCCGCCAGGTCCGGACGGTAGTTCAGGAACCACTCCAACCGCCGCTTGAACTCCGGCAGGCGGTCGAGCACTTCCGGCTCCAGTGTCTCCACCGCAAAGAGCGGGATCAGCCCGACCATCGAGCGCACTTTCAGCGGCACGGCCCGCCCGTCCGGCAGGTTGAGCACGTCGTAATAGAACTGGTCGTGCTCACACCAAAGGCCCACGCCGCCGTCCGCCCGGCTGGAAGTGGGTCCGGTGCAAAGGTCGTGCGTGCCGACGTTGTTCATCGCCTCGGCGATGTGCAGGAAGTGCTCGAAGAACTTGGTGGCGATGTCTTCATAGACGCGGTTGTGCAGGGCGAGTTCCAGCGCGATGCGCATCAGGTTCAGGCAGTACATCGCCATCCAGCTCGTGCCGTCGGCCTGGTTGATGAAGCCGCCGGTCGGCAGCGGCGCGCTGCGGTCGAAGACGCCGATGTTGTCCAGCCCCAGGAACCCGCCCTGAAAGACGTTGCGCCCCTGCGCATCCTTGCGGTTGACCCACCAGGTGAAGTTGAGCATCAGCTTGTGGAAGACGCGCTCCAGGAACGCCAGGTCCCCGACGTAGCCGGGTCGGCCGCGGAGACGCTGCTGCTTACGGTCGATCTGGAACACGCGCCACGTAGCCCAGGCGTGGACGGGCGGGTTCACGTCGCCGAAGGCCCATTCATACGCCGGAAGCTGGCCGTTCGGGTGCATGTACCACTCGCGGGTAAGCAGCACGAGCTGACTCTTGGCGAACCGGGCGTCGATCATCGCGAACGGGATCATGTGGAACGCCAGGTCCCAGGCGGCGTACCACGGGTATTCCCACTTGTCCGGCATGGAGATGACGTCGGCGTTGTTGAGGTGCAGCCATTCGCGGTTGCGGCCGTAGCGACGCTCGCGCGGCGGCGGCGGCTGGCCCGGGTCGCCCTCCAGCCACTGCGGCACGTCGAAGTAGTAGAACTGCTCGTTCCAGATCATGCCGGCCAGCGCCTGCCGCTGCACCAGGCGGGCGTCGGCGTCCGCCACGTCGGCCTGCAAGGCGGCGTAGAATTCGTCGGCCTCCTGGCGGCGGCGCTCGAACGTGGCGTCGAAATCATGGAAGGGGGCACGGGGCGCCGCGGCGCTGAGACGCAGTCGGAATCGCGTCGAGCCGCCGGCAGGAACGCTGGCGCGGTACCACGCGCCGGCCTTGGTGCCGGTCTGAGCCGGATTGACGGCTTTCACGTCGCCGCTGACGACGCGCTCGTGAAAGGCGTCCTTGAAGAAGCCGCGACCGGCGTCGAGGCCGAACAGCCGGCGGGTGTTGGTCTCGTTGTCGCAGAACATCCACGTCGGGTCGCCGTCGGCGTAGAGCCTGTATTCGCCCAGTGACGGGTGCGATGCGACCACCGCGCCGTCCTTGAGCGCCAGCCAGGGCTTTGCCGGCTTGCCGTCCCAGGACCAGGTATTGCGGGACCAGAGTTGCGGCAGGACGTAGATGGCCGCTTCCTGCGGTCCGCGGTTGTGGACCGTGATGAGCACGAGGATATCCTCGGGGCCGGCCTTGGCGTATTCGACGAAGACGTCGAAATAGCGGCCGTCATCGAAGACGCCGGTGTCGAGCAGCTCGAACTCCGGGCGGTCCTTGCCGCGGCGGCGGTTCTCTTCGACGAGCTGCGCGTAGGGGAACTCGCGCTGCGGATACTTGTAGAGCATCTTCAGATACGAGTGCGTCGGCGTGGCGTCCAGGTAATAGTAGAGTTCTTTCACGTCCTCGCCGTGGTTGGCCTCGCCGTTGGTCAGGCCGAACATGCGCTCCTTGAGGATGGGATCGCGCCCGTTCCACAGGGCCAGGCTCAGGCACAGCCGCTGCTGGTCGTCGCTGATTCCGGCGATGCCGTCCTCGCCCCAGCGATACGCCCGGCTGCGGGCGTGATCGTGACAAAGATAATCCCACGCGGCGCCGTGGGGGCTGTAGTCCTCCCGCACCGTGCCCCACTGCCGTTCGCTCAGGTACGGCCCCCACTTCCGCCAGGCGGCTTCGTCCTGGTTGGCTTCGTCGAGGCGCTGTTGTTCGGCGTTTTCATGCACGGTGGTTCCCCTGAATCCAGCGACGGCGCGGTCCGCAGATCCGTAGCGGGCCTGAAGACCGCGCGGACGATCCATTTCAGAAAGACCGCAAATCGTAAGCGCGGGCTTGTCGGCGTGTCGAGGTCTTCGATGCAACGCCTGCGACCCAGTTACGCACGGGCTTCAAACCCGCGGCTCGCTGGCGGGTCTCGCTGCGGCCTGCCGTAACCGCGTCCTGCCGCACGGCATCGCAGTTATGTCCCCTGCGAGCCTCGCCCGGCCGCGCGTGCGGTCGCGGGGCGGCGGCTCGGAACCCGAACAGGAGTTGCTGAATGTTGCGCAGAGTTCTGAAGGCCCGCCCTGCGTGGCCGGGCCTGGCCGTGCTGACGATCGCAGCGCTGGCACTGACCAACGTCGTGGCCCGAGGTCTGGATGGCATGACCGTGCCGGGTGACGCGCACACCACCCGTGTGTTCAAGGGCGCCAAGGTCAACGCCGGTACGGTCACCCACACAATGAAAGACGGCCGGCACGTGCTGACCTGGTCCGACGATTTCGTCATTCCCGACACCCCCGCGCCGCACTGGCAGGTAGTGGATTCCAGCGGCAACGTGTACCTGCTCCAGCGGCTCAAGATCAAGGACGACAAGCTGAACCGCACCATTACCGTTCCGTCATACGTCCGGGACATCGCCAGGGTGCAGATCTGGTGCGCGTGGGCGGAGGCGCTGCTCGGTGAGGCATCGTTCGACAGGCCGGTGTAACGGCCCGGGCGCTGCGGGGCGGATACACCAATCGGAACCGCGCCCGTAAGGAAGCGGCCCCTCGCATGGTGCGACCACTCAGAAACCGCCTATGTGACGTGTTGTGAAGAGGAGACCATCTATGAAGTGGAACTCGATCGCACTGTCCGGCGCGGCAGCCGTGCTGCTCGCCACACCGGCGATGGCGCAGGTCGCCGAGAAGAAGACCTTGACGCTCGACGGCGCCAAGATGGTGCTGACCGCCTGCGAAGCGGAAGCGAGAAAGCACCACGCGACCGGCGTCATCGCCGTCGTCGATGAGGGCGGGAGCCTGATCGCGGTTCACCGCATCGACGGGACCTTTGCCGCCGGGGCGAACATCTCGATCGGCAAGGCCCGCACGGCCGTGATGTTCAGGAAGCCGACGCGGACGTTCGAGGACATCATCAAGAACGGCCGCACGGCCATGGTCGCTCTGCCGGACTTCACGCCGCTTCAGGGCGGCGTCCCGATCGTCGTCGACGGTCAGGTGGTCGGGGCGGTGGGCGTCAGCGGAGCGGCCAGCGCTCAGCAGGACGAGGAGATCGCCATCGCCGGCGCGAACGCGGTCGCCAACTCTGACTCGGCCGCGACGGCATCCGGGCCACCACCGGGCGACGTGCCCTACTTCGACCGCCAGCGGGTGGAGGCGGCATTCGCACGCGGCGAACCCCTGTTCCAAGGCGCCCCGTGGGTGAACTGCGCCGTCAATCCCAGCCGACGGGACGGGCCGGGCGAGGCGGAGGTACACCAGAACGAAACGGACGTGATGTACATCCGTCAGGGCGGCGCCACGCTGGTGACGGGAGGCAGCGTGGTCGACGCCCGGCAGACCGGACCGGGCCAGGTCCGCGGCGCCGCGATCGACGGCGGCCAGGCGCGGACGCTGTCCGCAGGCGACGTCATCATCATCCCGCCGGGCATGCCGCACTGGTTCCGCGACGTCCAGGGCACGCTGCTGTACTACGTGGTGAAGGTCCGCTCGTGACCGCGATGCGGTGGTGCAGATTCACACCTGATTGGAGATCCATAATGAAACGATGGGTGATAGATTCGATACTGGTTGGCCTGCTCGGACTGACCGGCTGCGCGAGCGGGCCGAAACACCGGCCGGTGATCAGTTCCGCCGCCGGGGAGCCGGTGCGGGGCAGGTTCCTCGTCAACGTGGACGATCGTGGCGTGGCGCTCGAAGGCGGCCACGACCCGGTCGCTTTCTTCACGGAACACAGACCCGTGATGGGCGATCCCAGGTACCAGTCGGCCTACCGCGGCGCGATCTACTACTTCGCGTCACCGGAAAACAAGGCGACATTCGAGAAAAACCCGGCGATGTATGAGCCGCAGTTCGGCGGGTTCTGTGGATATGCGGCCTCGATCAACAAAGTTTCGCCGATCAGCGTCCAGTTCTTCGAGATCATCGACGGACGCCTCGTCCTCCAGCACAACCAGAAGGCCTGGGACCTGTGGCATCAGGACGTCGCCGCCAACCTGAAGAAGGCGGACCGCAACTGGCCCGGGCTGGTGGAGCGCAACGGATTGTAATGCACGAGCCATGTGCTGAGGACCCTCCGAGCTGCGCACCGTGATCCTGGAAATGCTGAATGTCGAATGACGAATGTCGAATGTCGAATGGCCAATGTCGAGTGGCGAACGGCCGAACGGCGCCGGCCTGAGGTGACGTGCCAATCCGAACCGCGACCGTAAGGGAGCGGCCGCGGCTCGGCAGATCCGCCCCGTGTGATTACGCCGCGACCAGACCAGGAACCTAACACTATGCGATCCATGTTTTGTTACCCACAACTGCTAATGCTCAACATCCTGTTGGGGAGCGGGGCCTTCGCGGCGGCGGGCGGAATCGCTCCGAACGTGCCCGACGCGATCATCGACCTGGCGACGCGCGAAGGGGTCGCCCTGGTGAAAGGGGGATGGCGATACTGCGACGCCCGCATCATCGAGATCGAGCATCGCCGGGCCGGTCCCGACCTCAAAGCCAGCGGTCCGCCGGGTCACACGAACGACGTTCACCCCCGCGCCGGGGCGGCCGACTTCGATGACCGCTCGTGGACCGTGCTCGACCCGACGGCGCTGGAGCAGAGACGTTCGACCGGTCGGCTGGCGTTCGGCTGGTATCGACTGAACGTCACCATCCCGGACAAAGTCGGCGCCTTCGACCCCACGGGCGCAACGGTGGTCTTCGAGATCGTCATCGACGACTACGCCGAGGTGTGGGTCGACGGCCGGTTGCCGCAGGTGCTCGGTCAGGCCGGCGGTCCGCTGGTGGCGGGCTGGAACGTACCGAGCCGGCTGGTGATCGGCCGCGACGTGCGTCCGGGGCAGAAGATCCAGCTCGCGATCTTCGCCGCCAACGGTCCGCTCTCTGACCCGCCCGCGAACTTCGTCTGGGTGCGCTCGGCCACGCTGGATTTCTACCGGCCGCAGCGATGGAACACCGCCGTGCCGGTCAGTCTGGAAATCGACCGGAAACACCCGGCGCTGGACTCGATCGTCTCCCCCGGCGCGCAGCTCGGACGCGTCGCCACCGGCTTCACGTTCACCGAGGGACCGGTCTGGGTCCCGGCCGCGGTGGGCGGCGCGGGCGCGACGCCGATCTTTGAAGGATACCTGCTGTTCAGCGACCCGAATCGAAACGTGATCTACCGCTGTACGCCCGACGGCGACGTATCCGTCTATCGAACCAAGAGCGGCTACAAAGGCGCCGACATCGGCGAGTATCGCCAGCCGGGGTCGAACGGCCTGACGCTCGACGCACAGGGGCGGCTGACGATCTGCGAACACGGCCATCGCCGCGTCACCCGGCTCGAACCCAACGGCGTGCTGACCGTCCTGGCGGACCGCTACGAAGGAAGGCGGCTCAACAGCCCGAACGACCTGGTCTATCGATCCGACGGGACGCTTTACTTCACCGACCCGGTGTTCGGACTGCCGAAGTTCGAGGAGGACCCGCGCCGCGAGTCGCCCTACACCGGGGTCTACTGCCTGATCGACGGCACACTGAAGCTCGTCGGCAACGACCTGAGCGGCCCGAACGGGCTGGCCCTGTCACCGGACGAGCAGCACCTGTACGTTGGAAACTGGGACGAGAAGAAGAAGATCGTCATGCGTTACGAGGTGAGCACGGACGGCGCGCTTTCAGGCGGGCGGGTGTTCGCCGACTTGACGGCCGCGCCCGGCGAGGAGGCCATCGACGGCGTGAAGGTGGACGAGCGTGGCAACGTGTACGTCTCCGGACCGGGCGGGCTGTGGATCTTCTCGCCCGATGGCACGCACCTCGGCACGCTCCGCGGACCGGAGCACGCGCACAACCTCGCCTGGGGCGATCGGGACGGGAGGACGCTATACTGGGCGGCCCAGACGAGCATCTACCGGCTGAGGATGAACGTCGCAGGCGTAGGGCCTGTGACGCAGTCCGGCCGCGGACCGGCGCACGCCGCAGCCGCGGCGATGGAACGGGATGCGTCGCGCCTCGACGCGCCCGTGCCCGGGACACATAAGCCATGACGTGTCAGGAGGTCGCCGAGTTTCTTCTCGAGTACCTGGAGGGAGCACTGCCCGTTGAGTCTGGCGCCGAGTTCGAGCGCCATCTGGCGGTCTGCCCCGCGTGCCGGGACTACCTGGAGTCCTACCAGTCCACGATCGAACTGGAGCGTCAAGCATTCCGTCAGAGTGATGGACCGGCCGCCGAACCCCCACCCGAGCTGATCGCGGCCATTCTGGCGAGCCGTCGGTGGTAGTCGAATCCGATTGATATCCGGGGGGGAGAGCAGGTGACGCATGACGCAACCGATGGATCCGAATGCGGAATGGCTTGAGACCGATGGGCTGGGCGGCTTTGCCTCCGGGACGGTCGGCGGCGTTCGGACGCGCCGCTACCACGGCCTGCTGCTGGCCGCCACGCAGCCGCCCACCGGCCGGATGATGCTCGTCAACGGCTTCGATGCCTGGATCGAGACCCCGAACGGCAGGTTTCCCCTGAGTTCGCAGCGGTACGCGCCGGACGTCCTCCACCCGGCAGGCGGGCGGGACATCGAGTCCTTCACGACCGAGCCGTGGCCCACGTGGGTCTTTCGCTGCGGCGATGGCACCCGCCTTCAGCAGGAGATCTTCGCCCGACACGGTTCGCCCCTGGTGGCGGTGTCATGGCGCCTGCTCGAACGGCGGACCGGCGTCACGCTGCACGTGCGGCCCTTCCTGTCCGGCCGCGATTATCACGCCCTGCACCACGAGAACCCGGCGTTTCGATTCGAGCCGCAGCGGCGGGAGGGCTGCCTGGCGTGGCGCACCTACGACGGCGTGCCGGACGTGATCTCCTGCGCGAACGGCGAGTATCGTCACGACCCCCACTGGTACCGCAACTTCCAGTATGAGCAGGAGAGACAGCGCGGCCTGGACCACGTCGAGGATCTGGTGGCGCCGGGCGTGCTGCGCTGGGACATCTCGTCGAAAGAGGCGGCCTGGTTGCTCGGCGCGGGCGCTCCCTGCCGTCAGGCGATGCCCGCGCCGTCCGACACGCTGCAACTGCTCAAAGTGCTGCGCGACGAAGAACGAAACCGCCGCACGCGGTTCGCCTCGCCGTTGCACCGGGCGGCGGACGCCTACCTGGTGCGGCGCGGTTCGGGCAAGACGATCGTCGCCGGTTATCCCTGGTTCACGGACTGGGGCCGCGACACGTTCATCGCGTTGCGCGGCCTGTGCCTTGGGACGAGACGATACGACGACGCCCGCGCCATCCTGCTGGAGTGGTCCGGCGCCGTGTCGGAGGGGATGTTGCCCAACCGATTCCCAGACCGAGGCGAAACGCCAGAGTACAACGCCGTCGACGCTTCGCTGTGGTACGTCATCGCCGTCCATGAGTATCTGGAAGCCGCTGACGCGGGCCGAGCGGCCCTCACCCGCGACGAACGCAGGCAGCTCGAAGTCGCGGTCACTGAGATTCTCAGCGGCTACGAGAAGGGGACGCGATTCGGGATTCGATGTGACGCGGACGGCCTGATCGCCGCCGGACAGCCGGGCGTCCAGCTTACCTGGATGGACGCCAAGGTCGGCGAGTGGGTGGTGACGCCGCGCATCGGAAAGCCGGTCGAGGTGCAGGCGCTGTGGCTCAGCGCCCTGGCGTCGGCGCGGCGCCTTTCGGACCACTGGGGCGATCTGTATCAGCGCGGACGGGAGAGCTTCCGCGAGCGGTTCTGGAACTGCGAGCGGCGATGCCTTTACGACGTCGTCGACTGCGACCACCTGCCCGGGACCGTGGATGCGCGCTTCCGCCCGAACCAGATCTTCGCCGTCGGCGGCCTGCCGATGGCGATCGTGGACAACAGCCGGGCACGCATGATCGTCGACGCGGTCGAGGAGCAGCTCTGGACGCCGCTCGGACTGCGGTCGCTCGCGCCGGACGAAGGCGAATACGTCCCCCACTATCGCGGCGGCGTGCGCGAGCGCGACGGGGGCTATCACCAGGGCACCGTCTGGCCGTGGCTGATCGGCCCGTTCGTGGAGGCGTGGCTGCGCGTGCGCGGAGGCACGGCCGCGGCGCGGCGGGAAGCTTACCGGCGGTTCGTCGCCCCGCTCCGCGAGCACCTGCACTGCGCCGGGCTGGGACACGTCAGCGAAGTCGCCGATGCGGCGCCGCCTCATGCACCGGGCGGCTGCCCGTTTCAGGCCTGGTCGGTCAGCGAACTCCTGCGGCTGGAGCACGGAATCCTGGCCGAACCTGCGGACCAGGACGAGCACGCCGCGGTCGATGCGGCGGCCGAGGCGATCCTCACCGCACAGGAGGTTGTCGTAGACCATGTTTGAAGCGCTGCTTCGCCACTGGCCCGAGTACGGCATGGAGGCGGCGCTGCTGGGCGGGTTCATGGTCAGCGCCTGCCTGTTCGGCACGCTGCTGGAGCACCCGGGCGCCATCGGCCGCCGGGCGATCGGCGGTCCGGTCGCGCGCCGCGCGATCATGGGGCTAGCGATGGGCCTGACGGCGGTAGTGCTGATCTACTCGCCGTGGGGGCAGCGATCGGGGGCGCACATGAACCCCGCCACTACGCTGACCTTCTTCGTGCAGGGGAAAGTCGCACGGTGGGACGCACTCTTCTACGTGATCGCGCAATTCCTGGGCGGCACGGCCGGGGTGGTCATCGCCTGGCTGCTGCTGCGCGACCGCCTGCGACACGAGTCGGTCAACTTCGTCGTCACCACGCCGGGTCGGCGCGGCGCGACGGCGGCGTGGGCCGCCGAATGGGCCATTTCGTTCGGCATGATGTTCACCGTGCTCTATGCCGGCAATGATCCCGCCATGGCGCCATACACCGGCTGGCTGGCGGGCGGGTTGCTCGCGTTGTACATCCTCATCGAGGCGCCGCTTTCCGGAATGAGCCTGAACCCGGCGCGGACGTTCGGCTCGGCCGTCGCGGCCCGGCAGTGGAGGGCGTTCTGGGTCTACCTGACCGCCCCGGCGGCCGGCATGTTGCTCGCGTCGGCGGCATACGCGACTTCCCCAGTCGGCGGCCGCGTCTACTGCGCCAAACTGGACCACTGCAACGGCCGCCGTTGCATCTTCAAGTGCGAGTTCGAGCGGCTGCGGCCGCCCCCTGAGCACGGTGACGTTCCCTGAAGCGGAAACCCTCCCGGTCCGCCGTGCATCCTACGATCGTGGCCCAGCGCCGCCGGATGGAGAAGCCCATGAATCCCTCTCGGAAACTGAGCGTGTGGCTCTGCGCATTCGCCGCCGCGCTCCCGACGTGCTCCGCAAACACGTGGCCCGTGCAGGATCCGGCCGCACCCACGGCGGCGCAGGCGGCGCCGATCGCCGCGGTCGCCCAGATCGGCATCACCGTGTCCGACCTCGATCGCGCCGTCGCGTTCTTCACCGAGGTCCTCACCTTCGAGAAAGTGGATGAGTCGAAGGCGTCCGGTGATTCACTGGGCGAACTTCAGGGATTGCCGTCGCCGGTGGCGCGCACGGCGCGCTTGAAGCTGGGCGACGATTATCTCGAGCTGACCGAGTATGATGCGCCGAAAGGGCGTGACTTCCCGCGGGACTCGCGCAGCCACGATCGCTGGTTCCAGCACGTCGCGATCATCGTCAGCGACGTGGACCGCGCCCACGCGCGGCTGATGGAGCGAGGCGTGCAACCGGCCTCGAGAAACGGTCCGCAGCGCCTGCCGGACTGGAACAGGGCCGCGGCCGGGATCAAGGCGTTCTATTTCCGCGACGAGGACGGCCACTTCCTGGAGATCCTGCAGTTCCCGTCGGGAAAGGGCGATCCGAAGTGGCACGTGCCGACGGACAGGTTGTTCCTGGGCATCGACCACACGGCGATCGTCGTCGCCGACACCGAGGCGAGCCTGCGGTTCTACCGCGACCTTCTCGGCTTCCAGGTGGTCGGCGGAAGCGAGAACTACGGGAGGGAGCAAGCGGACCTCAACAACGTCCCCGGCGCCCACCTGCGCATTACGACGCTGCGGGCGCCGGCCGGCCCGGCGATCGAGTTCCTCGAGTATCTCCATCCCCGCGACGGACGCCCCTATCCGGCGGATGTCCGCACCAACGACCTGCTGCACTGGCAGACCACCCTGGTCGTTCGGGACGCGTCCGGCGTGGCGGAGCAGCTCCGCCACGCCGGAACGCGCTTCGTGTCGCCGGACGTGGTCGAGTTCTCGCGGCCGCAGTCCGACTTCCGAAAAGCGGTCATCGTCCGCGATCCGGACGGCCACGCCATGAGAATCGTGGAGGAGTAGCGATTCAGCCTACTCGCAGAGAGTGCAGCCGATCAACTTGGCCTTCACGATACAGAACCCGCCCTGGGGGCAATCGAGCTTCTGATTGAGTGACTTGTCGCAATCCTTGCCGAATCGGCACTCTTCCTCCGAGCAGATCTCGTCGCCGACCTCGAATGGACAATCGCCGCAGCCTTTCTTCGACTTGACTTTGGTGACGCGATAGGC
>QZJT01000115.1 GCA_003597935.1 Phycisphaerales bacterium | reverse complement strand
CCGCCGGCCAGCGCCGCCGCCAGCACCACCGCCCACCAGCCTCGGGTTCGTTGCCACATCGTCCGTCCCTGCCTTTTTGTCGCCGGCCGCGCCCGGCCGCCAACCTCACGTAGAATATTCTGTCTGGTCATGCGAATCCAATAAGTCAAGCGACGGCGCGCCGCCCCTCCGGCGGCGTGCTGCACCGCCTGCGCCGTAGTTCCGCGACAACCGTTCCCAAGGAGGCCGCCCCATGTTCCGATCGTCACTGCGACCACGTTCCCACGCCGTCGCCGCGCTTGCCTGCATCGTTCTTCCCCTCAGCGCCGCAGCCGCCGAGGAGGCCGCGTTCTACAAGGCGTATTATCTCGAACACGCCGAGCGCGACTACGCCGCCGCTGCCCTATTGTATGAAAGTGTCACCCAGGACCGCACCGCCGAGCGAGAACTGGCGGATCGAGCGGCCATCCGGCTGGCGGCCTGTCGCGAGGAACTCACCTCGGCCGACTTCGCCCGCCTGATGCCGGCCCAGACCCTCGTCTACGTCGAGGTCAACCGACCGGGAGAGCAGCTCAATCGCCTCATCGGGCAACTCGGGCTGCTGGCGGACGAGCAGGGCCTGACCACGCGGAAGGGGCAGCGGATCGCGATCAGTCCCCACCTGCTGCGCGAACTGCTCGGCCTGCGAGGCGTGGCCGTCGCCATCACCGGCTTCAACCCGCTGAAACAGGAGCCGATCGGCGTGGCCGTGTTCCATCCCGGCGACGTGGAAGTCATCCGCGCGCTGATCGAGTCCGCACTGCCGTTCAGCGCTGAAGCGGTCAGCGATATCGAGGGATTCCCCACCTACCAGGTCGAAGGGAAGGCCTTCGTAACGCTCACTTCGCGGCTGGTGGTGGTCGGCAATCAACCGGCGCTGATTCAGGAGGTGGTGAAGCGCGCCAGCGGCACGTCGCAGTCGCCGTCGTTCGCGGACCAACCGAACGTGCAGCCCGCCATCGCCCGCCGCGGCGATGACTCGCTGCTGTTCTTCTGCGTCAACGCCCAGCAGGTGATGCCGCTGGTCAACGGGCTGCTGGCGGCCGGGGCCCACGACAACCCGGAACTGGCCGTCGCCCGGGCGGTGCTGGACCTCAACAGCCTGGAATCGCTCGCCGGATCGGTGGGCATCAGCGACGACGGACTCGGCGTGGACGTCACGCTGCGGCTGGCGGAGGGGCACAAGAACCTGGTGTTCAACCTCTTCCGAATGCCGCCGCTGTCCTCGGAGACGCTCAAGTGCATCCCGAACGGTTCGGCCGCGTTCGTCGCCGTGTCGTTGAACCCGGCGACCTATTCGCTCGGCGGTGGCGGCTCGGGCGGGAGCGAGGCGGCTCAGGTCGTGACCGCGATGGACATCGGCCGCGAGATCTTCGGGAACATCGTCAGCGTCAGCGCGTTCGTCCTGCCGCCCGAGGGCCAGGCGGGCGTGTCCGGTCTGCCTATCCCCGACGCCGCGGCCGTCATCACCGTGAACGACCCCGCCAAGTCGGAAGCACTGTGGGCGCAGTTCCTCGGCCTGGCGAGTGTGGCCTCCGGAAAGCCCGCTCTGGAAGGGCAGGCGGTCACCATCGCGGGCGTCAAGGCCCGCAGTTTCGCCATGCCGGACGGTCCGACGATCTACCTGGCCATGGTCGAGCACGACGTGATTCTCTCCCCCAGCCAGCGGGCGGTGGAACGCGCGATCCAGACGCGGCGGGCCGGCTCGTCGATCCTGTCCGACGCCAAGTTCCAGCCGGTGCGCGACCGGATCACCGACGCGACCACCAAGGTCGTCTTTCTGCACCCGCAACGCTGCGCCCGGATTGGCGAGCAGTTCATGAGCGCCAAGGACCTGGAAGAAGCCCGCCCCTGGATCGACGCCATGGACGACACCGTCGTGTCGCTGGTGCTGGATCACTCCGACACGGAGTTTCACCTCTCCGCGCTGCTCGGCAACATCCCCGACGTGGGCGACCTGGTGTCGGCGAAGATTATGGAAGAGCGGCAGCGGGCGATGGCGCGGCAGACGCGGCGGCGCGCCGACGCTCAGCAACGGGCGGTTATGGAGGCCGCGGCCCGGGCGGGCGATTGGGAGCGCGCGGCGCAGATCGCCGAGCAGCTCCACGCCGACGCGCCAGAGAGCGCCGAAGCGCTGCGGGACCGCTTCGAGCGGGCGGCCGTCAGCGGGAACGATCCGGCCGCCGCCGCCTCGATCGGCGAGAAGCTCTGCGAAGCGATGAAGAACGACCCGTTGGCACCGAACAACTTCGCCTGGGCGCTGTTGACCGAGGACAAGTACGGCGGCCGTTTCGGCGAACTCGCCCTGAAGGCCTCGCGGCGGTCCAATGAGATTACCGGCCACCGCAACTGGGCCTTCGTGGACACGCTGGCCTTGGCCGAGTTCGTCACCGGCGACGTGCAGCGTGCGGTGCAGCTCGAGCGGAAGGCGATCGAACTGGCCGAAGGCCGGGGCGAACCCGACCTGTCGAACAGCCTCGCCCGCTTCGAGGCGGCGCTGGGCAAGCAGGCCGCTGGCGGAACCGACGACACGGAGCACGGATCCTGAGTCGGCCGGTGCCGTTGACGCCCTTTGCCGCCGTGGCAAGAATGACGGCCCAGTAGCGCTCCAGACGATTCCGCTCGGGTCTTCCGCGCGGCGGCACGGCGTAACGGGCGACTGACGAGCCGCCGGCGGGTACACGGGCGTCGGTGTCGGCGGCGACACGAGCGCTACGGCGTAGCCTCGTGCGGGCGCCACCGCACGGGGGCTGTCAACGGAGCGCGGCGCAGATGTTGTATCCCGAGATCGACGTGGACGAAGCGAAGCGGCGGCTGGATGCGGACCCGAACACCGTTTTCATCGACGTGCGCACCGAGGCCGAGTTCGAGGCCGGACACGTGCCCAACGCCTTGAACATCCCCATCAAGATCGACAACCCGGCCACCGGCCAGCGCGAGAGCAACCCTGATTTTCTTGCGGTCGCGGCCGCGGCCGTGCCGAAGGACGCCCGCGTCATCTGCGGCTGCAAGACCGGCGGCCGCTCGGGTATGGCCACGCAACTGCTCTTGCGGGCCGGCTACCGGGATGTGACCAACATGGACGGCGGCTTCGTGGGCAAGCCGGACGCCGCCGGATGGTCGGAGCAGGGGTACCCCATCAGCTTCGACGCCGAGGACGGCCGGGCCTACAGGTCTCTGGCCGCCAGAGCCGGGCTGGGCAGGTGAGGCGGCGGGCGACATCGCCCTTCAGCCGCGAGCGGACGCGTACACAAACCCTCACGGCGGCGGTCCGAGCACTCTGGTCCGCTGGTGCAGACCGCGCCATTCGCCCAACGGCATCGGCCGCGGCTTATCAAGAAACGGGATGGTGCGGCCGCGGTGGGGGCCGGACGTGGCTTCCAGCGAGGCTGCGCTGGTCGGATACCAGAGCGATTCCGTCGCGCGGTCGTACAGAACGAACACGCTCTGCATCGTGTAGCCGCTCGTTCCGAACGTCACCGGCGTTCCGTCGATCTGGCGTCCGTAGACCACGGACAGAAGGGCGAGCGGTCACCATCCCACCGTGACCGGCCTGCCGCCGACCACGTCGTTGACCAGTTCGTGCCGGTCGAGGATGCGCAGCGGATAGGCCCGGGCGTCGTCCCCCACGGCGTATCCGATGACGAGGGTCTGATCGTCGATGCCCCACTCACGCAGACGCGGGTCATCGGCTTCCAGGAACGTGGGATGGTCGATCGCGCGGATGCTGTCCTTGCCGATGCCGAACTGGAACGTGTTCGGGTCAATCTTCGAGTTCGTGACGTCGAACCACTCCGCGTCCGGCGATTCGGGGTGCCCGCGCGCCCACAGCAGTTGCTTGCCGTCGCGCAGGAGCGTACGGCGGCCCACCTGCCGGGGCGTCTCCTTGATCACGACCGCCAGGACGGCGATCACGATCAGCAGCAGGGCGGCGAGCGCACGAGCGGTGTGCGTCTGAGGTAAGAATCGACGCTTGTCTTGATTGACCAAGTTTCACTCCTGTGCCGCGGGCGCCGGCTCGTCCTGTCCGTCCAGGAACGTGCGCAGCAGCGGCGGCACGCGATCCGCCGGCCACTGGGCCAGGGTCCGTGCGATCTCGGTCAGCGGCTGGCCGCAACGATGCTTGTGCTGAACGCAATCCGTGGCACAGTCGGCCGTGTGGAGCAGCGCTGCGAAGTCCTCTCGGCTCCAGGGAATGGCCGTCGACGCGATCGAACCATCGCGCTGCACGAGCACCGCCAGCGGCCCTCGGAGACGAAGTCCAACGTGGTCCGTGGGAGTTGCAATGCGCAAGAACGTCTGTCGGCCAGTCAGCCAGTTCGATCTTACCTGTGCGTCGATGCTCACCAGACTCTCGGGCAGGCGGCCAAGGAGCACGAAGCCGGGCTGCTCGTCGGTCAGTCCGATCTTGACTGTGTCGTCACGGAGGCTCTCGAAACTGAACACCCGATCGGCATTGGCACGGGTGCCGACGCGTTGGTAAAGAACGTAGGCCGCCGCGGCGAGCAGGCAGGCAGCGACGGCGATCCAGAAGTCCCAATGGGTCCGGCGGGCGCGCGCCGAAGCGATGCGGCCCAGCGGCGCACGAGCGAGGGCATCGGCTGGCTCGGCGGCGGCGACGGCCCACGTCTGATCCGTATCGGAAGCGCTGACACCCATAACGCGATCCACGCTCACACAACGGCCTCGACATCCCATGAGACGGAGATACATTCCGGGCAGGGTCCGCGAATTGCGGGAATCGGGGCGGTCGGGCGGGAGTTCGGTCGAATCGCACGGGCACGCGTGGCCGGACGGCACGTCGGCGGGCAGAATCGGCCGGCGGCTGCAATTTCCTGGCGCGAAAACGGAATGAACGTATGGCGAGAATGGACCCCGGCCGCGGCGTCGCGTCTGGTCAGCATTCCGGAAAGGCCCGCTTGAAGCACCAGCGCGACAGCCAGGCGTTCTTGGCGCAGCTCGAGCCGTTGCGGCACCAGTTGTACGGCTACGCCCGTCGGGCGCTGAACCGTGCAGATGCGGCCGCCGACGCGCTGCAGGAGGCCGTACTGACCGCCTGGCGTGAGTATCCACGGTTCGCGCCCGGCACCAACTTCCGCGCCTGGGTGTTTCGGATCATGGTCAACATCGTGTTCAACTTCAACAAACGAAGCACGCGCGAGCGGGTCGTCAGCGATCCGGACGCGGCGATGGACGTCGAAGCGGTGCTGGAGCACGAGACGGAATGGGCGTCGATTCTGGAGGATCCGGACAGATTACGTGAGTTGCTGGACGAGCGGATCGTGTACGCACTCGACGCGCTGGGGGCCAGGGAGCGCCAGTGTTTCCTGCTGTGCCTGCTGCACGGCTTCTCCTACAAAGAGGTCAGCGCGATGCTCGAGCTTCCCCTGGGCACCGTCATGTCGCACATCCATCGCGCCCGGATGAAGCTGCGGGAGCGCCTGGCGGCTTTCGCGATCGAGCGCCGATGCGTGGTGGAGGGTCGCCCGTGAACTGCCGGGAAGCACGCCGCTGCCTCAGCCCTTACCTGGATTCGGAACTGGATCCGACGACCACGTTCGCCATCAGCGAGCACCTGCGGACGTGCGACCCGTGCCGCTGGAGGTTCGATGCCGAGCGCGACGTCGACCAGTGCATGGTCTCCCGATTGAACATGGAGGGAATGCCGGACGATCTGTGGCGCGGCATCATCCGCCCGGTGCGCCGATGGCACTTGATCCGCGGGCGGTTCCTGGCATCCCTGGCCGCCGCGGCGTTGGTCGCATTCGTCGCCTGGGCGTACTGGCCCTGGACGTCCGACGCGGCGCCGCCCCATCGGCTGGTCCGCGAGTTCCTGGCCGAGACGGACGGCGGCCGGCCTTATCCCGCCGATCCCGCCATGACCGTCTCGGCCGGAACCCGCATGGCCTTGGGGCCGTTCGCGGACCTGGTCGTGAACTTCTCCGACGAAGTGGCACGGAAACACGTCGTTCAACTGGTCACCGTCACCACGGTGCAGGACGCCGATGGGAGCGACGTGGTGGAACTGCGGTTGAACTGCTGCGGCCAGCCGGTCCTGGTGCGGGCGGCGCGGCGCGACCGGCCCGGCCCGTTGCGCGAGTTCCTGGGCGCCGACGACGCGCGGCTGGCGGCGCTGCCGACGACGGCCCGCGTCGCATTCGCCGAGCGCGAGGTGGGCGAATACGTGGTCGTCGCCATGTCGCGGCATCCCGTGAGGCAGTTGTTGGCGGCAATCCGGGTCAATTAGTGGAGAGGGCGTGAACCTGCCCGCATGACCGTGGATGCTCCGTACACCATCGGCGGGTTGGCCAAGGCCGCGGGTGTTCCGACCTCGACCGTCCGCTACTATGAGCGGCGCGGGCTGCTGCGGCCGCAGGCCCGCAGCGACGGCAACTACCGGCTCTACAGCCGCGAGGCACTGGCGCGCCTGCGGTTCGTCCGCTCCGCCCAGACTGCGGGATTCACGCTGTCGGACATCACGCTGCTGCTGCGATTCCGCGACGGCGAGGCCGCTCCCTGCCGTCAGGTGCAAGACCTGATCCGAGCCAGGGCGGCACGGGTGGCGGCGCAGATGCAGCAGCTCCAGGAGGTCGAAGGGATGCTGCGTCGCTGGCTGGCGGCGTGCCGCCGGTCGGAGCGAACCGGCAAATGTGCCGTGCTGGAGGGGTTGGCGGCCGTCAATCCCGGGTGCTGCGAAAAAACCTGAAGAATACCCTTGACTCGACACCAAGGTTCAAGGTGTACACTCTCGCTGATGGTGGCGCGTGCCGCCTCTATCGGCCCTTTTTTGATTGGAGAACTCTCATGCGAAGAGTGTCGATTCCCATCGTGATGCTGGCGATCGTGGGCGTGGCCGTGACTGCCTACGCCGTGAACTCGCGGGTCTCGGCTGATCGCCCGGACTGTCCGGGCAAGATCGTCTGTCCGCTCACGGGCGAGCTGGTGTGCAAAGACCGCTGTCCGGCACGCGACGCCAATCGGTCCGACTGTCCGGGGCAGATCGTCTGCCCAGTGACGGGTGAGCTGATATGCCGGGACCGCTGTCCATTGAACAAGGAGGGGCGGACCGAAGCGCAGGACGTGCCGTCGTGCTGCCGAGGCGGGAAATAGGGGCATCGGCCACGTGGGCGTCGAAAGAAATCGATCGTGTCCGTCCTGCGGCAGCAAGGGCCGGGCGGTGAAGCCGGTCACCATCGAGTCGCTCGTATCCGAAGCGGCGCGGACCCGTGCGCGTCGGACCGACGGTTTTCGGTTCTGCGCGGAACCGGCTTGCGAAGTGGCCTATTTCCAACCGGACACCGGCGCGCGTTTCTTGCGCTGTGAGGTGAGGGTCCGCATCGGGCAGAAGGAGACAGCATCGCCGCGCCCGGTTTGCTATTGCTTCGGGCACACGATCGAGGAGATCGAAGGCGAGGTCGAGCGGACGGGGACTTCCCGCGTTCCTGACGAGATCGCCGAAAAGTGCCGACAGGGCCTGGACCGGTGCGAGGAGACGAATCCGCAGGGCGCTTGCTGCCTGGGGAACGTGAGGCAGGCGATGAAGTACGCCCAGGCCGGGCGCGGCGTAGCGATTCCGAAAGCGAGCAGATCTCGCCCGGACGCCGGGACCATTGCCCAGGTCGGCGCGCTCGCGTCGGCCGTCGCGGCGTCGGCGTGTTGCTGGCTGCCGTTGCTCCTGATCGCCACGGGAGTTTCAGGCGGGGCGCTGGCGAGCGCGTTCGAGGCGTGGCGGCCGGTGCTGCTGCCAGCGACGCTCGCGCTCCTCGGTCTCGCCTTCTACTTCACCTACCGCACACGCCGGGTTGCCTCCGCGGGAGGCGGTCCGGCGTGCTGCGCCCCCGCGCGAACCGCGAGAACGGAATCCGGCCCGGAAGCCTGCCGCCCTCCTCACAGGTCCGCAGGATTCGCATTTCACCAACTCAACAAACCCATACTCTGGGTCGTGACGATTCTTGTCCTGGCTTTCGCGTTCTTTCCCAACTACGTGGACTACCTCATGCACGGCAAAGACGCCATTGCTGCGCGCAGCGATCTCGACAGGACGGTGGTGCAGATTGACGGCATGACCTGCGAAGGGTGCGCCGCCGGTATCGAGGCATCGCTTCGCAGGATCCCCGGCGTAGTCACGGCGGAGGTGAGCTACGATAAGCGACAAGCCGTGATCGGGTCGCCCAGCACGGAACGCATTTCCCCTCAAGCGATCCTGGACGCGATTCGCCAGGCCGGCGGCTACACCGGACACTTCTTTGACCCCGATCCCAGGCAACCTTGATCGCTGATGACTTGCCTGCGACACACGGCGGAGCCGCACGGGTCGCCCCGGGGCGATTCTCCTGCAATTCTCCCGGCCGCCCCGGAATCTACTGAACAACGCCGGCCATCGGAATGGCGGGCGGCAATCCGACGAGATCTGGTTTCAGGAGCAAGCGATGCGGATGCGATTCGTTCGAGCGGGGTGGGTGGCCGGTGTGCTGGGCCTTGGGGCGTGGGCATCGGCGAGGGCCGCCGATCTGCCGGTGGCGATGGACGGCAAGTGCCCGGTGTGCCTGGTGAAGATGAACAAGGTGGTCGACGGGAAAGCGGAGTTCGTGTCTGCGTATGACGGCAAGAACTACCGCTTCCCGTCGGCCGAGCAGAAGAAGGCGTTCGACGCCGACCCGGCGAAGTTCGTCCCCGCCCTGGGCGGCGACTGCACCGTGTGCCTGGTCGAGATGGGCCAGCGCGTCCCCGGCGCTGCCGAATACGCGCTGGTGCACGACGGACGTCTGTTCCTGTTTCCGGCGCAGAAGCAGCTCGACATGTTCAAGAAGAACCCGGCGAAATACGCCGACGCCGACCTGGCGCTGGGCGGTGACTGCCCGGTGTGCCTGGTGAACATGAACAAGGTCGTCCAGGGCGAGCCGGGCTATGCGGCCATTCACGATGGTCTGCGCTATCTCTTCCCCGGCGCTGAGCAGAAGCGGGCGTTCGAGAGGAACCCGGCCGCGTTCACGCCGGCGCTGGGCGGCAACTGCACGGTCTGCAAGGTCGAGATGAACAAAGACGTACCGGGGAAGGCCGGTTATCACCTGGTGCATGAAGGCCGCCTCTACCTGTTCCCGGCTCAGGAACAGCTCGACATGTTCAAGAAGTACCCTCAGAAGTACGCCGACGCCGACCTGGCGCTGGGCGGCAATTGCGCCGTCTGCAAGGTGAACATGAACAAGGACGTGCCCGGCAAGGCGGAGTACTCCGTGGACTACCAGGGCAAGCGTTACCTGTTCCCTGACGCGAAGCTGCGGGACACGTTCCTGGCCGATCCGGCGAAATACGCGCAGGGATGATTGTCGGGGGGCGTCACCAGGACCGGCTCGCGGCACGGCGCCACCGACGTGCCGCGGGCGGTCCCATGGTGATGGTGTGCGTAAACGTGGCTGACGTCGGCAGCGTCGGGCGTTGAATGGCGAGCAGCCATGAGATCCCTCTTCTCTTTGCGGAATTGTTCCGCGAGGATGGTTGCGATGAAGCAGATGCTCGGTTCGATGGTCATCGGCGCCGCCGCCGTACTCCTGGTCGCCGCCTGCGGCTGCGTGATGGGGCCCACCCCTGACGTTCCCGACGACATGGATCCGGCGGACGAACCGACCGGCGCCCGACTGGCGGCGATCATTCTGCAAGAGGACCCGTTCCAGCAGTGGGGGGAATTCCCCGAGCGGCAGGGGAGCCTGCCCAGTGTGCTGCCCCACGGTCCCATGTCGCGCGTCTTTATCAACGGCAGAGTGGAGTCCGCCTTGGCGGACTTCGAGGGCCGGCTTCCCGACGGTTCGATCATCGTCAAGCAGAACGTGGGGACCGATCCGCAGGTCACGGAGGCCGCGCTCACGGTGATGTGGAAAGTAGCGGGTTTCGATCCCGCCAATAACGACTGGTTCTGGGCCAACATGAGTCTTGAGGGACGGATCGCGTCCGAGGGCAGGATACCGAGCTGCGCCGGCTGCCACGGCGGCGCACGGCGCAACGATTTCGTTTTCGTTCACACGTTCAGATGAGCGGGCACGGCCGCGCGGCCGCGGCCGGCCGCGGCACGGCGAGGATCATCCGGCCGACCACGGAGCAGACCATGACTATCGCGACGACCACCCACGATACCATCCGCTACTACTATGGCCGCGTGCTCGGGCACTCGTCCCAGCTCAAGACCGACGCCTGCTGCAGTCCTGACGGTCTGCCGCGACACCTGAAGGCGATCATCCGCGAACTGGCGCCGGAGATCGTGGAGCGGTTCTACGGCTGCGGTTCGCCGATTCCGCCGGCGATCGAAGGCTGTACCGTGCTGGATCTGGGCTGCGGGACGGGACGCGACGCATTCATCTGCGCCAGGCTGGTGGGGCCGCGCGGCCGGGTCATCGGCGTGGACATGACGCCGGAGCAGGTGCAGGTCGCTCGGAACCATGAAGCGCGGCAGGCGGCGCGTTTCGGCCATCCGCGTCCGAACACACGCTTCGTTCAGGGGTTCCTGGAGGATCTCGGTGAGGTGGGAGTGGACGACGAGTCGGTCGATGTCGTCATATCGAACTGCGTCATCAATCTCACTTCTGACAAGGAGCGCGTCTTTCGGGAGATCTTCCGCGTCCTGAAGCCGGGCGGCGAACTGTATTTCTCGGATATCTTCGCCGACCGGCGGCTTCCGCCCGAGTGGCGCGAGGACCCCGTGCTGCTGGGCGAGTGCCTGGCCGGCGCGATGTACGTCGAGGACTTCCGCCGGCTCCTGCTGTCGCTGGGCATCAGGGACCATCGCACCGTCGCCCGCCGCGCGGTCTCGGTCGGCAACGATGCAGTACGCGAGCGAATCGGCCTTGCCCGTTTCGAATCGCTGACGATTCGGGTCTTCAAGATCGACGGCCTGGAAGATCGTTGCGAGGACTTCGGACAGGTCGCGACCTATCGCGGCACGATCCCGCACGCGGCGCACTCGTTCGTCCTGGACGACCATCACGAGTTCATCGCAGGCAAGCCGATGCTCATCTGCGGCAATACCGCGACGATGTTGGCCCAGACGCGCTACGCGCCGCACTTCCACGTGGATGGCGATCGGTCTCGGCACTTCGGTCCGTTTCCATGCGGATCGGCTGCGGACGCGCGACCGCAAACCGTGGATGGCGGATGCTGTTGAGCGGACCGCGCCATCGCGCTCTTTGCGTCCCCCCCTTACTGCCTGACCGGAGACAGGTGCAGTGACGATTGTGATTCTGGCCATCGCGGTCTTCTGGCTCGCGTACAGCAACGGCGCCAACGACAACTTCAAGGGCGTCGCCACGCTGTACGGCAGCGGCACGACGGACTACCGCCGGTCGCTGGCACTGGCCACGCTGGCGACCGCGGCCGGGAGCGCGTTGTCGCTGCTGTTGGCGTCCAGGCTGGCCGTGACCTTTGCCGGAAACGGGCTTGTCCCGCCGGATCTGGCGAGCGACCGATCCGTACTGATAGCCGTCGGGGCGGCGGCGGCGGCGACGGTTCTGGTCGCGACGTTGGTGGGGATGCCCACCTCGACGACGCACGCATTGACGGGAGCACTGTTGGGCGTTTCGCTGGCGGCCGGCGGCGACCAGGCGCCGATCGGGAGGCTGTGGAGCGTATTCTTCCTTCCACTGTTGGTCAGTCCGGTGCTGGCCGTCATCGCCGCGGGCGTGGTCTACCCGGCGATGCGGGCGGCCCGTCAATACCTGGGGGTCACGAGCGAGACGTGCGTCTGTCTGGCGTCGGAAGAGGCGCCGGCCATCGTCGGCAGCGCTGCTCCGGGCGATCTGGCGCCGTACTATGGCGCTCGCGCAGTGAGGCTTGCCATCGCGCCGGCGCATCAGTGTACGGGACGCTACGCGGGACGCATCGTCGGATTCGAGGCCCAGGCGGCCGTGAACGCCGTGCATTACGCCAGCGCCGCCGCAGTGTGCTTTGCCCGTGCGGTGAATGACACGCCGAAGATCGCGGCGCTGCTGCTGGCCGGCAGCCTGGCCGGCGGCGGGTACGCAGCGCTGGGACTGGTGGCCGCGGCGATGGCGGCGGGCGGATTGCTGAATTCACGGCGCGTGGCCCGGACCATGAGCCGGCGGATCACGGAGTTGAATACCGGGCAGGGCCTGACGGGCAATCTGGTTACGGCCGCGCTTGTCCTGGGCGCGTCGCAGATCGGCGTTCCGGTCTCCACGACGCACGTCTCTTGCGGGTCTTTGTTCGGCATCGGAGTCGTGACCGGCGCGGCCCGGTGGAGGACCATCGGTGCGATCCTGCTCACCTGGATCACGACGCTGCCCTGCGCCGCGCTGCTGGGCGCGGCCGCGTACCGCGCGTGGACACAGTTCGGAGGCATGTGAATGGCGGTCGTTCAAACGATTCCACTGCCGGTGGCCGGCGACGGCGCATTCGAGCGCCGCGTGGCCGAGGCCACCGGCGAGGCACTGTCCGCGCTGTCGATCGACACGATTCAGGTCAACGTGGGCCTCAAGTGCAATCTCGCCTGCCGCCACTGCCACGTCGAAGCCTCGCCGAAGCGCACCGAACAGATGACGTGGGAAACCATGCTGCAGGTCCTGGACGCGGCCCGGGGCAGCGGCGCGGGCGCCATCGACATCACCGGCGGCGAGCCGACGATGCACCCGCACTTCCGGCGATTCGTCGCGGCGGCGCGCCGGGATGGATTCGACGTGATCGTGCGGACCGATCTGACGATCATGCTGGAGGAGGGTTACCGCGATCTGCCGGATTTTCTGGCCGGCCTGCGTGTGCGCCTGATCGCCTCGCTGCCCTGCTATCTGCCGGAAAACGTCAATCGGCAACGGGGGCTTTCCGTATACGAGCGCAGCGTGGAGGCGATCCGGGCGCTGAACGCCGCCGGGTTCGGGGTGGAGCGCGGGCTGACGCTCGACCTGGTGTACAACCCGCTGGGGCCGATGCTGCCCCCCCCGCAGGCCCGGCTGGAAGCGGACTATCGGCGCGAGTTGCGTGCCCGATTCGGCATCGAGTTCAACCGGCTGATCACGATCACCAACATGCCGATCGGACGGTTCCTTCACGACCTTCAGCGCGACGGCCGGGCGGCGTCCTATGAACAGTTGCTGCGCGAGCGTTTCAATCCTCAGACGGTCGGATCTCTGATGTGCCGGCGCCAGGTCCACGTGAGCTGGGACGGCGCCCTGCACGACTGCGACTTCAACTACGCGCTGGGGATGCGCACAAACTCAGGCTCACCGGCGCACGTGAGAGCGTTCGACCCGCAGCGCCTCGCAGAGCGCCGAATCCAGTGCGGGACGCACTGTTTCGGCTGCACCGCAGGTTTCGGCTCGTCGTGCGGCGGCGCGCTGACGAGCGACGTATCTTCTTTTGCCAGAGTGGAGATGGACGTATGAAAAGCCAAGTGATGGTCCGGTCGATTCTTGCGGGCATGGCAGCATGCTCGGCTGCCTTCGCACAAGAGCCGCCCGCGGCGGACGGCGGTGATTTTCGGCAGATCGAGCGGCCGGGCGCGGTGGACCTCGAGCAGGAGTACGACCTTTCGGGCCTGACGATACCGAGGGACCAGATTCACACGCTGGCGCCGCGCGACGCGATCCCCGCGCTGACCGATCCCAAGTTGGAACGGGCCGACCAGGCCGGCTGGCTTCGAGACAGTGCCCGCGTGATCGAAGTCACCGTCGGCGACGACGTGCTGGGCGTGCCGCTGAACGTGCTCGATCGGCACGAAGTCGTCAACGCGATGGTGGGGGGAGAACCGGTCGCCGTCACCTATTGCCCGCTGTGCGATTCCGCGGCCGTCTTTTCGCGGCGATGGACCGGACCGGACGGCAAGTCGGTCGTGCTCGAGTTCGGCGTCTCGGGGGCGCTCTACAACTCCAACGTCCTGATGTACGACCGCACGGAGAAGGGCCTGTGGAGCCAGCTCGGCATGAGCGCCGTGAGCGGGCCGCGGGCGGGGACGGCCTTGAATATGCTGCCGGTCCGAGTGGTTACGCTCGCCGCATTCAGGAAGGCCCACGCCGGCGCCAGAATCGTCAGCAAGGACACCGGGTTCGACCGGGACTACGAGCACTCGCCCTACGCCACCTATTTCGCACAGGAGGGTCTGTGGGTACCCGTGGCCGGCATCGGCAGCGCACTGCCCCGCAAGACCCGCGGCGTCGGGATTGCGGTGGGCGACGCGCAGTCCGCGTGGTCTTGGTTCGTCCCGGTGGAGGCCATCGGCGACGCCCGCACCATCGACACCCCCGCGGGCAAGGTGCTCGTCGGCACCAGTGACGCAGGCGTCGTCGTGTGGACCGCGCCGCCCGGGGTACGGACGGCGCAGACGTTCTACTACTCTTGGTCCGCGTTCTATCCACAGACCCGGGTGGTCCGGTCCTCCGACCCCCCCGGCGCCGAGGCGATCGCCACGCCGGGCCTGGTGGTGGGCGATCGCGCCCCGAACGTGACCGTCACCGGCGTGGACGGCCGGCGCATCCAACTCGCCTCGCTCTACGGCCGCGGCCCGATAGTGCTGACCTTCTATCGCGGCGGATGGTGCCCCATCTGCAATCGGGCGCTGTCTGCGTGGCACGACAAGCTGGACGACCTGACGGCGGCGGGGGGCAAGCTCGTCGCGCTCACGCCGGAGAAACCCACACTGGCCAGGGCGACCCGCGACAAGGTCCACGGTGAGTACGAAGTCTACAGCGACACGAACCACGCTGCTGCGAAGGTTTTCAAGGTGTACTTCGTCGTGGATGAGGCGACGAGAGCAAAGTATGAGGAATATGGACTCAAAGTGGGCGAGGCCAATGCCAGCGGCACCTGGGAACTGCCCGCCCCGGCGACGTTCGTCATCGACGAAAAAGGCGTCATCCGCTACGTCTTCGCCGACTGGGATTATAAGAAGCGCGCCGACCCTGACGAAGTCATCCAGGCTGTGCGTTCATTGAAGCGTTGATGACTAGCGCATCGGCATGGCCAGGCGTACCCGGCGTGGACGAGAGGATCGACGTGAGCCCGGCGACGTTGGAGGTGTCAAGTATGGCGGTTGGAACCGAAGGAACCGTGGTCATGCTGGTGGATGAGAAGACCGTGCGGCCGCGGCGTGACCGGCTGCGATGGGTCAACGCGGCGTCGGCCGTCGCGATTGTGGTCTGCGTGGTGGTCCTGGTCCGGTTGCTGCCGGTCGAGCAGGCGGTGCAGGCGCTTCAGGGCCAGGTGGACCGCCTCGGCGTGTTCGGGCCGCTGGTCTTCGCCTTCGCCTACGTGCTCGCAGGGCTGCTTTTTGTTCCTGGCTCTGCGTTGACGATCGCGTCCGGCGCCCTGTTCGGTCTGGTCTGGGGGACGGCGATCGTGTCGATCGCATCGACGATCACCGCGGCGGTAGCGTTCATCATCGCCCGCTATTTCGCTCGCGCGGCCGTCCAGCGCGTGGCTTTGCAGGATCGTCGCTTCGCGGCGATCGATCGGGCCATCGGAACAGGCGGCTGGAAGATCGTCGCCCTCTTGCGGCTGTCGCCGGCGGTTCCCTACAGCCTGGGGAACTACCTCTACGGCCTGACGTCCATCCGTTTCTGGCCGTACGTGCTGGCCAGTTGGGTCTGCATGTTGCCGGGAACGTTTATGTACGTTTACATCGGGCGTCTGGGGGCGCAGGGGTTGCGGGCCGCCGGCGGGGGATCGGAAGCCGTAGGATACGGTAAGGCGGCGCTGATGGTCGCCGGGTTCGCCGCCACGGTGATGGTGACGCTCTATGTGACCCGGCTGGCCCGCCGTGCGCTGGCGGAGCAGGACACGCTTGCCGCCGCTACGGTCAAGGGCATGGATGATGAGGCGCCGGCATCGGCTTCAACGCCCCACGTCAGGGGGAGCGCCTTCGTGCTGCCCATCGGCGCCATCCTGCTGGTCTTGGCCACCGCGGCGGCGTGGACCCGCCAGGATGCGCTCAGAGGGCTGCTCGGCCCGCCCGGCGCCGCACTGCGGGAGGCGTACTCCCAGACCGCCGATGGCGTCGTTTTCGACCATTCCAAGTTCGACGCCCTCCTGCAAAAGCACGTGTCGGATGGAGGCTGGGTGGACTATGACGGTCTTACGGCGGATGCGGCGGACCTCGACGCGTACATCGCAGCGCTGGCGCGAGCGCCGTTCGATCAGCTCGGACGGGACGAGAAACTGGCCCTGCTCATCAATGCCTACAACGCATTCACGCTGCGACTGATTCTCGACCATCACCCGGTCAAGTCGATCAAGGACATTCCCGACGCACGTCGCTGGTCGCACAAGCGCTGGAGCCTGGCCGGCCACACTTGGAGCCTGAATCAGATCGAGCATGAACAGATTCGGCCCAAATTCAACGAGCCGCGGGTTCACTTCGCGCTGGTCTGCGCGGCGGTGGGCTGTCCGCCGTTGCGGTCGGGGGCCTACACCGGGGCGAAACTCGAAGCGCAGCTCGCGGACCAGACGCGATACGTTCACACGCACGACCGCTGGTTCCGCTTCGATTCCAAAGGCGCCGTGGTGAAGCTGACGAAGCTGTACGACTGGTATGGCGGCGATTTCAAGCAGGTCGCAGGTTCGGTGCTCGCCTATGCCGCCCGGCATTCGAAGGAACTCCAGGCCGCTCTGGACGCAAAAAAGTCGCCCCGAATTGAATGGCTCGACTACGACTGGCGTTTGAACACGTCGTCAAACCGATCGGGACCATAGAACGGAAACATCGCTATGATCGAAGCTGCAAATCCCGTCCAGAAGATCCGCGCGCGCGACCCTGGCGGCGGCGCTTTCGAACCAGGCGTGGCCGTGATCGAGGGCCTGCCTCAGACGGCGCCCGCGGACGAACATAACCGTCGTCTGGTCGACAACGTCCATCCCCCGGACTGGGTCAACCCGACCGCGGTGGGGCGATACAACCTGGTAGTGATCGGCGCCGGTACGGCCGGACTGGTGGCCGCGGCCGGCGCGGCCGGGCTGGGGGCGAAGGTGGCGCTCATCGAACGCGACCTGATGGGTGGAGACTGCCTGAACGTCGGATGCGTTCCCTCCAAGGCCCTGATTCGCTGCGCCCGGGCCGTGGCCGAGGCCCGCAACGCGGCCGGCTTCGGGGTAGCCATGCCGCCGGAAGTGTCCGTCGATTTTCCGGCGGTCATGCAGCGGATGCGCCGACTCCGAGCCGGAATCAGCCCGCACGACTCGGCGATGCGGTTTGCCGGGTTGGGCGTGGACGTCTTCCTCGGTACGGGGCGATTCACCGGCCCGCAGACGATCGACGTGGATGGGCAGACGCTGCACTTCGCCCGAGCGTGCATCGCGACGGGCGCGCGGGCGGCCGCGCTGCCCATCCCGGGATTGGCCGAGTGCGGGTTCCTGACCAACGAGACTTTGTTTTCGCTGACCCGGTTGCCCGAGCGCCTCGCCATCATCGGCGCCGGCCCCATCGGGTGCGAGATGGCGCAGACGTTCGCCCGGTTCGGCGCCAGGGTGACGCTTCTGGAGGCGGGTGCGCAGATCCTCGGACGCGAGGACGCCGACGCCGCACAGCGGGTTGAGGCGGCGCTCGTCCGCGACCGCGTCGACATTCGATGCTCTGCAAACATCACTTCGGTGACCCGCCACGGCCATGAAAAGATCATTGCGTTCAACGGAGGCGAGTCCATCCACGCAGACGCCATTCTGCTCGGCGTGGGACGCGCGCCCAACGTCGAAGGACTCGGCCTGGAGCAGGCGGGCGTGGAATACGGCGTGCGGGAAGGCGTCAAGGTCGACGATCGGCTGCGGACCTCCAATCGGAGGATCTTCGCGGCCGGCGACGTGTGTTCGCGCTACAAGTTCACCCATACGGCGGATTTCCTGGCCCGTATCGTGATACAGAACGCCCTCTTCTTCGGGCGCTCCCGCGCCAGCGCTTTGACCGTCCCGTGGTGTACTTACACCGATCCGGAAATCGCCCACGTCGGTCTCTACGAGCACGACGCCGAGGAGAAAGGGATCCCGGTCACAACGACCACCGTTGAAATGAGCGACGTGGACCGGGCCATCCTTGAAGGCGAGACGGAGGGGTTTCTCAAGGTACACTTGCGGCGCGGCACGGACCGGATCCTGGGAGCGACGCTGGTGGACCGCCACGCCGGCGAGATGATCAGCGAGATCACGCTGGCCATGGTGGCGGGCCGCGGACTGGGGACGATCGCCCGGACCATCCATCCCTACCCCACGCGGGCGGAGATCATCCGCAAGGCGGGCGATGCGTATAACCGGACGCGTCTGACGCCTTTCGTTCGGCGCCTGTTCCAACGGGTATTGAAACTCCGCCGCTGACGCGCGGATGAGAGCGTTTGTATGGAAAGTGAGTCGGAAAGCTGGTGGGCGGCCGCGCTGCAACCCTCGGTTGTCCGGCGGGCGGCGTGCTACGCCGTCGTCGTGGGTGCTGTTCTGATCACGATCAATCACGGCGACGAGCTGATCGCCGGAAACGTGGACGGCGCCAGGATCGTCCGCATGGCCCTGACGGCCGCGGTTCCCTACCTGGTCTCGACGCTCTCAAGCGTCGGCGCCATCCGAGCGACGAACGGGCGGGAACCGATCCCGCCCGAGAGAACGGAGCTTTGAACGAACTGTGTCCCATTACAACGCCAGAGTCATTCAACGAATCGAGGTTTCGCCGGCGCTGCTGGTTTTCCGAATTGCGCCGGACGGGTGGGAACTGCCGGGGTTCACGCCCGGGCAGTTCGCCGTTCTGACCCTTCCGGGAAGCGCTCCACGATGCGCCATGTGCGAACCGGAGGATGAGGCCGCTCCGGCTGAGAAGCTGATCAAGCGGGCGTATTCCATCTCCTCGTCGTCGCGGGTCAGGGAGTTCCTGGAGTTTTATATCGCCCTGGCGCCATCCGGCGCCTTGACGCCGCGGCTGTTTGCGCTCAAGGTCGGCGACGGCGTCTGGCTGGGTCAGAAGTTCAGCGGACTGTTCACGCTTCGCGACGTTCCTTCCGGCAGGCACGTGGTGCTGATTTCCACCGGGACCGGCCTGGCGCCCTACGTCAGCATGCTCCGGGACGAGTTGCAGTGCGGCGGACCCCGGCGCTTCGCGGTCATTCACGGCGCCCGCCACAGTTGGGAACTCGGCTATCGCAGTGAACTGATGATGCTGCAATCGATGTGCGCGAACATGACCTACATTCCGATCATCAGCCGTCCCGGGGCCGAGCCGGTTCCATGGAGCGGGCGGGTGGGCCGCATTCAGGACATCTGGGCCTCCAGGCCGCTGCTCCAGCCGTGGGGCTTCGATCCGTCGCCCGACGATTCGCACGTGTTTGTCTGTGGCCAGCCGGGGATGGTGGAGGAGATGACGGCCGTGTTGCAAGGGGAAGGGTTTGGCGAGGACGCGCCCGGGCGGCATGGGGAGATTCACATTGAACGGTACTGGTAGGACGCGCCCGGAGTGACCCGATGATGAACGGCCCATCCGTCATTATTCCCACCCTCAACGAAGCTGCACACATTCGGCAATCGGTCGAGTTCGCCCGGGACGACGGCGCGCTGGAAGTGCTCGTAGTGGACGGCGGGAGCACCGACCCCACGTGCCGGATCGCACGGGCGGCCGGCGCCCGAGTGCTCGACGCCCCCGCCGGGCGGGCACGACAGATGAACGCCGGGGCCGCCGCGGCGCGGGGCACGATTCTCCTGTTCCTTCACGCGGACACGAAGCTGCCGCTCGGCTACGTGTCCGAAGTCGAGCGGATGTTGTGCGATCCGAGCGTGATTCTGGGGGCGTTCCGGCTCGAGATCGATCATCCGGGCCGGGTCTTCCGGCTGATTGAATTCGGCGCCAACCTGCGGTCCCGTCGGCTCGGCCTTCCGTACGGCGATCAGGCGCTGTGCGTGCGGGCGGAGGGCTTCCGCCGGCTCGGCGGGTTTCCCGATCTGTGTTTCATGGAAGACTACGAATTCGTCCGCCGCGCCCGCCGCGCCGGCCGCGTCGTCACGGCGGGCACGGCGGTCCGGACGTCGCCGCGCCGCTGGACGAGTCGGGGCGCGGTCCGACTGACGTTGATCCACCAGGCCTGCATCGTCGCGTACCGCCTGGGAGTCGCGCCGGCGCGCATGGCCCGTTGGCGCGACCGGGGATTCACGTGGCGGCCGCTGGCATTCAATGATAACGCTGGATATGAAGGCGCGCGTTCTGTTGAAGACACCGGCTGGAAGCCGGCGCCATACTGACATTCCCCTATCCCGCTCAGGGCGTCGTCGGGCGGAACCCCTCCCGGCCGCGCTCATTGAGCCAGGCGCCGGACCTGTGGCAATCGGCGCAAAGCGGCAGCGGCCCGCCGGTGTGACACTGGTCGCAGCGCAGGTTCGTGTGCTGGCTCAGATCCATCGAGTGCACGAACTGGCCCTCGCGCACCGCCAGTTGTGGCTCGTTCAGTTCATTGAAAAACGTGTGACACACCTCGCAGTCGGAGCTGATGGGCGTGCCGTGCTGGTTGACGTGATGGCCGTCGTGGCAGCGCAGGCAGCCGGGTGAATAGAGGTGGCCGATGTTGTTCGGGTACGTCCGCCAGTCCACGTTCATCGCGGGAAAGAAGCTGCGGCGGTAGATCGCCCGCACGGTCTCGATGGCCTGCTGGATCCGCTCGGCCTGGGCAGCGGACTCAGGCCGGTCGGCGTAGAAACGGCGCAGCGAGCGCTCGATGCCCTCCATGGCGGCCTCCAGGGTCGGATACGGCTTCGCCAGCGCGGCCAGCGCTTCGCGCTTGATGAAGGGCAGCGTGCGGTCGATGTGCCCTGCTTCCAGAAAGGCGTCGATGGCAGAATAGGGCGGCATCATCAGATGGGCGGCGCGGTTATGGCAGTCCATGCAGTCCACCGTGCGCCGGGTGCCGCGCGGGGCGGGGTCGTCGGCCGCCAGCCCGTCGGAACGGTAGATGAACTCCTCGCCGGAATCCAGGACGTACCGGACCCAGGGGACGTTCTGCAGTTCCTCGTCGGTGGCGATGTACTCGACGCGGCCCGCCAGCGCCATGTGGGCGTGAATGCCCTCCACGCGGCCCACCGTGTCGTCGCCTCCGCCGGTCTTCAGCAGCACGCGGATCTCGCGGCGGGTGGTCCGCTCGTCGGGCGCGTAATGGACGATGGTCTTGAGCTGCTGCCCGAAGAACTTGGCCGGCCAGTGGCACTCCTCGCACGTCTCCCGCGCCGGGCGCAGCTCGGTGATGGCCGGCGGCACCGGCCGCGGAAACGTGTCGTTGAGCACCTTGAAGACCTGCCGCGTGCCGGAAAGCTTGGACTTGACGAACCAGCCGGCCCCGGCGCCGATGTGACACTCGGCGCAGGTCACGCGGGCGTGCGGCGAGTGCTGATGGGCGGTGTACTGCGGCTCCATCACCACGTGGCACACCTGGCCGCAGAAGCTGGTCGACTCGGTGTAGTGATAGCCGTGGTAGCCGGACAGACCCAGCAGCGGCAGGATGAGAAACAGCGTCACGAAGGTGAAGGCCAGCCCGAAGCGGCGCAGGCGCTGGTCGTTCAGATCGAGCTTCGGCAAGCGCAGCGTCAGGCGCTCCGCCTGATACCGCCTCCGCACCCGCCACGCCTTCACCAACATGCCCAGCGGGCAGATGATCAGCCCCGCGGTCAGCACGCCGGGCAACACGAGGAAGCCGATCACGTCCACGTAGGGGTTGTGCGACGGGGTGGTCAGCGAGAACAGCGCGAACGTCACCAGCAGCAGGATCGACGACGCGACGATCACCAGCCCGACCAGCGTGATGACGTTGTACCAGACCGACACGCGCCCGGCGCGCGAGCGGGCCGAGCGGAGCTTGTCCGGCGGGGAGACGGTGCCTGCGCTGGGGGCCGTGTCAGTCAAGTGCGACAGTCGCTTCGGGGAATAACGAATGGCGAATAGCGAATAACGAATGGCGAATAGCGAACAACGAATAGCGAATAGCGAATAACGAATTACAGAAGAATGGCGAGTGGCGAAGGGCGAACGGAGAATGGAGAAGTATGGACGGGTACATCCGGCAAACCTGCTGAGGCTCTGCGATTCGCGAATTATTCTTGATCGATGCGCCTCGGCCTCTTAATTCGTTATTCGCCATTCGACATTCGTTATTCACTCCCGCACCTCGTGCATATCGTCCGCCACCGAGGCCGCCGCCTGCAGTTCCAGGCTGAAGGCGTTGCCGACGCCGTTGTGACAGCGCAGGCAGACGAAGTCGACGGTGACGGCGGCGCGGCCGGCGCTGTCCTTGCGCACCTGGGCCAGGTCCTCGGTGAAAAACGACGTGTAATCCTGCGGCGATGTGCTGATGCGGAAGACGTGCGTCCGCGTGTCGCCCATGCGGCCGTTCGGACCGACCACCTCAGCGGTGGCGGCGCTGCCGCTCTTGGTGGCGAACGTCATGTGGCAGCTCTCGCACGACAGCGCTTCCACGTACTCGCCGCGCACGAAGACCTTGCCCTGGTGCAGGGCCATGGTCTGATCGCGGTGGCAACTGGTACACTCGTTGCGGATGGCGTTGTCCCGGTCATAGTTGGCGGACACGTGCGGGTCGTGGCAGATGGTGCAGTCGAAGCCGGCGTGCCCGCCGCTGGCCAGCAACTCGGGCCACTGCTCGTGGTGCTGGATGTATCCCCCCGCCGCCAGGATGACGTTGGGATCGGCGCCGCGGGTGTGGCACTGGCCGCAGCGCTCGGCCGTGGTCTTCACGAAAATCCCGGTGGTGTCGATCTCCACTTGCCCGTCCCGGGTGGCGAAGTGGTTCCCGCCCGGACCGTGGCAGGCCTCGCACTGCACGCCGGCCTCCTCCCACGTGCCCGCGAAGCCGGGGCGGTTCTCCTGAAACTCAGGAAAGTCCTCGTTCTGCGCCCGGGCGCCGGTGGTGTGACACTGGAAGCAGGAGAAGTCGTAGGGTTTGGGCGTCGCCCGGTCCGATTCGTAAGCCACGAAGCCGGGCTGCGTCCCGTTGGCGGGGAAGGAGAGGTTCCACTGCGTGTTCACCCCGTTGACGCCGTCGGTGAGGATGAACCCGTCGTTGTCGATGAAGCGGCCCTTGCGGGTGTATCCTCCGATGACGTAGGCGATGTCCGCCCACTCGAAGCCCTCCGGAGGTTCGGGCACGCCGGCGCGGGCGCCCTCCTCCGGAAAGCTCGGCGGCGCGCCCTGCACGCGCGTCAGCTTGTGGGCGTGGCCGTGAACGAGCTGCTTGGCGCTGATGTCCGCGTGGCACTCCCGGCACGCGGACGACGTGATGTACGCGGCGCTGCGGTTGGTCGGGTCGCTGCTGTTGCCATACTTGCCGTCGCCGGTGTTGTCGTTGTCGCCGGTGTTGTCGTTGCCGGGCGGCTGAAAAACGTCGACGCAGCCGGACCAGCCGGATGCCAGGAAGAGCGCCGCGGCCGCGGCGGCCGCCGAAAGACCCGCGTGACGACGAACCAACCGGTGACGTGTACTCATGGAAATGGCTCCTGCAAGTATCGCTCGGAAGAGGCGCTACGGCGCGCTGCGCACCGCGATCCGGCCCTCCTCACGGGCTCGACCAGAAACGTGATCCGGACTCGACCGCCGGGACGATGGGCAACCCGCGCCGGCGGCCTCGCCCGACGGCCACACCCTATCCCGACGAGTCAGGGTACACAAGCCCGTGCCCGGCTTGCCGGGGTGTGCAGGGCGCCCGTACCGTCACCCGCCCCGTGACGTTCGGGGCGCCGGTGACGGATCCAGCTTCGCTCAACGCGACGGCCCGTCGGTTTGAGTGCGATTGCGTGACGATGGGAACCGATGGTGAGCCGGGACAGCGGCCGCGCCGCCCGGCGGCAAAGACCCGGACGGTCGCACGTTCTCACGGCGCTGGTCCCGCCCGGCCGGTGCAGTTTAGACTGCCCTGCCGATGGTCCAGGCCGGATCGGCCGTACGGGCAACTCGGTGTGGATGCGCTGATGCGACGGTTCGCGGCGGCAGCTTGGTGTACGATCGTCGTGGCGCCGCCGGTTGCAATAGCCGCGGTGGCCATGCCGGCTGCACTGACAGGAGCAGCGGCGCCGGCGGAAGCGGCCAAGGCGTTAGCCCGGGCGGTGGAAGCTGACGACGCGACGCAGCACGCGAATCAACCAACGAACGCAACGCTCGAGGTCCAGCCCGACGGCGAACGGACGCGGCCCGGCCTGTTTCACCTGCACGGTTCCGACCTGGCCTTCGAGTTTGAATCCACGCTGGATCGGCGGCGCGTCGGTTCGTCGCGCGGCAGCGGTCCGCAGACGACGCAACGCAACCGTGATCTGCGTTTCTCCGAAGCGCTGGCACTGTCGCTGTCCGGCGACGTCATCAGCCCGGACTTTCTGGCCTGGGACCTCGGCTTGACGTTCGGCCTCAGCCAGGAGCGGTTCCACGAGGACGTGAGCGGCATCGACCGCACCGATTCGGATTCCGGCGCGCTGATCGAGTACGACCTGTCGCTGGAGTTGCTGCGCTCCAGGCCCGTATCCATCAGCGCCTACGCCCGCCGCACCCGCGACCGCGTGCCGCGGCAGTTCCTGCCGTCGCTGCTGGAGGAAGCGACCGAGTTCGGCGCCACCGTCTTCCTTTCCGGCGATCGCTGGTCGGCCGAACTGGGCTTCTCGCTGCACGACGTGGACCGCTCCGGCAATCGTCTGGCCGAAGATGACGAGCACCTGGACACGCGGCGGTTCTTCGCCGACGCGCGTTTCGATCCGGCCGACCATCACCACCTGCGACTGTCGTTCGATCACGAGCGCCAGGACGCCGAATACCAGGGCGGCATGGAAACGTTCCGCACCCGCCGCGACGAGGTCCGCGTCGAGCATGATCTGGCATTCGGCCGCGAACATCGCCACCGGCTCGACACGGTGCTGCGCTACAACGCCGAGGCCGGCGATCTGGCCCGCGATGAGTTGGAATTCACCCCGCGGCTGACGCTGAAGCACTCGGACCGGTTTCAGACGTCGTATCGATACTCGCTGTGGCGCAGCGACCAGGACGCCCTCGACGTCACGCGGCACAAGATCGACGTGCAGGGGCTGTACCGGCCGGACGAGCAGTGGCGGTTCACGCTCGACGGCTTCTGGTTGCGGGAGCGCGTCGATGAGGACCTGGAGATCCATGAAGCCGGCGGCGGCATCGACGCGGCGCTGCGGCGGCCGACTCCGTGGGGCGAGCTTTCGGTCAACGCGGCCTTTACGTCGCAGCACCGTCGAACGCTGGGCGAGGCCCGCGGCGGCGTGGTGCGCGGCGAAGGCCACGCGCTGGGCGGTTCGCGGCCGGTCCTGCTGCGGCAGCCGGACATCATCGCGCCCTCCATCGTTGCATACGACGTTGACCGCCGGCGCATCTACGCCCAGGGGCTGGACTATCTGGTCGTACCGGTCGGCCGCCGGATTCAGGTCCGTCGCATCCGGACGGGGCGCATCGGACCGGACGACGTGGTGCTGTTCGATTATCGCTACGAGGTCCCCACGGGGTCGCGGGTCGATTCGTATCGCACCGATCTGTACGTCGAGCACGCGTTCTCGTTCGGGCTGACGCCCTACTATTCGTGGGAGCTGCGTCGCGAGTTCGCCCACGGCTCGCGCGGGGTGCCGGTGTACGAGGACAACACCGACCGGCACCGCATCGGCCTGCGCTACGAACGTCCGCGCTGGTCGGCCGGCGGCGAGTACGAACTCTTCAACGACACCCACGACCCGTTCGAGGCGATTCACCTGACCGCCCGGGCGGCGCTCTTTCAGGACCGCGTCCACGCGCTCGACCTGGCCGGCGAGCTGTCGCGCTATCGCTTCACCGGCGAGTTCGATCCGCGGCGGGTGTGGTGGCTGAACGTGGATCTGGCCGATCGCGTGCAGTTGAACGAATACGTGTCGGCGTCGATCTCGACCACGTACCACTGGGAGGACGACACGCTGGACGGCGCCACGCAGGGGGTGGACGTTGCGTGCGGGCTGCACCTGGTCCGCGGCCGCCTCGGCGTCGATCTGACCGTCGAGTATGACCTGCTGCGGCTTCCCGACAGCCGCGAGGAAGGCGTGGGCGTGTGGCTCAACGTCCGCCGCAGCCTGGGCGATCTGCTGGCATCGGCGCGCACGTGGCCACGCGGGGAGCGGGACGCGCATGCGAGGTAGACGACCCAGCAGGGCGTTTCGCCGTCAGCGCGGCTCAAGACCAGGGCGGTGCTACCCCACCGCGTGCGGCGCGGACCTTCCGGGCCGGCTCTGGCCCGTGCATCTATCACCGTCTCTTCACGCACCCCCGTGCGGTCGATCAATATCGGTACTTGTCCCGGCCGCGGTCGCCGCGGTCGCCGCGATCGCGATCGCGTCCGCCCCCGTAAG
>QZJT01000148.1 GCA_003597935.1 Phycisphaerales bacterium | reverse complement strand
GGGGGGGCGAGGACGAACTCGTCGTACCCGCCGGCGTCGAGCCGCAGGGCTTCGAACCGCCGGTTATCAGCGACCGCGCGCGTGATGAAGTCGCCGCCAAGAAGCCGCCCATCGCGCCGATCTCCGACATCTCGCGCAACGAGCCGGTGCCAGAGCCGCCGTTCTGGGGCTCGCGCGTCATCGAACACGTCGACGTCAAGGCGCCGCTGTCCTACATCAATGAGAACATGCTCTTCCAGGTGCAGTGGGGCTACCGTAAGGCCCGCCGCTCGCCGGAAGATTTCGCCCGCTACGTCAACGACGAGGTGCGGCCGATCTACCGCAAACTGGTCGAGCAGTGCGAGCGCGAAGGCATCCTGGAGCCGAAGGCCGTGTACGGCTTCTGGCCCTGCCAGGCGGACGGCGACACGCTCATCATCTTCGACCCCAACGATCACACCCGCGTGCTGGAGACGTTCGACTTCCCGCGCCAGCGCAAAGCCCCCTACTGGTGCCTGAGCGACTTCTTCCGCCCGGTGACGGACGACAAGCTGGACGTGGTGGCGTTCTCGCTGGTGACGGTCGGCTCGAAGGTCTCCGCCGTCGCCCGCGAGTGGTTCGCGGCCGACCGCTACACCGACTACCTGCACCTCCACGGCCTGGGCGTCGAGACCGCCGAGGCGATGGCCGAGTACATCCACAAGCAGATCCGCGCCGAATGGGGCATCGCCGACGACGATCCGCGCGATCGGCAACTGATCTTCAAGCAGAAGTACCGCGGCTCCAGATACAGCTTCGGCTACCCCGCCTGCCCGCGGCTGGAAGACCAGCTCAAGCTCTGGCCGCTGCTGAAACCAGAGCGCATCGGCGTGACGCTGTCGGAAGAGTTCCAACTCGAGCCGGAGCAGTCCACGACGGCACTCATCACCCACCATCGGCAGGCGAAGTACTTCAATGTGGTGTGACGCGGAAACGTCGAAGGTCGAAGGTCGAAAGTCGAAGGTCGAAAGTCGAAGGTCGAAGGGCGAAGGTCGAAGGGCGAATGGCCAATGGCGAATGGCGAATAACGAATGAAGATCGGTTCGCCCGCCTGGGACCGCCAGGCTCCAGCCTGGCGGCAACCGGGAATCGTGTTCTCGTGCGTTGATCAACATGAAACAGTGGCGAAATCGCATCAGCATCGATCCTGCGGTTCATCACGGCGATCCCTGCATCGCAGGAACTCGTGTCCCCGTGAGCGTCAGCGTGGGCAGCATCGCGGATGGCGATCCGTTTGAAGAGTTGATGACCAGCTATCCGCAAATCGCGCGCGAGGATATACAGGCTGCGCTACGATTCGCGGCGGAGGCGGTCAATCGGTTCGACGTGGTTCCCCTGCCCCCTGAATGAGCGCACAGGCCGGTTCGTGCCGACAGATCCTTGAAGCTGTCAGGCGGTGAACCCTTCAAGGCGCGATGCCGCGTTGCCGCGACGCCGCGATGGCGCGGCGGCGCGATGGCGCATGCCGCGACGGCACGATGGCGCATGCCGCGACGGCACGATGCCGCAGGCGCGAATGCGGCGCTGGGGTGTAGCCGCGGGTGACGCCCGTCTGTGGGCGAACCCGCGGACCGGCGGACCCCCGAACCTCCGGGGAGCCGCGAAGCGGCGAAGGAAGCCGGCGGGCTAACGCCCGCCGGGTCCGCACGCGCAGACGCAACGAACATCGCCGTCGTACGGCCCTCACGCCGGCACCGGCGTGCGGAGTTTGACTTCCTCCGCCAGCGTACTGACTTTCGACTCGAGCTTTTCCAGGCGCGGCTCGGCGCGGCTGGTGCCGGTGCGGCCGCTGACGATGCCCAGGCCGGCCGAGCCCAGCGCCGCCGCGATGAGCGCGATGATCTGCTCGGTCGTCATACCCTGTAGCCGCTCGATCTGGTCCGGCGAGAGCTTCAACTCCTCGAGCAGTGATCGCCGCCAACTGTCCACCTCGGCTCGAAGCGCCGCCAGGCGGGCGTCGGTCTGGTCGCCGGCGGCGGCCAGCCGGTCGGTCAGGGAAGCGGCCAGCGCGTTGAGGGCCTCTTGGACCTTCCGGGCGTCGGCCTCAATCCTCCTGGCGTCGGTGTCGACGCGCTTCGTATCGGCCTCGACACGCTTCGTATCCGCCTCGAGTCTCTTGGCGTCGGCCGCGCGTCTTTCCGCCTCGGCCTCCCATTTTCTCGCCTCGGCTTCGGCGCGTTGAGCGGCCGCGGCGGCGCCTTCTACGCGGGTCTCCACCCGCTGCACGTCCGCCTTGGCTTCGGCGGCCGCGTCGCGCGCCTGTTCGATCCTGGGCACGAGCGTAGAAGCGATGCTGGCCGCCAGCCCGTCCGGCAGGGCCGCGACCTTTGCCGCCAGGGCGAGCGAGTCGCGCACCATCGTCGCATGGGCGGCCTCCAGCGCCTCGGTCTTCTTTCCCAGTTCGGCCAGTTCACGTTCGAACACCGCCCGCTCCGCCTGCAAGCCGCCCGCCGACTCCGGCGACAGGACCGCGTGCTGCCGCGTCATGTTGGCGTCGTGTACGTCGAGCTGCTGCCGTCCGATCTCGGCGATCTGCTTTACGTCACCCATGGTGGGATAGAAGGCATCGGGCGCGCAGCCGCCCGCCGACAGCCACCCACACAATCCCAGAACTGTAAGACCGTTGCGTCGTGATACCGACATGCGTCGCCTCCTGAAGAGTGCCTGCCTCGTCCTGTCACGCCCGAACGACCGACCGGCGCGGCCCGCGCCGTCGGCGCGGTTGGCAACACAACGCTCCGGCTGATCGCCCGTGCGCCCGGCGACAGTGGTCGGTCGGCGGTGGGCGCAAAGTGGACCTCCGCAGATTCGACCGACACACGCGAACGAGGATCCGGCACGGGTTCGACGTGGTGAGCAGCGGGCGACTCCCTTCGCCGCTTCGCGGCTCCCAGAAGGTCTTTCAGGAGGTCCGCCGCATCCGCGGGTTCGCCCGCCGACGGGCTTCACCCGCGGCTACGGCCCTGGGCCGCATTCGCGGCTCGGACGGTTCGCCTTGATCGCGGCTCGGACGGTTCGCCGTGATCACGACCCGGACGGTTCGCCGTGATCGCGACCCGGACGGTTCGCCGCTTTCGCGGCTGCAGGTTGGGGCACATGATCGACTCGACGACGAGGATGCACCCGCGTGCGTGCGCGGTTGTTTGGACGCTCGTTCCCCGTTTCCGTATCCTCCGCGCAGGCGGTAACGTGCCCGCAGGGACAGACCGGACATCTCGAAAGATCACGCCGCCTGCGGAGCGACCGTGGCCGGTCAGATCCAACAGGAAACACAAGTACACGGGCACGGGGCGCCAACCATGACGGACGTCGGGTCCGAGCAGACGGTCGTCCGCGAGCCGCACCTGCTGACGGCGCTGTTGGCCGCCGCGTTCAGGCCGGCGCTGGCCGCGCGAAGGCTGGACCGGCTCTCCCTGCGTCGGGCTTGGCTGCTGCACGTCGCGATGACGCTGGTCTTTCTGGTAATGGTCGCCTGCATCGCCGAGGCCGGGCCGGAGTTCGACTGGCGGCGCGTGCGGCGACTGCCGGGCGAACTCCTCGACTACCCGGATGAACTGCTGACCGAGTTCCGGTTGCGGCCCGCGTTGACGGTGATCCTGTCGGTGGTCATTCCGGCCTCGGTGGAGTTCGGGTTCGTCGCTCTGGCCGTGGTGCTGGCCCCGTGGGGCGCGCGCGATGAGCCGTTGCGCGCCAGTGTCGCGTCCGCGCTGCGGCGGGTGTGGATGTTCTCCGTGGTGGCGTTCTGGGCGGTGCTGCTGGTGACGGCCGTGCAGACGGCCTTCGCGCGGGCCGAAGCTCGCTACGAAAGCGTGCATCCGCCGCCGATATGGCCGGGATTACAGCCGCCCGTCCAACCCACCGTCCCTCCGACGGACCCGGACTACCAGCGGCTCAACGAGGAGTGGGCCGCCCAGATGCGCGCGTACACGGACGCCACTTCGCGATACAATCAGCAATGGAGCGCGTGGTACTCGAAGAAACCCTGGTACCTTCGCAGCCACGGCTATCCCCTGGCTACCACTCTGGGCTTCCTGGCCGGTCTGTGGACGCTGGTGACGCTCATGCGGGCGGTGGCGGCGCCGCGATCCTCGCCGCCGATCGTGCGCGATCCGATGTGCGAGGCCTGCGGATACAACCTGACCGGCATGGCCGCGGACGCCCGCTGCCCGGAGTGCGGCCTGGGCGTAGTGGATTCGCTGGGCGAGCACGTGCGGCCGGGAACGGACTGGGAACGCTGCCCCGCGATGGGACGGATGAGGACGCTTGCGCGTGTGTTCGTGATGTCGGAGACAAGGCCCGCCGACCTGGGACGACAGATCCGCGTGACCGGCGGGGCCGGCGCCCATCGCTATTACGCGGCCGCGTGGATGCCCGTCGTTTTCGTGGTTGCGGCGTTTGGGATTCTCTTCGCCGTCAGCGCCATCGACGAATGGCAGTCGTTCTGGTGGGCACCGGACGTGGGGATCGCGGTGTGCGTCAGCTTCAGCACGAGTTGCGTCGCCGGCGCCCTGCTGGTGATGCTCGGCAGCGCCTGCATGGTGGGCTGGTGGATCAGCCTGAAGGCAATGCGCAACATGTGGCCGGCGGCGGCCCAGATCGCCGCGTATCTGGCCGGCGACCTGGCCCTGTGGGCGATGATCGGAGCGGTGATTGGCGTCGGGCTGTGGAACTGGTCCTGGCAGCCCGACGGGCTTCGGCAAGCGGCGCTGGCGATCGGCATGCCACCGCAGTCGCTGTTCATGGGTCTGTTCTTCCTGCCCAATGCGTTTATGGGCGGCCGGTTCCTGGTGCTGCTGGCCCGCGGGACCAGCGCGGCCAGGTGTGCAAATCGGTAGGTCGACCGTCGCCATGCGTGAACTCGACCCGGAATTCCTGCTGACCGCGTACGCCAACGGCATCTTCCCCATGGCGGACCAGCGGGGCGTCATCCACTGGCTGGCGCCGGACCCGCGGGCCATCCTGCCGCTGGAGGGGTTCCGCACCACCCGCTCGCTGCGGGCGGCCGTGCGGCAGCAGCGGTTTCGATGTACGATCAACACAGCGTTCGAAGACGTAGTCCGCGCCTGCGCCGATCGCGAGGTCGGCACCTGGATCTCCGACGAGATCTTCCGCGCCTATCGCGAGCTGCACCGTCTCGGCTTCGCCCACAGCGTCGAGTGCTGGGCGGGCGAGGAACTGGCCGGCGGGCTGTACGGCGTGTCGATCGCCGGGGCGTTCTTCGGTGAGTCGATGTTCTTCCGCCGCACCGACGCTTCCAAGGTCGCCCTCGTACACCTGGTCGAGCGCATGCGCCAGCGCGGAATGAGCCTGCTGGACATCCAGTTCACCACGCCCCACCTGCTGAAGTTCGGGGCGATCGAAATCGAGCGCCAGGAGTACGAGCGACGGCTGTGGGAGGCCGTCCGCGCGCCCGTTTCGTTCATCGACGGCACGCCGCGGGTGGAATGGCGAATGACGAATCACGAATGACGAATGGCGAATGGCGAATGGCGAATGACGAATGGCGAATGGCGAAAAAAACGCCGCGGGTTCCGACGACCCGCGGCGCTCCAGTTGTCTACCCTTGATGGACCGCGCGCCGGCTCGCTATGTCACCTTGCGCAGTCCGTAGCCGTGCCGAAGCCGGAGAATCCGCGCGGGCTGAAGCCCGCGGCTCGCTGGCGGCGCATGATGGCGCACGGCGGCCGATCAGCCGCAGCCGGACCGCTTGCCCTTCACCTTGCAGGTGCCGGGGCCGCCATCCGGGCAGGCCAGGACGGTCTTGAGCTTCTTGGCGCAGTCGCCGACGTCCTCGCAGGCGGTGTCGGTGCGCACCTCGTCACCCGGCGACGGGCAGGCGCCGCAGCCGCCCTTGGCCTTGCTCTTCTTGACCCTGTAGGTGCAGAAGCTGCCGGCCGAGAGGACCACGTCGTCGAACTGGTGGAACGGCGACTGCTGCGTCCACTCCAGACTGACCAGATCGGTGAACGTGTTGGGGAAGACGAATGTTTCGAGACCCTGGTTGGGAGGCCGCCCGTCCGTCTGCACCCCGTGGACGACCTGACCGCCGCCCGCCTTGGTGCCGGTGAAGTTGATCGGCACCACCGCCGCGCCGTTCAGCGCGACCGCCTTGATCTCCACGGCCGTAAACGACCCGCCGTCGTCCTTGGTGATCTTGATCAGGCCGTTGACCGTGTTGTTGAAGAGCGCCGTAGACTTGGGGTAGCGGCTTTCACCGGTGCAGAACACGGCGAACTGGAACGGCTCGCCGTCACGCTTGGTGATGCTGTACCCGTCCTCCTGGACGACGTTGCCCTGGTTCACGATGCCCGCGCCCTGACACTCGCGGTCCTCGAAGTCGATCGTCTGAGCCGCGGCCAGGCCCGCGCCCATGAGCAGCGCCAACGCTGCCAATGCTACACTACGCACCATTACTGCAACCTCCTGCAAGGAAACATGAAACTGGAACTGCGCCTAAGGCGCACCTGTACTGTCACCGCCCAGGGGGCGGCACTGACGCAACCAGAACTTCTCGGAAGTGATCAGCCGATATGCGCGGTCGGGCGCCAGCCATCGCCACGCTCCGCCCCAATGGGCGCAAGCGCCGCTTGCGACACTCGATCATCTCCGATCCTCCAGACTACGAGCCTACCAGATCGTGATGTCTGTTTCAAGCCCCCCGGGTGTTTCGCAGGGACTTTTTTTTGGGGGGTTGCGACCTTGCGTTGCGTCCAGGGTGACACGACATCGGCGCGCGGCCGTGGCCGATCGTGGTTCCGACTGCCAGCCGCCGGCCCCGCCCAACCTGACCGCGCCGCTGCCGCTCCGCCGCCACCAACGGCACGACGCCGCCGCCACCCGCGCGGCCAAGCGATCCATGATCCTCGCTGGCTTTGGGATCTGCCCCTGCCGACGGCGGCGGTCCCGCTCCCGTTCCCGGCGTGGCCCGCCCCGGTATAATCCCCGCCGACAGCCGGCGGGCGCCGCCGGCCGCGTTTCTCTGCGCCTGGGAGCCCGACATGATCGACATCGACCTGGACGGTTTTTTCCTTTCCACCCAGTTCCTGTCCACCTTCGCCGCGTTCGTGGCCGCGATCGTCAACGCGCTGGTGCAGAATCTGTTCGGCGGCTTCGGCTCGAGCTGAACGTGTCCGGCGATCCCCCCCCCGCCGGGTGCGTGCAAGGTGGAAGCCAGGTCATGCCACAGTCCGGTTTTGATCCCGTGCCGGTCGTGCTCGAGACGGACCAGGTCCGGCTCGAGCCGCTCTGCTGCGCCCATGCGGAGGGGTTGTTCTGCGCCGGCCGCGACGCCGCCGTGTGGCGCTTCCTGCCCCGCGGTCCGCTGCTGGATGCAAATGACGCTCGCCGTTGGGTCGACGAGGTGACGACCGAACAGGGCACTGGCGCTCGGGTCGGGTTCGCCATCATCGACCTCCGTTGCGGCGCGATAGCCGGCTCGAGCAGTTACCTCGACGTGCAGCGGGCCCACCGGGGCCTGGAGATCGGCTGGACGTGGCTCGCCCCGGCGTATCAGCGCACGCACGTCAACACCCACTGCAAGTGGCTGCTGCTGTCGCACGCTTTCGACGTGCTGGGGGCGGCGCGGGTGCAGTTCAAGACCGACGCCCGCAACGAGACGTCGCGGCGGGCGTTGCTGCGGATCGGGGCGACCTACGAGGGGACGTTGCGCAAGCACCGCCTACTGCCCGACGGCGGCGTCCGCGACTCGGCTTACTACAGCATCATCGACACCGAGTGGTCCGGCGGCGTCCGCGAACACGTCAGATGCCTGGTCGAAGGGGGAAGAGCCGGAGGGAGAAAGTAAAATACGCTCGATGGCGCGCCGGCAGCGAGCCGCGGGCTTCAGCCCGCGCGGATACTCTGCTCGTAAGACGCCCACAAACTGCACGCTGTCAAATATCGATGCACGGCTACACTCGTTCCCCCCGGTGCCCCGCTGCCATTGGAGTGTATCACACACTGGGCGGCCTCCTGGAAACGCCTGGCTCAAACCTGGCGACCGCGGGGACGGTGCCCCTCGGAAGACGGCATCGAATGGGGATCTCCGCGCGGGCTGAAGCCGCGCGGCTCGCTCAGAGGCTCCACCCATCTTGTCGTACACGACCGCCCGTGCTCACATGGAGAGTATGGTAACTCCACGCGTGGTTCACTCGTGCGAGTATAACCGCTCGTGCTCACACCGAGAGTTTGCTTGAGCCGGTCGTTGGTGCGGGATAGCTTATCGCCGTGTCCCTGCCCCAGGTGGATAGCACTGCCGATTCCTCCGCGCGGTTGGTCTGCAACGTCTGCGATGCTTCCGTCCCGGTCGGCGATGGTCTCGAGACGGCGGACGTTCCGTCGAACGTGCGGCGGTTCCGTGGCGAGTCTTTCGCCGTGTGGCGGTGTCCGGCCTGCCGCTGCATTCACGCCCGCGACGACGTCAATCTCGACCACTACTACCAGGATTACCCGTTTCAGCAGCAGCGGCTCGACGCCATCACACGCGCGTTTTTTTGCGTAAGCCTCAAGCGGCTGCGGCGCGGCGGGCTGCGGCTGGATCACAGTCTGCTCGACTACGGCTGCGGCAGCGGTCTGTTCCTGGCGTTCCTGCGCGGCCGCGGATTCGCCGCCGCCCGAGGATATGACGCTTTTGCCGAGAAGTTCCACGCCCCGGCGCTGCTGGACGCCACGTATCAGTGTGTGTTCTCGCAGGACGTGCTGGAGCACGCGGCCGCGCCGCGTGAGCTGCTGGCCCTCTTCGACCAACTGGCGGCGCCCGGCGGGCTGATCGTCATCGGCACGCCCAACGCAACCGCGGTGGACCTGTCCCGGTCCGCCGACTGCATCCACACGTTGCACCAGCCCTACCACCGCACCATCCTCACCAAGGCGGCGCTGATCGCCTGCGGCCGCGGACTCGGCTGGACGGTCGTGCGCCATTACGACACGCCCTACGTCAACACGCGGGTCCCGTTCCTGAACGTGCGGACGTGGAACCGGTACTCGCGCGCCCACGACAACACGCTCGATCTGGCGTTCGAGCCGATCCGCGTGAACCGGGCGCTGCTGACCTGGGGCACGCTCTTCGATGGCCTCTTCGGGTCGTTGCGCTGTCCGGCCACGGACGTGATGGTGCTCTTTCGCAAAGGCATCCGGTCGTGAGGACGTAAGTCCTCCGACGTTCGACGTTCTTCATTCGCCATTCGTCATTCGACATTCGACATTCTTCATTCTACATTCGCCATTCCCTTCCGGCGCCGCGCCCGCCCGATCCCCCGCCACCGCCCGCTCACCGATCAGCCCGCGCGTTCTTTCGACAGGCCGTCGCTGGCGCGGCCCGTGCTGGAGTGCCTCGCAGTGAGCGAGTCGAATTCCCGGGAGGAGTCCCCTTGCAGCGCGAGCGATCGCGCCACGGGCGCCCGCTGCACCGGCCGCTCTGCCATCGAAGCTGCCGCCCCCGTTCCGGCCGCGCCCGCGCCGTGCGTACCGCTGCTGCCCTATCAGCGGGCAGATCTCGAAGCGGCGGACCGCTTCCGCTGGAACTGCTGGTCGCGGCAGACGGGTAAGAGCTTCACCAAGTCGCTGCGGCGCATCCTGCGCGGCTTGCAGCGGCGCAGGAACCAGATATTTCTTTCCGCCGGGGAGCGGCAGAGCCGCGAGTTGATGCAGAAGGCCCGTCAGCACTGTCAGACCCTCAAGATCGCCTGCGATTACACCGATACCCGCACTTTTGCCGGGAGCAGCTTCCGCCAGCTCGAGATCGTGCTGCCGGCGGGCGTGCGCATCATCGGCCTGCCCGCCAACCCGGACACCGCCCGCGGGTTCACCGGCGACGTGCTCCTGGACGAGTTCGCCATGCACCAGGACGACCGGGCCATCTGGGCGTCCATCTTTCCGTCGTTGCTCCGCGGCGACGGCGAACTGGACGTCGCCTCGACGCCCAAGGGGCAGTCGAACGTCTTCTATGAACTGCGCACCAACGACCGCTTTGCTCGATCGACGGTCACGCTGCCGGATGCCATCGCCCAGGGCCTGGACGTGGACGCGGCCGCGATCCGCGAGGCGATGGGCGACGATGAACTGTACCGACAGGAGTTTCTTTGTGAATTCCTCGACGAGGCGACGGCGTTCCTGACCTATGAACAGATCCGCGCGTGCGAGGAGGATTGCGGCGAACCATGTGGCGCCGGTTCTCAACCGGTGTCTGCATGTGGCACCGGTTTTCAACCGGTGTCGTCCGAATGTGGCACCGGTTTTCAACCGGTGTCTTCGGTCGCAAGGAACAACGAAGATCAGTTCCGGCGAATTCTCGACCGGATCTCCCGCATCCCGCGCGACCTGTACCTCGGCATGGACATCGGCCGGCGTCGGGATCTGACGGTCATGTGGGTGCTGGAGCGCCACGGCGAACTGCTCCGCACGGCCGCAGTATTGGAGCTGGCGGTCGCACCCTTCGACCGGCAGTACGCGCTTCTGTGTGAGTTGCTCCGGCTTCGTAGAATGCGTCGGGCGGCCATCGACGCCGGCGGCGTGGGAATGCAGCTTGCCGAGCAGGCACTCTCGGCATTCGGTCCGCACCGGATCGAGTGTGTCACGTTCACGGCCGCGGTGAAGTCGCAGATGGCGGTGGCCCTGCGGGTGCTCGTCGAGCAGCAGCGCATCCGAATCCCGGCCGACGAGCGCATCCGCAACGACTGGCACAGCGTCCGCCGCAGCGTCTCCGAATCAGGACGTTTCCTGCTCAGCGCCGGCCGCGGCCCGCAAGGACACGCCGACCGGTTCTGGGCCGCGGCGCTGGCCGTGCGGGCGGCAGGCGAAGCGAGCGGGGCGATGGAGTGGGAGGTTTCCGAAGCGACGTCGTTTCATCGGGGGGGGATATGGTGACACGGAAGACACCGGCTGGAAGCCGGCGCCACACAGTTGAAGACACCGGTTGAAAACCGGTGCCACACCAGAAGGTCCGCCGCAGTAACAAGTCATTCGAGAACCAACCATGAGCATCACCCAACGCCTCGTCAACGCCGTCCGCGGACGTATGCCCGTCCGCCCACGGCCGGGCACGATGATCGTCCCCCGCCCCGAGGATGCCCAACGTGACTATCTTTCCAGCGGGCTGACCCCCAGCCGACTGATCGCGATCCTGCGCCAGGCGGACGACGGTTTTCTCTCATCGGCGATGCAGCTCTATGAGGAAATGGAGGAAAAAGACCCGCACCTCTACTCGGTCGCCCACACGCGGCGGCTGGCCGTCACCAACGCTCAATGGCAGATATTAAGCGCGGCCGACGTCCACGTCCGCGTGGATCGCGCTGCGGCCGACGAGGCCGCCGACTACTGCCGCCGGACCCTGGCGGGCCTGGAGTCGTTCGAGCGCGTGCTGCGGCACCTGTCGCTGGCGGTCGGGCGCAACATTGCCGTCGCCGAACTCGTATGGGACATCGCGGACGGCAGACTGGCCCTGGTGGACGTGGCGCCGGTCGCGTTTGAGCGGCTGATCATCGACGACGTCGGCAGACCGCGGATCCTTACGGAAGGTGCACCGCAGGACGGCATCGCCCTGCCGCCCAACAAGTTCATCGTTCACACGCCGCACGCCGCGTCCGGCTATCCCCAGCGCGGCGGTCTGCTGCGGGTGACGGCCATGACTTACCTGGCCAAGAACCTGACCCTGAAGGACTGGCTGATCTTCTCGGAGATATTCGGCATGCCGGTGCGGATCGCCCGCTATGAGAACAGCGCCACGCCGGAGGAGAAGAAGGAGCTTCTCAACATGCTGGAAACGCTGGGCAGCAACGCGGCCGGAGTGTTCAGCCGGGCGGTCGAGCTACAGTTCGTAGAAGCCGGGCGCGGCACGTCCGGTCCGCCCTACCTGGACCTGGTCAACTTCCTGAACCGCGAGATGAGCAAGGCGTGGCTCGGGCAGACGCTGACCACCGAGACCACGGGCGCCGCCGGAACACTGACCGCGTCGGAAGTACACGACCGCGTGCGGCAGGACATCCGCGAAGATGACCTCCGCAGCGAAGCGGCGACCCTGCGCCGCGACCTGCTCGCGCCGTTGACCCATCTGCGGTTCGGCCCCGACGTGCCCGTGCCCGTGTTCACCCGCAAGCCGCCGCGCCCGCGCGACGCGGTCGAATTCACACAAGTGCTCGATTCCGCGGTGCGAAACCTCGGCCTGGCGGTCCCGCAGGCCTGGGTCAGGGAAATACTGGGCATCCCCGCGCCGAAGGAGGGCGAGCCGGTGCTGGAACGCGGCGGGCGCGGGGAGACCGACCGGACGTAAGGACGTGGCGGCGGGAACCGCGCCTGCCAGGATCGCAGCGGCCCGCGTGTTATCGACGCCACCAGGACTTCCGACCGCGGCCGTCGGACTCGTCTTCGGCCTGCTGATTTCTGACCCGCTCCAGCAACTCGCTGATCGGCTTGCCCGGACTGATGCGGCGCAGGGCACGGACGCGCTTGGCCGTCTCCGGATCGAGCGTGGCCAGGACGGCATTGTCCTGTTCGGACGGCTTCGACGAGGCAGCGTCATCGTCGGCCGATGCGTGGCCGGCGTCGTCCACCGAAGGCTCATCGGCGGTCAGTGCAGCGTCCGCATCCGGCGCCGCGGCGGCGCTTTCGCCCGTCGCGGAAGGACCCTGGGCCGGTCCGGAGGCGGCATTGCCGGGCGCGGCGGCGTTTCTGGACCGCCGCATCTCTTCCCGGGCGGCGGCCGCGGCAGCCTTCAGCGCGGCCCGCTGCCGCTCATCCAGGCCGGACGCCGCGACCGGACCCTCGTCCGCGCCGTCGTCTTCGACCGGTTCTTCCGCCGCGTCCACAGTGTCATCCACGGGCGGTTCGACCGCGACCTCCCCGGCGGTGGATAGCGAGTCCTGATAGTTCGCCCAGAATGCGCCGACCGCGGCCGCACACGCCTCGCGCTGGGCCAGCAGATCCGTCCCGTCCGCCGAAGCCGCAGGAGCAGCCGAGGCGCGCGCTGCCGCCCGCTTCTCCACGTCCCTGAGCCGGCCGGTCAATTCAGCCTCGCGGGCGCTGAGTTCTTCCAGGCGCTTCCTGGCGTCCGCTTCGCGCTGTTCGAGTTCGGCCCGCTGGCTGTCGACCCACATGCGCTGGGTCTGCAGCTCGTGTTCGGCGGCCTTGCGCTGCTCCTCCCATTCCTCCTTCCGCTGCCGCAGCTTGTCGCGCTCCGCGTTGAGGTCGTTGCGAAGGGTCTGCACGTCGCGCGACGCTTCGCTCGTCTCATCGAGCAACGCGACGCGCTGAGATTCGATCTCCTGCAAGCGCCGTTCGAGTTCCGCCTCGCGCGCCTTCGAGCGCTCCGCCTGCTCGTGGACCTCCGCCTCGCGTTGCTGGACGTCCTCGCTGCGCCGGTCGAGTTCGCGCGAGGCTTCGGTCAAAGAAGCGTGGCGCGATTCGATCTGCGACCGGGCCAGCGCGTTCTCCTGCTGAAGCTTCTCGATTTCGCTGCGCTGGCGTTCGAGTTCATCGCGGGCCGTTGACTCGCGCTCTTCCCACGCCGCCCTGGCGGCCTCGATGGTGCGCCGCTGCTCCTCCAGTGCGCCTTCCGCCTCGGCGCAGCGCTGCTGCGTCTTCTGCAGGTGTTCCTCCAGTTCCTGGATCTCCCGCCGGCGCGTCTCGGCGGCGTTGGCGGACTGGCTGAGTTCCGCCTCCCGCCGGGCGAGTTCCTGAGTGCGGTCGTCGAGTTCGCGGGCCCGCTTGCTGACGTCCTTGAGCGCCTTGCTGAGGTCGCGGCGCTGCTGTTCGACCTCGGTAGCGTCCGCGGACAACTCGCGCTGCTGTTCGTTGGACCGTGCCCGCAGGGAATCGAGTTCCTCGACCATCCGGTCGAGTTCCGCCCGCCGTTCGTCGAGCTGTGCGGCCCGCTGTTCGATGCCCGCCTTGTCCTGGTCCACCCGCTGACGCTCGGAGCGCAGTTCGCGCTCCAGCGCCGCAATGCCATTCTCGCGGTCGTCGAGCGTGGCCTGCGTCTGGGCCAGGCGCGCCTGTTGTTCGGCCAGTTGCCGTTCGCGCGCGGCGGCGGCCTCTTCCCGCGCGGCGAGCAACTCGAGCTGTTTGTCCAGTTCGCCGTGCTTGGCGGTGAGCATCCCGCGGTCGGCCTCGATGGCCTGCTGGAACGACTCCCGCGTCTTCTCGAACAGGTCGCGGTCGCTCTGCAACGACTGGCGGCGCTTCTCCAGCGCCTTGTCCCCCTCGTCGATGCGCTTCTGGCTGATCTCCAGTTGCGCCAGCGCGCGGCGCAGGTCGGATTCGCGCTGGGCGAGCTGCGCACTGCGTTCCTGCAGTTCGACCCTCAAGGCCGCGACCTGCTCGCGCTCCGTTTCGGCCTGGGCCGTCAGGGCGTTGCGGTGGTCCTCCAGCTCGCGCTGCTGCTGCTGCAAGCGCGACAGCGCTTCCGCCAGCTCCTCCTGGCGCAGATCCAGGTCGCCCGCCCGCTGGCTGAGGGTCGTCCGGCCCGCTTCGATCTCTTCAGCCCGCGCCTTCAGTTCCGCATCACGCTCGTCGAGCTGGGCCAGCTTGCGGGCGGCGCGACCCTCCCTGTTGGTCAGCGCCTGCTCGCGCCGCTCGAGTTCCGCCTGCGATTCGTGGACGCGGTCCCACTCGGCCCGCAGTTCGTCGGCACGGACGTCCACGTTGTGCCGTTCCTCGTCCGCGCGGCGGGCGGACGCTTCCAGTTCGGCTTTTTTCTCTTCCAGGGCATGACGCGCCCGTTCGAGTTCGGCCTCGGCGCGCTCGATGCGCGACTCCCGCTCCGCCAGGCCCTTCTGCAGCCGGTCGATCTCGGCGAAGCTCTGGTCGAGCTTCTGCTTGTCCGCCTCAGAGCAGTTCTGCGACTGGATCAGCTCGTGCAGGCGCGATTCGAGTTCCGCTTCTTTCTGTTCGACCTCGGCCTCGAACGCCTGCCGCTGCCGGGCCAGTTCGTCCTCGGCGGATTGCTGCCGTTGCAACGCCCCTTCGAGCTGCGCCTCGCGCTCCTTCAGGGCGGCCGCGCGCTTCTCGACTTCCGCCCGGCGTGCGGACAGGTCCGCTTCCTTGCGCTGGCACTCCGACCGAGCCTGCTGGAGGGCCGCGGTGGATTCCTCCAGCGCGTCGGAGCGTTGCGTCAGTTGCTCCTGCTGCTCGCGCAGCGCCTGCGCCTGCCGGTCGAAGTCCGCGCGCCGCTCCTCCAGGCTGCGTTCGAGCTGCGACTGCCGGCCCTCGAAGGCGCGCACCGCCTCGTCCAGTTCGTCCGATCGGCGCTCCAGAAGAGCGTGCTGCTGTTCGAGGGACTCCCGCCAACGAGCGTATTCCGTGGCGCGATCGTCCAGCTCCGCCGCGCGGTGGGCGAGTTCTTCGGCTTTGGCGGCGGCCGCGGCGTCGTGCCGTTCGATCTGTTCGTCGAGCGACTTGCGTTCTACGCTCAGCCGCGCCAGCGCCGTTTCGAGGTCCGCCTGACGGCTGTCCAGCTCGGCCCGGAGCGCCGCCAGTTCCTCATCGCGGGCGGCCACGGAAGCGGCGTCCGCCTTGAGCTGAGCGGCGCGGGCGTCCAGTTGAGCGGCCGCGTCATTCAACTCCTTCGACCGCCGATCGAGCTGCACCCGCGCGTCGGCCTGGCGTTGTTCGAACGTCGCCCGCTCCGCCTCTTGTTGGGCGCAGAGTCTCTGCAGTTCGATGCGCTGATCGGCCAGCGCCGCCTGTTCGTCGGACGCGGCCTTCCGTTCGGCCGCCAGTTCGGCCCGGTCCGCTTCGATCTGCCGCCCGGCCTGGGTCAGCGCCGCCTGCTGATGGTCGATCTGCCGGGTGATTTCTTCCCCGCGCTGCTGGCGAGCCTCGAGGTCCGCCTCGCGGTCGGCCAGCGCCGCTTCGCGGCTGGAAACGACGTCTTCCCTGTCGGCCAGCGCCGCGGCCTGTGCGTGCAGGTCATCGACGCGGCGCTGCGAATCGTGCTCCCAGGCGTCCAGCGCGTGGCAGAAGCCGCCCAGCTTCGATTCAAGGGTGTCCACGGCCGCGTCGACGTGTTCGAGAATGCCGCCGAGCGTATCTGATGATGACATGGCTGTCGTCCGCTCTACCGTGGCCATCGCGGCGCACGGCGCTGCGCTTCGATCGCCTGCTCCTTTTCCACGTTCCCAGCGCGGGCTGTGGGTCCAGGATGTCCGCGTCAAAGTCTACGATTCGCGACCCCAGGTCCCTCCTCACGCCCTCGCGGAGCGCGCCACGTCCCATATCAAGCGCCGAATGCCGGCCGAAGGGGATTCGTCCGGCCGCGCGTGCCCGGCATCTAACGCGGCCGCTGAGGCTGGCCGACCAGTATATTGTAGGTTCAAGCAGGTCCCGGAATGTTCCGGCGCCGCTCGGCCTGCGCTGGGGAATCCGTCTCGAGTGGGGGATTGGACGGTCGTGGCTTCAACGCCGAACAACGCACCAACCGGGGATTCGGCGTCCACGGCCTGCGTCGAGCCTGACGAACTCCGCGCCCACGCGGACCAGGCGCTGCAAGCCATCCGGGAGGCGCGCGATGAGTTGCGGCGGCAGGCCGAACACGTCCGGCAGATCGAGTGCGAACTCCTTGCCGAACGCGATGCCATCCAGGCCGATCGCCAGACGCTGCGGGAGCAGCAGGCCGCGCTGGAAGCGCGGCGGGACGAGTGGACCGAGCAGCTCGAAGCGGGCGAGTCCGACCTGAATGCGCGGCGGCGGAAACTGGCGGAAGAGTGCAGCCAGATCGAGGCGCACGCCGCGGACATCGAGCGGCGCGAATCGCGCTTGCAGGCGCGCGAGAGTGAGCTGTCCAGCCTGATGCGCGCGGTGCAGGACCGCGAAACCGCGCTGCAGAAGCTGGAACAGGATCTCACGCAGGAACGCAACACCACCGACGCCCTGCGTACCACCGTGGCCCGGGCCGCCGAGGAGTTGAGCCGCAAGCAGGACCAGTTCGAGCAGCAGGTGGAGGCGCAGACGGCGGAACTGGAGCAGCGCGAGCAGGACGTCGCCGTCGCCCACGACGCCGTGGAACGCGAGCGGCAGGCGATGGCAGCCGGCCGCGCTGAGCTGGAACGGCGCGAACGGGCGCTGGCCGAGACCCAGAAGCGGATCAAGGATGCCGAGGCCCAACTGCACGCGGCCGCCCGTGAGCACGAGGCCCGGCAACTGGAACTCGAGCAACGCATCGCTCAGGTCGCGGCCGAGGAAACGGAGACGCGGCGGCATGCCGCCGAGGTCAACCACGTCCGTGACACGGTCACGGCGCTGCAGAGCCAACTGAGCCGTGAACTGGCCGAGGTGGCGGCCCAGCGAGAGGAACTGATGCGGCGCCTGGGCGCGGCGCCGCCGGTAGTGCGCACCGCGCCGCCTGCGGCCGTGCCGCCCGCGGCGGCCGCGGCCGCCAGGACGGAAGAGCAGAAGGTCGAGGACGAGAAGGCAGGCATGTTCAGAAAGCTGAGGCGCGACGCGAAGCGGAAAGCGATCGGCGTGTGACGCGCGGGCCGGGCCGCGGTGGCGCGGCGCCGGCGTCGGACGCTGGGTCGCAGGGCGAGGCGCGGCCGGGTTGGGAGCCGGCACGAGAGAGCCGGCGACGGTCGAGGATCAACACCGGATGGCACTGAAACTGTTCTCACGACAGAAGGAAGCCGCGAACCCGCCGTCGCGTCCTCCCTCCAGTCCGCCGCAGGCCACTCCGCCGAAGAAGGTCTCATTCGAACCTGCGCCTCAGGAGGTCTTTCCCGACGATCCGTTGCTGGCGATGCTCCAGATGGAGCGGTTCTCCGTCCTGGTACACGATCGCGACGTCACGCTCCAGCACGCCGACGGCACCGCCATTCTGCAAGAGGCGATCAGCCGGCTGGAGAGCCAGCTCGCCCTGGTGCCGCACGGAATCGTCAACGTGCCCCGGACGCTGGGGGCGCGCCCGGGCGAAGACGAAGAAGACGTCGAAGTCAAACCCTATCTGCTGGCTATCCACACGGTCACCAACGCCCAGTTTCAGAAGTTCGTGGACGCCGGTTGCTATGAGGACCTGAAGCTGTGGCCGGAGGACATCTGGCCGCACCTGATCGAACTGCACGACCAGACCGACCGCCCGGGGCCGCGATATTGGCGCGAGGGCCGGCACGACCGCCGCTTGTCCGATCACCCGGTGGTGGGAATAAGCTGGTATGAAGCGCGGGCATACGCCAAATGGGTCGGCCTGCGGCTGCCGACCGAGGCCGAATGGCAGATGGCGGCGAGCTGGCACATCAAGAGCAGCGCCGACATCCTGCGCCGCTTCCCCTGGGGCGACGCGATGGACGCCACCCGCTGCAACATCTGGCTCAGCGGCCGCGGAGGGACGTGCCCGGTGGACGCCTACCCGGAGGGCGCCGCTCCCAACCGCGTCTTGCAGCTCGTCGGCAACGTGTGGGAATGGACGTCCACAGAGTTCCAGATCACCGACGACGACGGCAATGAAGTGTTCGGCGAGATGCCGATGTACACCATCCGCGGAGCCGCCTTCGATACCTACTTCGAGGCGCAGGCGACGGCGGAGTTCCGCACCGGGCAGATCTCGCTGGCCCGGGCCCATAACGTCGGGTTTCGATGTGCGATGGACCTTTCCCAGGCGGTCTGGCTGAACGACTGACGGAGCGAACCGAGCCGTGGCGACCACGCTGACACTTCCGGCCTCCATGCCGTGCCTGATCTGCGAGACGGCCAACAAGCCGGACGCCGTGGTGTGCTCGAAGTGCTATGCCCCCATGGCGCTGATCCACGAGGCTTACGTGCAGCAGCGCGAGCCCTGCATCGTCAGCATCATCGGCGACAGCAACGTCGGCAAGACGGTGTATCTGGGGATGCTCCTCGACATGCTCACCAAGCGGGCGGGCGACTTCGAGGCCGTGCCCAAGGGGGCCTATTCGGTCAACCTCCAGCACACCGTCATCAGCTACCTGGCGGCCCGCAAGTTCCCGCCCAAGACGCCCACCGAGGTGGATCAGTGGCACTGGGCCTACTATCAGATCGCCAAGAAGCGCGGGACCCGGCTGTACGACCTGGTCATGCCGGACATGGCGGGCGAGGCGCTGGCCGCCGAAATCGCCGCCCCGAAGACGTACACGGTGATCCGCAACCTTCTGGACAAAAGCGCCGGGGCGCTGCTGCTGGTGGACGCGGCGGTGGCGGCGGCAGGCTCGCCGCAGCCGGACTTCTTCGCGCTGAAGCTGCTGAGCTACCTTGACGGCGTCTTCGCCCACAAGCCGGGTCAGCGCATCGACGCGCCGGTCGGCATCGTGCTGTGCAAGGCGGACTACTGCCCGGACAGCTTCGACGACCCGCGCCGTTTCGCCCACACCAACCTGAACCGCGTGTGGAACCTGTGCGAAACGCGCTTCAGCCACTACGAGTTCTTCGCGGCCAGTTGCGTCGGGGCGCTGGGCTACGGTCAGGACGAGGAGGGCAACATCATTCCGCACCCGTTGCACGTGTCGCCGCGCGGCATCCTGGAACCGTTCGAGTGGATTCTGTCCAAACTGTAAACATGCCGGACCGGAGCGGGACGGCCGGCCGGCGCGCCGCCGTCAATCGACCGGACGCGGCCGAAGTCGTCTTCGACCAGGCCATCTTCACCTCTGTGCGCACGCCCATGGGCGAGGGGTATCGCATCATCGCCGCCTCCGCCGGGGTCAGCGGCGACGAGAAACAGGCCATCACCACGCACGCGCCGTCGCACGACGCCCTGTGCGATGAGAGTTCGCGGGCCGGCGGCATCGCCTGCTATCCGCTGCCGAGCGGCCGTCTGTGCATCGCGACCACCTGTCGCGCCGGCACCGAACACACCGGCCGCGGGAAGCGAATCTACACCTACAACCTCGTGGTGGACGAAGCCGGCTTCGCCGCGTTCGGATACAGCCCGTTTGCCATCATCCGCGCCGCCGAGACGCTCGATCTGACGCAGCCCAGGCTCAAGACGCAGGAAAAGCTCCCGACGGTGACGCTCTCCGTCGACGCCGGCCGCGGCGCCCCCACGGCGGCGGCGACGGACGGCGGCGCCGAGACAGGCTGGTTGATGTGTGCGGTGTGGGGCGTCATCCTCGGGCGACGTTACGTCGTCTGCCCCCCCCCGAAGGAAGCCGCGTGCGCCGCCGAGACGGTCTGGACCGCGCTGCCCGGCCCGCTGCGGTTGAAACGCTCGCTGTCCGTCGGGCTCAAGTTTTCCGTGCAGCGCTGCTGTGATCTGAACGTGCTGGCGGGCGCGGGCCCGGTCCCCGCGTCCACGCTGCCGGAGGGCCTTGAGCTGCTGCGGCCGGACGGCGTCTCGGCCCGCAGCGCGATCGGCGGCGCGGGCGCCAGCGGTCGCGACGGCTTCGATCACGCCATGGCCGATTCCGACTGGATGCGCTACGTGGCGGCCTGCTGGTCGCGCGGCGACGGCGCCACGTTGGCGAAGAACACGGCTCAGCCGTTCGACGACTGCACGCCGCGGGCGCTGGACCGCTTAGGCGGACTGTTCCTGGCCCTGGAGGAGTGCCGCAAGGCCGGCGTCGCCCGGCTCCTGGCGATGGCGGACGAGTTCGTCGATCGCACCGCGCGTGGCGTGGAAGGCCGGATCGTGGATGACCTGGTCGCCCACGTCGGGGCGGGCCTGTTGCAGTGGCACGAGCGTGCGGCGATCGACCAGTTGCGACAATACTGGATGCGCGTCGTCGAGTTGTGGAAGCGCTCCCCGCTGGCCTGCGCCTTCGCCTGGCCGCTGATCGAACGGACGCTGGACCGCATCGCCGGCGCCGACCCGCCCGCGGCCGCGAGCATCGCCCTGTCCGTCGCCCGCCTGCCGCACGACACCCTGCCACAGGGCGCTCATGAAAATCTGATCCAACGCACGCTGGAGCGGCTGATCGCCTGGTGCGACGACCTGCCCGACGACCGCGTCGACGAGATCCGCCTGCTGGCCGACCAGTGGAAGAACCAGCGCCCCGCCTGCGACGTGGTGTTGCGGCTGACTTCGCTGGAGAGGCTGACGCCGCAGGTAGAGTCACGTCAGCCGCGCTCCGATCGCCCGCAGGGGACGTAACATCTCGGGATAGCCCATCGCCCTGGGTACCTGGTGGCCGAACGATCAAGCCCCGAAGGGGCAGCAACATATCAGCCGAGGGCATCGTCCTGGGAACGAGGCGGCGGAAGGATAAAGCCCTGTAAGGGCGACACAGGTTGGCGCGACGATCGATCCGCGACCGCCTGTTTCGCCCTTACCTTCTTGACAATTGTCACCCCCCTCCTGGAGGCTGGCAGCGGGCCGTTTTTGAGGAGTGGGTCGATGGCGGTTCGACAGGTCCGGCGGGAGGAGCTGAGGCGGCTGGAGTGCAAGACGCTCGATGCCCAGATCAAGGCGACGATCGGCGAGGGCACAGCGCGCTCGAATGAACCGTAGTGGTGCTGAAGCCACGCGGCTCGGTCAGAAGTGCCACCCTTGCTGTCTCGCACTCGCTTCCAGCCGTCATGCACGGACTGGCGCGCGCTGAAGGTCGCGGATCAGCCCTTCATGATCTCGCGCATGACGCTGGTGGCGAAAGCTCCGGCGGGCAGGTCGAACCGCAGGCGCAGGAACGAACCGTACTCATCGGTTCCGATGGACACCTCGTCGAAACGCACCGGAACGCGCAGCGGACGGCGGGCGCCGTGGGCGTACATGCCGTCGGGGGTCTGGAAGTCCGGCGTACACAAGCGGTTGGCTTCCAGCACGCGTCGCTCGGCCGCCGCCGTCGCGCCCGCCGGCTGCAACATGCCGGCGCCGAACTGCGGCCCGGTCGGTGAGATCTCGAATGCTTCACAGCGCGGCTGCTCGCGCCGGACGTCCTGCACCAGGAAGCACGCGCCGCCGGCGTGCAGCCAGGCGACGTCGCCGTCTTCGAGCCGGTCGATGCGATCGATGCGCTCCGCCAGCACCTCATTGAACAGTTCGCTCTGAAACGCGTTGAGGTAGAACTTGCGCATCTTCTGATCCACCGACAGCCACGCCACCCGCGGATCGCCGCCGCGGGCCAGCGTCCGGCAGATGCGGGCCTCGGACTGGAACGACCGCGGCCAGGCCGGCGCGGCCGCGTGGTAGTCGCCCGCCCGACACAGACGCCGGGCTTCGCGGACATCGGGCCGATCGCGATCACTGTCAGCGCCGACGATGCCGTCCACGGCTTCCTGGTATCTGCCCAGAAGCGCCGCGCGGCCGATGAGGCCGTTGTTGCCGGCGGCGCCGAACCGCTGCGGGCCGAAGTAGTTGGGTGCGCCGCGGCGCTGCAGCACGGCCGTGGCCGCCTGCGCCAGCCCCAGCGCCGCACGTGGGTCCACGGCCAGTCCCCGCACCCGCAGGTCGAAGCGGTTCCCGGCCAGGTGCCCCAGTCGGAGCTTGTGGCCGTGCCGGGCCACGCCGAGGACCCGTATGCCCGGCAGGTTCAGCCGCGCCGCCTGGTCCGGATCGACGTGCTCGATGCTGAGCGTCTGCCGGGCGACCGCGTGAACGTCCTTCTGCCCCGCGAATCCGACGTCGTGCCGCCGCCGGCCCAGCGCCCGGGCGATCATGTCGGCCGCGGCCGCGGTGCTGGCGCCGCGCTTCTCGACGGTCATGAAGACGTGCGTCCCCTCGCCGCTGGGCGGATAGAGCGGCAACTCCTCCACGACGAAGTCCTCCGGCCGCGACTTGAGTCGCCCGCCGATGCCGGGAATGTCGCTCGTCAGGTCAGGCAGTTTCATCGGGTTCAAGCACGACAACGAACGGCGATTGTGGCAGCAAGCACTCGCCCCGCTCGCCGACGCCGCGCAGCCTTACGCTGGCGATCCGATTCCTTCAATCGCCCCGCCGAGAAGGCTGTCCCTTGAATGTGTGATACTCGCGGCGGCTCGTGCCTGGAAGCGCTGGCTCAGGCCCGGCGCCGTCGGAGCACGTCGCTCCGGCGGGCGCCGGCATCTCCCACGAAGCTCCGCGCGGGCTGAAGCCCGCGGCTCGCCGGTGGCGCGTCGTTACGCGGGATCCCTTAAGTGCGCGGCCGCACTCTTTGGATGAACGCCAGAATCCCGTCGCGATGGGCCTGCACGACATCCGCCGGGCCGAAGGCGCGGACCTGGTGCGTGCCTTCAGGTCGGAAGCCCGGGCGCCAGGTTCAGCACCGTGGTCAGGACGTCCACCGTGGAGACCGGCCCGTCCACCGAGCGCGGCGCGAGGCCGGGGACGCGCACCAGCAGCGGCACGTGAAGCTGCTCGTGCCAGCAGCCGCCGTGGTTGGGCCAGTCATGCTGGCCCAGCCCCTCGCCGCGCGGCGAATGGTGCATTGTATATCACCGTGCGCGATCATGCGCCGCCAGCGAGCCGCGGGCTTGAAGCCCGTGTGCGTGAGGGAATCGGCGGCTCGCTCACAAAGGCCCGCCGATCCTGCCACGCGCTGCGCGGAGCGCGAGTCGGCGCCTTCGTGCTTCCGGGCGGAGGATCGGATATACTGTGCGTCACGTCGATGCGCCGCCGGCCCGCGGCGCCAGGTGGCGTCGCGGGACGCCGAACGGTCCGCATCCGGCGCGGGGGAAATCGTCATGAACGCACGAGTTCGGATCACGGCCGCGACGGTCGCGGCCCTGGTGGTCGTGTTCGCACCGTCCGCGCCGGCCCAGCAACTCATCGGCGGGGACGTCGCGGGCGACCGGTTGATCTCGATCGACCGCGACACGTTGGAATGGACCCTCATCGGCGTCCACGGCAACGACACGCTGTCCGGTCTGGCCTATGACGCCAACCATGACATCCTCTACGGCGTCTCGCCCAGCGACGACAACGTGTTCATCGTGGACCGGCACAACGCGTCGCTGCGGCGCATCGGCCCGCCCGGGGCGCTGGGATTCCCGAACACCAACGGCCTGGCGTACGACCCCAACCACGACGTGCTCTATGCCACCGACAACAATACCAACGTGCTGATGACCGTCGACGTGAACACGGGCGTCGGCCGCGCCATCGGCGTGATCTCCGGCGGCTTCACCGAGATCGAGGGGCTGGGCTATGACCCGGTCACGGACACGCTGTACGGCCTGACGCAGTTGCAACTGCGCATCGTCAAGATCGACGTCGACACGGCCAGGGCGGAGGCGGTTTCGGACCCGTTGCCGGCGGGCGTGTGGCGCGGGCTGGAGTTCGACACCCAGCGGCGCGTGCTGTGGGCCACGACGGTCGTGATCAACGCCAGTTCACTGATCTACACCTTCGACCCGCAGACGCGCCGGCTGGAGCGGGTCGGCAGCATCGATGGCGTCCCCGCGATCCAGGGGCTGGGCTTCGTTGCCGGCCGCTGCACGGACAAGGAAAGAATCGCCCGGGCCAGGTGCGAGAATGGGAGGCTCAAGGTCAAGCTGGCGAAGGGAACGCCGGGCGACGCGTTCACGGTCGAGATCACCGGCGGGGCGTCCATCGAGGGCGTCTTGAACAACAAGGGCCAAGCGAAGGTCAAGTTCAAGGACGTTCCCAACGGCGAAGGCGTGGCCGATTCCACGTGGGCGTGCGGCGCCCGGGACTCGCGCGGCTACGTCTGCCGTTGAGTGCCCAGGGAGTGGGGCAATAAGGGACGGAAAGTACGATCGATCCGGGTTTTCTTCCCTTACTCCGGTACTCCCTTGCTCCCTCACCCCGTTGTTCCATCACGCCATCCCTCTGGCCTGCAGCACCAGGCGCGTCTTGAGTTCGTGCAGCCTCGTGTCCAGGCCGACGGGATACTGGTGCGGATGGATGAATCGTTTCACGCCGCTGTGGAAGCCGGCCAGGCTGGCGGCGGCGCAGGCCCGCATGTGGCCGATCGACGGCGACTCATACACGCACCGCCCGCCGCGGAAGACGGGCACCAGCAGGTCCTCGAACCGCGTCCCGGCCGGGATGCGCTTGCGCCGCATCATGTCCAGCGGATCGACGATGGTGCAGTCGTCGTCGATGCCGGTCAGCTCGTCGTAGATGGCGTCGGCGATGTACTCGCCGTCGCGGCGGAAGCGGCGCACCTGCTGCACGCCGGGATTGGAGACTTTGATCGCCTGCTCGGAGAGCTTGACCTTGTGCTCCCACGCCCCCCCCGGCGGCCGGACGGCGGACAGCTTGTAGACACCGCCCATCGCCGGCTGATCGTAGGCGGTGGCCAGCTTCGTCCCCACGCCCCACACGGTGATCTTCGCTCCCTGCTCCTTGAGGCTCTGGACGATGTTCTCGTCCAGGTCATTGCTGGCCACGATGACGGCGTCGGGGAAGCCGGCCTCGTCCAGCATGCGCCGCGCCTCGATGCTCAGATAGGCCAGGTCGCCGGAGTCGAGCCGGATGCCGACCATCCTGTGGCCCCCCTCCTTCAGCCGCCGCCCGATCTCGATGGCGTTGCCCACGCCCGCCAAGGTGTCGTAGGTGTCCACCAGGAAGATGCAGTTGTTGGGCATGGCGTCGGCGTAGGCCTGGAACGCCTCCAGTTCGCTCTCGAAGCACATGACCCAACTGTGGGCGTGGGTCCCCCGCACCGGGATGCCGTAGAGCTTGCCCGCCAGGATGTTCGAGGTGGCGTTGCAGCCGCCGACGTAGGCCGCGCGGCTGGCGGCCAGCGCCCCGTCGATGCCCTGAGCCCGCCGCAGGCCGAACTCGAGGATGGGCTCGGCCCCGGCCGCGATGCGCAGCCGGGCCGCCTTGGTGGCGATCAGCGTCTGGAAGTTGATTGTGTTGAGCAGCGGCGTTTCCAGGATCTGGCACTGGGCGATCGGCCCGCGGACCCGGATGAGCGGCTCGTGCGGAAACACCGTCGTGCCCTCCGGCGTCGCGTCGATGTCGCACGACAGCCGCAACTGCCTCAGTTCGCCCAGGAACGCCCGATCGAACAGCGGCTTGCCGTCATTGCCGGTCAGCGTCCGCAGGTACTCCACGTCGGAGTCGTCGAAGTGAAAGTCGATCAGCAGATTGATGATCGGTTCCAGCCCGCAGGCCACGGCGAACCCGCCGTCGAAGGGGTTCTCGCGGAAGTAGAGGTGAAACACGGCCTCGCGATCGCTGACGCCGGCTTTCCAGTACCCGTAGGCCATGGTGAGCTGATACAGGTCGGTCAGCAGGGCGAGATTGGTCAGTTGGGAAGCGTTAAAGGCCGACATGAGTGATCCTCGAAGTGAACCGGCGGCGCTGCCCGCGGCCGGAAGCGATCCTCGGCGCCGCCCGGGCCATGATAGACGGCGGGGGGGTGATGGCCAATCAGGAGGCGGTGAGGGAGTAGGGGGCGAGGGAATGAGCGAGTCAGGGAGTAAGAGAGCGAGCCGCGCGGCTTCAGCCCGCGCGGAGCTTCCGGCCGAGCCTGGCTCCAACGGGCACGCACGGTAATCTGCATGACCGCGCGTGAGCACCTTCCTGCAGCGAGCGGCCGATCCCGTGACGCACGCGTGGTGCAGAGGCCCGCCCTACCTCCTTGCAGGCGCGCGGATCCTGTAGGATCATCGTGGTTGCCGACAATCGCCGCGTTAGGGGATCGAAGAGGTTTTACTCTCGGGAACGACGTCTCCTTGCGAAGAACTCCCGCCTTGAAAGGCGGGGCTCTGAGAGGCGGGGCTCTGAGAGGCGGGGCTCTGAGAGGCGGGGCTCTGAGAGGCGGGGCTCTGAGAGGCGGGGCTCTGAGAGGCGGGGC